>SLMP01000127.1 GCA_007133465.1 Nitriliruptoraceae bacterium | reverse complement strand
TGACGCCGGGCGAGGGTCCCGAGGGCCGGTTGCCGGTTCCCCTCCCCGGGGCCCCTGCCCTGGGAGGACGATTGCTGCCACCGATGCTCGTGGTGTCGAGACACCACGACCGGTCCGGGCGCGGGTCGATGATCCGGGGTCTGGCCGGGTCGTCCGTCGAACCCAAGGGAGGCGTCGCGGTCATCTTGGGTGTGAACTCGGTCAGAAGTCACGCGTCGGGCCACCTTGCTCGCGAAGCCGACGCGATCCTCGGGTCACCTCGTCCGGTAGCACCGCGAACTACGCCGCCCCCGGTGGCCGTACCGCATCGACCGGACGACCGACCTCGAGTCCATCCGCGACTTCCCCTGATCCGGTCCGTATGGTTCGCGGGCGCTGGCGCACGGGTGTCGGCGCCCTGACCCGCGTCCGGCGGTAGACCCGACCGGGTGGCCGGTGGGTCCGGCGGCACCCGCCGTGCCCGCCCTGCACGCTGTGGCGACAGCGGCGGAGGAGACCTGGCGATGGCGTTCTACCGGATCCTGCAGCCCGATCAGCTGACGGACGAGGTCCGGCGGGTCGCGACCCACCAGGTCGAGCGCGGCCTCACCGACCTCGACGGCGACGACCCGAACGAGGGCATCCACCAGGTCCGCAAGCGCTGCAAGAAGCTGCGCGCGCTGGTACGCCTGGTCCGCGACGCAGACGAAGACCTCCACGCACGGGAGAACGCGGCCTTCCGCGACACGGCTCGGCGGGCATCGCACCTCCGCGACGACGCCGCCATGGTCGAGGCGTACGACGTGCTGGCAGCGGCCTACCAGGAGCACGTCGACCTCGACGGCTTCGGGCCCGTCCGGGACGCGCTGGTCGCCCGGCGCGACGACGCGGCCCCGGCCGTCGACGAGGTGCTCACCGCGATCCGCAGCGACCTCGAGGCAGCCCGCGGTCGGATCGCGACCTGGGAGCTGCCGGGCGACGGCTTCGAGATGCTGGCCGGGGGACTGGAACGGACCTACCGGCGGAGCCGCAAGCGGTACCACGACGCCTACGCCGACGGCACCACCGAGGCGTTCCACGAGTGGCGCAAGCGCGTGAAGTACCACCGCTACCAGGTGCGGCTGCTGCAGGATGCGTGGCCCTCGGTGCTCAAGTCGCGCCGGCAGGAGCTGCACGCGCTCGGGGAGCTGCTCGGCGACGATCACGACCTCGCGGTGCTGCGGGCGCGGCTGCACGCGAAGCCCGAGGAGCACGGGGGGACCGACCTGGTCGCGGCGCTCACGGGGTTGCTCGACCGGCGGCGGGCCACGCTGCAGGTCCGGGCGGACCACCTCGGTGCCCGCCTGTTCGCGGAGCGGCCGGGTGCGTTCGTTGACCGGGTCGGCGCCTACTGGGACGCGTGGGCGGCCGGTCGCGCCGCGGACGCCCGGCTGGCCGATCCCGCTGTCGCGCCGGTGTGACCCTCGGTCGGCCGGTCTTCGCCCTCGGTGGAGACGAGCCGGATCCGCACCATCACCTGCCCGCCGCCCTCCAGCGGTCGCTCGTCGACGCCGTCGCGTCGCGGGCTGGTCGGGGTGGGATACGGAGGCCGAGAAGGCGCCTGCCGAGCCGCCGATCCCCACGGCCGTCATCCGCACCGCAGCGGCGCCGGGTGGGACCTCGGGGTCGGCCTCGTCGGCGAGGAGCAACCGTCCCGGCCCATGGAGCCGCACGGTCCTCATCGTCGCCCTGCCGTCGGTTGTGCGGGGGCGTGGTGGCGGTCGCGGCGCGCGACCTCGCAGGCTCGTGGTGGTCGCGCGCTCCCACGCTGGTCCTGGCCGGCTCTTGACCGTCGTCGGCGCGACCCGGAGCATCAGGCGCAGCGTCGGCCTCCTGGGAGAGCGCGACGAGGAGGGGTGGTCGTGAACGGGCCGGGGGTCGGGGAGCAGGCGACCGAGGCGGTGAGCGCCGGGTGGGGAGCGCGACGCCACCACCTCGTCCTCGCCAACCAGACGATCGGGTCGCCGGCCCTGCGGGAGGTCCTGGTCGCGCGGGCTCGCGCCCCCGGCGCGAGCTTCCACCTCGTCGTCCCGGCGACGCGGATCTCCGATCAGCAGCAGGCGCTCGTCGCCTCGGAGCACCTGCGCAGCATCGGCAACGAGGATGCGAGCGTCGCGCTCGCCCGCCACCGGCTCGACCGTGCGCTCGCGGGCCTGCGCAGACTCGGGCTCGAGGTCAGCGGCGACGTCGGCGACCCCGATCCGTGCGTGGCGGTCCGTGACGCGCTCGGCGCGTACGACAGCAGCCGGCTGCCGGACGAGCTCATCGTCTCCACGCTCCCGGCGCGCCTCTCGCGCTGGGTCGCGAGCGGGCTCGTCCGCCGCGTCCGGCGTGAGTGTCCGGTCCCGGTCACCCACGTCGAGGCGCGACCGACCTTCCTGGCCGCGCTGCGGGGTGGGAAGCGACCGGAACCGGTCGCGTGAGCGCCGCAGGCTGAGCAACCCGCCGGTGCGGGTGCCGGTCAGTCCGACGAGCGGCCGAGGAACCGCCACGTCGCGGCGAGGGCGCCGAGCGCCACCGCGACCGCGACCCCACGACGCAGGTCCTCGTTCGCGTCCGCGCCCGCCGGCGCCGCCGCACCGGTCGGGGGAGCGGACCCGGCCGTGGTGAGGCTGGTGCGCGACGCGCCGCCCCGTGTCCCGCCGGACGCCGTGGCCGAGCCGCCCGAGCCATCGCCGGCGCCGACCGCCTCATCGGCGACGGTCGCGCCCCTCTGACCCATCGGCTGGTCCGGGCCCTTCGTGGTGTCGTGGGAGGTGGTGCGTTCGAGTTCGGCGTTGATCGCCGCACCCAGCAGGATGACGACGCCGGTGATGAACAGCCACAGCATCAGGACGATGACACCACCGAGCGTTCCGTAGGTCTCGTTGTAGTCGCCGAAGTTCTGCACGTAGATGGTGAACCCGACGGAGGCGAGCAACCAGACGACGACGGCGATGCCGGCACCCCAGCTGAGCCAGCCCCACGCGGCCGGCGGACGGTCGGGAGCCCAGCGGTACAGCAGCGACAGCGCGATCCACACCAGCACGAGCAGCAGCGGCCAGCGCGCCAGCGACACCGCCGTGGCAACGGTGCCGTCCAGACCGAGGAGGCCGACGACGATGGGGAACACCGCGAGCAGGCCGACCGCGACGAGCGCCAACAGGATGCCGCCGAGGGCGAACGCCAGCGCCATACCACGCTCCTTGAAGAACGAGCGCCCTGGGGGCTGGTTGTAGGCGGCGTTGATGGCCGTCATCAACCCCTTCATGCCGGAGGACGCCGCCCACAGCACACCGGCCAAGGAGATGACAAGACCGAAACTGAGCGCCCCGCCCGCGGTGCCCGCGATCGCGGACAGCTGCTCGGTGATGATCTGTGCGGCCTCCTCAGGGAGGAACTCCGCCATCGTGTCGAAGGCGTCCTCGACCTGCTGGGGGTCGGCGAACAACCCCCAGATCGTCAGGGCGGCGATCAGCGCGGGGAAGATGCCGAGCAGCGCGTAGAAGGCGACGCCCGCCCCCATCAGGACGCCGCGATCGGCCTTGAACTGCGCCATCGTGCGCTTGGCGACGTCCTTCCACCCCTTCGCCGGGATGTCGGTCGGTGAGGTCGCGTGCCGAGCGGCGTCGCCGCCCTTGCCCTTGGCTGCCATGTCAAGACTCCTCGCGCGGTCGCCTTCCCACCGGCGGATGCCCGCTGCCAGCGGCTGGGATGCACCCTAGAGGTCCGAAGGGCACTCGTTCTGGGCTCGTCGCGTCCGAAAGGGCCCCGCCCGGAGGTCGAGCCCCGCCCAGGTCCCTGCGGGGGGACGCGGAGCTCAGCGGCCGGGGAGCTCCCCGGCGGGCAGTTCCCTGCTGCGCTGCCCGACGCCGGGCTCGCCGTAGGGGTAGTCGGCGGCGCCGGGATCGCTCGCGTCATCCAGCCGTGCGGTCTCCTCCTCGGTGAGGTGGAGCTCGGCAGCACCGAGGTTGTCGTCGAGCTGCTCGCTCGTGCGCGCGCCGAGGATCACGGAGGTGACCTGCGGCCGGTCGACGACCCACGCGAGCGCCACCTGCGCCATCGACACGCCTCGCTCCGAGGCGATCGCCTCCACCACCTCGAGGACGTCCCAGGTGCGCTGCTGCTGGCTGCGACGACCGTACGCCTCCATGCCCCGTTCGGGGTCCTCGCCCAGCCGGGTGGTCCCGCTGGGACGTTCGTCGGCGCGGTACTTGCCGGTCAGCCAGCCCCCGCCGAGCGGCGACCACGGCAGCAGCCCGAGCCCGTTGGCCGCGCAGGCCGGCACGATCTCCCACTCGATCTCCCGAACGAGCAGGTTGTACTGCGGCTGCAGCGTCACCGGCACCGGCCAGCCGTGGAACCCGGCGAGGTCGACGGTGCGTTGCAGCTGCCAGCCCGTGAAGTTGGAGAGCCCGACGTAGTGCACCTTGCCCGCGGTGACGGCGTCGTCGAGGAACCGCAGCGTCTCCTCGACCGGGGTCAGCGGGTCCCAGCTGTGGACCTGGTAGAGGTCGATCGTGTCCACCTGCAGCCGGCGCAGCGACGCGTCCAACGCGCGCGACAGGTGCCGGCGTGACAGGCCCACGTCGTTCGCGCCCGGCCCGGTCGGGAACCGCCCCTTGGTCGCGAGCACGACCTGGTCGCGGACGTCGCTCGGCCGGTCGGCCAGCCAGCGGCCGATGATCGACTCGGAGGTCGTGCTCGCATAGACGTCGGCGGTGTCGATGAGGGTGCCCCCGGCCGCCACGAACCGGTCGAGCTGGTCGTGGGCACCGGCCTCGTCGGTCTCCTGACCGAAGGTCATGGTGCCGAGGCAGAGGGTCGAGACGATGCAGCCACTGCGGCCGAGCTGGCGGTACTCCACGTCGCGCTCCGAGCGTCGAGGGCGGACGTGGAGGACGCTAGCGGGCCCGCGGGGCCGGCGTCCGGGGCCGCGCGGGTTCAGCGGACGTCGGTGAAGTCGAAGGCGACCTGCGCGAGCTGCTCGCGCTCGCCGGGGACCGGGATCGGGTACTGCCCCGTGAAGCAGGCGGTGCACAGCTTCTCGCGCTGGTGGGGCGTGGAGGCGATCAGGCCCTCGAGCGACAGGTAGTGCAGCGAGTCGGCCCCGACGAAGGCGCGGATCGCCTCGACGTCGAGGTCGGCGCCGATCAGCTCCGCCCGCGTCGCCATGTCGATGCCGTAGTAGCAGGGGTGCGCGACAGGCGGCGAGGTGATGCGCAGGTGCACCTCGGCAGCGCCGACCTCGCGGAGCATCGCCACCAGCTGCCGGGAGGTGTTGCCCCGCACGATCGAGTCGTCGACCACGACCAGGCGGCGGCCCTCCACGATCTCACGGACCGGCGAGAGCTTGAGCTTGATGCCGAGCTGCCGCAGCGACTGCGTCGGCTGGATGAAGGTCCGGCCGACGTAGCGGTTCTTCACCAGCCCGTCGGCGAACGGCAGACCGGCCTCCGCGGCGTAACCGGCGGCGGCGTCGCGGCCGGCCTCGGGGACCGGGATGACGATGTCGGCGTCGACCGGCTTCTCCCGGGCCAGCTGCCGGCCCATGCTGCGCCGAGCGAACAGCACGCTGCCACCGTCCTGGCGGTGGTCGGGCCGGGCGAGGTAGACCCACTCGAACAGGCAGAACGACGGATCGGGGGGTGCGAAGCGCCGGCTGCGCAGCCCGCCGTCGTCGATCGTGATGACCTCCCCCGGGGCGACGTCGCGGACGTACACGGCCCCGACGATGTCGAGCGCCGCGGTCTCCGACGCGACCACCCAGCCCCCGGCCGGGAGCCGGCCGATCTGCAGCGGCCGGACCCCCTGCGGGTCGCGGAACGCGTGCAGCCGCTGCTCGTCCATCACGACCACGGAGTACGCGCCGACCAGTTGCGGCGCGGTGCGCACGATCGCTTCCTCGAGGCTGACGTCGACGTCGCGGGCCAGCAACGCGGCCATCAGTTCCGTGTCGTTGCCGACGACCCCGTCGAGCTGACGGGCGAGCTCGCCGGTGTTGACGAGGTTGCCGTTGTGGCCGAGCGCGAGCCCGCCGCCCGTGGCCGTCTCCTGGTAGCGCGGCTGGGCGTTGATCCAGGCCGACGCCCCGGCGGTCGAGTAGCGCGTGTGCCCGATCGCGAGGTGGCCGTCGAGCGACGCGAGCGCCGACTCGTTGAACACCTGGTTGACGAGCCCGACGTCCTTGTGCACGACGATGCGCTGGCCGTCGGCCACGGCGATGCCGGCGGCCTCCTGCCCGCGGTGCTGCAGCGCGTAGAGCCCGAAGTAGGTGAGCGTCGCGACGTCCTCACCATGGGCGTAGATCCCGAAGACCCCGCACTCCTCGCGTGGCCCCTCGGCGTAGGCGGCGAGGTCGACGTCGGCGGGCAGGGCGTGCTCGCCCGGACCCGGACCCGGACGCGCGGCGGGGTCTCGGGGGCGTTCGTCAGCGGCCACCGGGCACCCCGCCTCGCGTCGTCGGTCGAGCGCCCACCCCGCGCCCGTGGAGACGCGTGCAGCGTAGCCGCCGGTCACGAGCGACCGGTCGGCGAGGCGTCAGGAGGGCGGCATCGGCGCCGCCGACGGGGCGCGGAGCGTCAGCGACCATCGTCGCACCGCCCGCTGCCGCGCCGAGCGGCCGGACTTCCTGCAGGAGCTCGACACCGGGATCGTCGACGCCAACCCGTACGCGGTGGCCGTCGACGGCGGCAGCACCCCGCCGCGGCACGTTCCGGCACCGGGTGGCTGGACGACCGCCACGTGGCGGGCGCCGAGCCTCGCGTCAGGCGTTCGGGGTGCGCCCGAGCGCCTCCTGCACCCGCGCGTCCTTGGCGCGTGAGGCTGCGGTGAGGCCCTCGCGGTGTCCGTCCAGCGCCGCCCCCAGCGCCGGGTCCGACGTCGCGAGGATCCGTACGGCCAGCAACCCCGCGTTGTGCGCGCCCCCGACCGCGACGGTGGCGACCGGGATGCCCGCCGGCATCTGCACGATCGACAACAGCGAGTCGAGCCCGTCGAGGTGCTGCAGCGGCACCGGCACGCCGATCACGGGCACGGACGTCACCGACGCCAGCATCCCCGGCAGGTGGGCCGCGCCGCCGGCGCCGGCGATCAGGACCGCGAGCCCCCGCTCCGCGGCCGTCGCCCCGTAGTCGAGCATCCGCCGCGGATCGCGGTGTGCGCTGACCACGTGGACCTCGTGCGCCACCCCGAAGTCGTCCAACACCTCCGAGGCAGCCCGCATCACGGTGAGGTCCGAGTCGCTGCCCATCACGATCCCCACCCGAGGCGCGGCTGCCGAGCGGCCGGTGGCGGCCACGTCGCGGCCCGGCTCGGGCGGGGTCGTCGGCTGGTCGGTCGTCACGTCCGGGTCCCCTCCGGCATCGGGGGCGTGGGCGCCACCAGGCGGTCGGCGGCCGTGCGCGCTGCGGTCATCGCGACCTCGACGTCGTCACCGAGCACGGTGACGTGCCCGATCTTGCGCCCCGGTCGCGGCTCCTTGCCGTAGAGGTGCACGTGGACCTGCGGGTCGGCGAGCGCCAGCGGCAGCCGGTCGGCCAGGTCGGTCGGCTCCGGACCGCCGAGCAGGTTGACCGTCACCGCGCAGGGTGCCCGCATCGTGGTGTCCCCGAGCGGCCAGTCGAGCACCGCCCGCAGGTGGTTCGCGAACTGCGAGGTGGTGCTGCCCTCGATCGAGGCGTGCCCGGAGTTGTGGGGCCGCAGTGCCAGTTCGTTGACGACGAGCTCGTCGTCGGGGGTGACGAACAGCTCGACGGCGGTGATGCCGACGGCCTCGATCGCGTCGGCGATGCGGTCGGCGAGGTCGATCGCGGCGGCCGCCACGGGGGCGTGGATGCGGGCGGGCATGACGAGCTCGATGCAGATGCCGCCGGCCTGCACGGTCTCCACGACCGGGTAGGTGGCGTGCCCGCCGGACGGGCGGCGGGCGGTGACGACGGCGACCTCGGTCGCGATCGGGACCAGCGCCTCGACCAGCCAGGCGCCGCCGCGGCGCAGCACGGCGCCGGCCTGGTCGGCGCCGGCGACCAGCTCGACGCCACGGCCGTCGTAGCCGCCCGCGCGGGCCTTGAGCACGACCGGCCACCCGTGGTCGCCGGCGAAGCGTTCGACGTCGGCGGGCTCGTGGACCTCCGCGAAGGCGGGGACGGGGAAGCCGAGCCGGTCGAGCTCGCGCCGCGCGTGCAGCTTGTCCTGCGCGAACCGCAGCGCCGCCGGCGATGGTCGCACCGGGTGGCCGCTCGCCGCGAGCGCCGACAGGTGGGCGCCGGGGACGAGTTCGTGGTCGAGCGTGACGACGTCGACGGCCTCGGCCAGGGCGGTCATCGCCGCGAGGTCCTCCGGGGCGCCGAGGTGGTACGGGGCGCCCGCGAGCGGGGCCGGCTCGTCGTCGCGCAGCGCCAGGACGACGAGGTCGATGCCGAGGTCGATCGCCGCCCGGTGGGTCATCCGGGCGAGCTGCCCGGCCCCGACCATCCCGACCCGCGCCGTGGTGCCGTGCGGCGGGCGTGCGGGAGCGTGCGCGGGGCGTGCGAGCGCGTCGGCGACAGGGGTCCGGTCACGGCGGGCGTCACGGCTGGTCACCGGCAGATCTCTCGACGTCGTGCGAACTCGGCCCCCGAGGTCGGCGCCCACGCGGACCTGACCGGGGCGCGGACCACAGCCTAGAGTCCCCGCGGGCAGGGGACGTCGCCGCGACGTGGAGGTCGGCGACACGGAGGTCCAACGTGCCCGGGAACGTCAGTGCGATGCGCGAGGCCGACGGGGCGATCCGCGAGGGGGTCGTCGTTCCGGCCGGTGCCTACCCGCGGACGGACGCGGACTGCCAACCCTTCGCGTGGTCGCTCGGTCTGCCGGGCTACCTCGACATCCACGTGCACCTGCTGCCGCCGTCGCTGCAGCGGGCGGTGTGGGACTACTTCGACCAGCTCGACGACCCGCCATGGCCGGTGACCTACCGCGCCGACGAGGCCACGCGCCTCGCGACGCTGCGGGCGCTCGGCGTCGTGGCGCACACGGCGCTGGCCTATCCGCACCGGCCCGGGGTGGCGGCGTGGTGCAACGCCCACACGCTCGACGTCGCCGCCCACCGTCCCGCCGTCATCCCGACGTTCACCTTCTACCCCGAGGACGGGATCGACGAGGTGGTCGCGGCCGCCATCGCCCGCGGCGGTCGGGTCGCGAAGGTGCACCTGCAGGTCGGCCGGTTCCACGCCACCGACCCGCGCCTCGACGGCGTCTGGTCCCAGCTCGCCGCGGCGGGCGTCCCCGCCGTCGTCCACGCCAGCGCGGTGTACGGGGTGGACGGTGGCGACGAGTACTGCGGCCCGGACGCGCTCCGCGCGCTGCTGGATCGCCACCCCGGCGTGCTGTTGGTGGTCGCGCACCTCGGGATGCCGGACGTCCGCGGGTTCGTCGCCCTCGCCGAGGCCGCGCCGACGGTGCGCCTGGACACCTCGATGACGTTGACCGACCCGCCGTACGGTCCCGAGGTGCCGCCCGACGTGCTCGAGCGGTTGCGGGCACTGTCCGACCGGGTGCTGTTCGGGTCGGACTTCCCGACGATCCCGCACACGTACGCGGCGCAGGTGCGTGGCCTGGCAGCGCTCCAGCTCGATCCGTCCGGGCTGCGTGGGGTGCTCCACGACAACGCCGCGCGGCTGCTCGGGATGCTGCCGAGTGTCGGGTTCGCGAGCGGCTGACCCCAGCACGGGCGTGGGCGCTCGCGGGCGCCCGTCGTACGCTGCGCGCACCGGCTTCCGCCGCTCGAGCCGCCGGGCGCCCCGCCCGGCGAGAACGGATGCATCCGATGACGACCTTCGCCAGCGCGATCGCCTGCATCGACGGGCGCGTGCTGCCCCCGCTCGCCGCCTGGATCAGTGACCGGTACGACGTCGAGGCCGTCGACATCGTCACCGAACCGGGGGTCGACGGTGCCCTGCCGGAACTGGTCGACGACCTGTGCCGGCGGCTGGCGCCGTCGCTGGACGCGCACGGCTCGGTCCACGTCGTGCTGGCCGGCCACGAGGACTGCGCCGGCAACCCCGTCGACGAGCCGACGCACCGCGAGCACCTCGGCGCGTCGGCCGCGCTGCTGTCGGAGACGCTCGGTCCGCGGGTCGACGTGCTCCCCGTCTACGTGCGGCTCGACGGGACCGTGCTGCTGCTCGACGAGGTCGGGCAGGTCGAGGAACGCGCCGACCACAGCGACGAGGTCTGACCGCCGGCTACTCGCCGAGGACCGCCGGCAGCCCGCCGGTGAACGCCGCCGACACCTCGTCGAGCGCCAGGTCGACCAGCCCTCGGATGCTCAGCCGCTCCCCGCCGACGGTGCCGATGTCGGTCAACGGCACCTCGGCGTCCGCGCACAGTTGGGCGAACGCGCGCACGTTGGTCGACGGCACGCTGACGACCACGCGGCCGGGCGATTCGGAGCACAGCTGCTGCGCCGCCGGGAGGTCCGGCGGCAACGACACGTCGACGCCGACGTCACCCGCGAGGCACGACTCGACCAGCGTGACGACGAGCCCACCAGCCGACACGTCGTGGGCGGAGTGCAGGAGCCGCTCACGGGCGGCCACGTGCAGGACCTCGCCGATGGCCGCCTCGAGGTCGAGGTCGACCGGGGCGAGCACGCCGCCGAGCGGCAGGTCGAGGTAGCGCTGCAGCTCGGAGCCGGCGAGGCCCGCGACGGTCGGCGCGCCGAGCAGGAACACGACGTCCCCGGTGTCCTCGAAGCCCTGGTCGACGGCGTCCTCGGCGTCCTCGAGCAACCCGAGGATGCCGACCACGGGGGAGGGGTGGATCCCCTGTCCGCGGGTCTCGTTGTAGAGCGAGACGTTGCCGCCGGTGACCGGCACCCCGAGCGTCTCGCACGCCTCGCCCAGCCCGGCGATCGATTCCGCGAGCTGCCACATGATCTCCGGGCGCTCCGGGTTGCCGAAGTTGAGGCAGTTGGTGGTCCCGAGCGGGCGGGCGCCGACGCAGGCGACGTTGCGGAACGCCTCCGCGACGATCCGGCGCGTGCCCTCCCGCGGGTCCAGCTCGCACCAGCGACCGTTGCCGTCGGTGGCGCACGCCACCGCCTTGCGCGAGTCGGGCAGCCGCACGACGCCGGCGTCGCCCATCCCGGGTCCGAGCACCGTGCCGGATCGGACGTGCTGGTCGTACTGCTCGAACACCCACCGCTTGGAGGCGACGTTCGGCGACCGCAGGAAGCCGAGCACGAAAGCGTCCACGTCGCCACCCGCGACCGCGTCGAGGTCGACCGACTCCGCGTCGAGCGCGGCGTAATCGTCCAGCCGGTCCGGCCGCCGGCGAGGCCGGTCGTAGACGGGCCCCTCGTCCGCGAGCGAGCGCGCCGGCAGGTCCCCGACGATGCGCCCGTCGCGCGACAGCCGCAGGTTCGCGCCCTCCTCGACGTGCCCGATGACCGACGCCGGCACGCCCCACCGGGCGGCGATCGCGAGCACCTCGTCGACCTCGTCGGGGTCGACCAGCGCGAGCATCCGCTCCTGCGACTCCGAACAGAGGATCTCCCAGGACGCCATCGACGGCTCGCGCAGGTGGACGGCGTCGAGGTCGACGACCATGCCCATCGAGGCCGCGGACGCGAGCTCGGAGGTCGAGCAGGCGATGCCGGCCGCGCCCATGTCCTGGATGCCGGAGATCAGGTCGCGCCCGTAGAGCTCGAGGCAGCACTCGATCAGCTGTTTCTCCGCGAACGGGTCACCGACCTGCACGTTCGGGCGCTTGGACTCGAGTCCCTCGTCGAACTCCTGGCTCGCGAGCACCGACGCCCCACCGATGCCGTCCCGGCCGGTCGCCGACCCGAGCAGCACCGCCAGGTGGCCCGGCGCTTCCGCCCGCGCGAGCTGCAGCTGGTCGCGGTGCAGCACCCCGATCGCGAGCACGTTGACGAGCGGGTTGCCGGCGTAGCTCGGGTCGAAGACGGTCTCCCCGCCGATGTTCGGCACGCCGACGCAGTTGCCGTACCCGCCGACCCCGCGCACGACCCCGTCGACGAGGTGGCGCTGGAACAGGTCGGGCTCGTGGACGCGCCCCGAGCCGTCGGTCCACCCGCCCGGATCACCGAACCGCAGCGGATCCATGATCGCGATCGGCCGGGCGCCCATCGTGAAGATGTCGCGCAGGATCCCGCCGACCCCTGTCGCCGCACCCTGGTAGGGCTCGACGTAGCTCGGGTGGTTGTGTGACTCGATCTTGAAGGTGACCGCGAGCCCGTCGCCGACGTCGACGACGCCGGCGTTCTCGCCTGGCCCGACCAGCACGTGCGGCCCGTCGGTCGGCAGCGTGCGCAGGTGGATCTTCGACGACTTGTACGAGCAGTGCTCCGACCACATCACCGAGTACATGCCGAGCTCCGACACCGTCGGGATGCGCCCGAGCGTCGCCTCGATCCGGTCGTACTCGTCGCCGCGCAGCCCGAGCTCGTGGCCGAGCTCACGCGCCCGCTCCGGCGTCAGCACCTCCTCCGGCGGGAACGTCGAGGTGGCGGCGTCGGGGCGGTGGCCGGGAGCTGACTCGGTCACGAGGGGCACCTCAGACGATGGGAGGGAGCGGCCGGTGGCGCGACCCACGGGGCCGGCCGCGGCGGGTCGGGCACCCCGTCGGCATCGGCATCGTGGCGCGTTCCGGTGCAGCCTACGACCTGCGACGCCGCAGCCCTGCGGCGACGACGCGGCCGGCCGGTCCGTTCGGCCGGGCGCGCGGACGCGTCCGGCCGTACGCTCGAGAGGTTGGTCGTCCGGCCTGTCGAACCAGGCCGCCGACGCCCGCGCACATGCGGGCGTCGTCCGCCCGAGGGGTCGGGCGTCTTGGGTCCGTCGCAACGGACCCGTCGGTTCGCGGTGTTCCGGTTCGTCGGGACGTCGCGTCCGTGGCTACACGGAGTGGAAGGGTCGCGCGTGGTGTGGGTGCAGGTGCTCGGGTACGCGGCGTCGGCGTTGATCGTGGCCGGGCTGCTGATGAGTTCGCTGTTGCGGTTGCGGTTGCTCGGCCTGGCCGGGGCGATCCTCTTCGCCATGTACGGGTTGCTGATCGGTGCGGTCCCGGTGGTGGTGACCAACGTCACGATCGTGGCCGTGCACGTCTACCACCTGCAGCGCATCCTGCGCGACCGCGCCCGCGAGGAGTACTTCGAGGTGGTGCCGTGGCGCATCACCGGGGCCTACGTGCCGCGGTTCCTGCGGTTCTGGGCCGAGGACATCGCCCGGTTCCAGCCGGACTTCGAGGGACTTCGCGACGAGCACCTGGCCCTGATCGTGCTGCGCGACGTCGTCCCCGTCGGTCTGGTGCTCTACCGGGAACTCGGCGACGGCACGGCTCACATCGACCTCGACTACGTCACGCCCGCCCACCGTGACCAGCGCGCGGCCAGCTACGTGTTCGACCCGGCCGGGCCGTTCCCCGACCTCGGGATCGACCGGGTGACCACGACCGGCGTGAGCGAGGCCCACGCCCGGTACCTCGAACGGGTGGGGTTCGTCCGCGACGGGGACGGCTTCGCGCTGGACCTGTCGGTTCGCGAGCTGCTGGCCGGCTGAGCGTCGGGCCGGTGGCGGGGCCGCCGAGCCCGCACGCCCCCGCCGAGCCCGCACGCCGCCGCCGAGCC
>SLMP01000052.1 GCA_007133465.1 Nitriliruptoraceae bacterium | reverse complement strand
CCCTCCGGCGCCTGGACGGGCGTGACCGGCCGGGTGCGCGTGCTCGCGTACAACACCGACACCGTCGCAGCGGACGACCTGCCCGACAGCGTGCTCGACCTGACGGACCCGGCGTGGTCCGGCCGGCTCGGATGGGCGCCGACCAACGGGTCCTTCCAGGCCTTCGTCACCGCGCTCCGGCTGACCGAGGGTGAGGACGCCGCCCGGGACTGGCTCGAGGGCATGCTCGCCAACGACGTCGTGCCGTTCGAGAACAACACCGGCATCGTCGAGGGGGTCGCCCGCGGCGAGGTCGAGGTCGGGCTCGTCAACCACTACTACCTCTACCGCTTCCTGGCCGAGGACCCGGACTTCAACGTCGCGAACCAGTACCTGCCGGGGGACGTCGGCGGGCTCGTCAACGTCGCCGGCATCGGGGTGCTCGACACGAGCGACCAGCAAGCGGCCGCGGTCGAGCTGGTCCGCTACCTCCTCGACGAGGAGACCCAGAGCTTCTTCGGCCAGGTCACCGACGCGCTCGAGTTCCCGCTGCGCACCGGCGTGGACTCACCGGAGCTGCCGAGCCTCACCGAGCTCGACCCACCCGACGTCGACCTCAGCCAGCTCGAGGACCTGCAGGGCACGCTGACGCTGCTCCAGGAGGTCGGGGCGCTGCAGTGACGCCCGGGTACCGTCCCGGCGATGGCCAGGGACCCGCTCGACGCGCTGACCGACCCGCTCGGTGAGCTCACGGCCCCCGACCCGGCACCGGGACGGGGGCCGCGACGCGTGGCCGGGACCCATCCGCTGGTCTGGGTACCGGCCACGGCGGTGGCGGTCGCGATGCTCGTCCCGGCGGTCTACCTCGTCGTCGCCGCGGCCGACCTCCCACCCGAGCGGATCCGGGCGATCGTCACCGACCCGGCGACCCTCGCCCTGACGGGCCGCACCCTCGGGCTCGCGGCGGCGGTGACGTTCACGAGCCTGCTCGTCGGGGTTCCCATCGCCTGGTTGACCACCCGCAGCGACCTGCCGGCCCGGCGCTTCTTCGCGATCGCCACGGCGCTCCCGCTCGTGATCCCGACCTACGTCGGCGCGTACGCGCTCGTCGCGGCGTTCGCCCGCGGCGGGCTCATCGAGTCGTGGTTCGGCGTGCTGCCGCCGAGCCCGTACGGCTTCTGGGGCGCCTACGTGGCGTTGACGCTGTTCACCTTCCCGTACGTGCTGCTGACCGTGCAGGCCGCACTGCGGGGCATCGACCCCTCCCTCGAGGAAGCGTCGCGTTCGCTCGGACACGGCCCACTCGCCACGTTCCTGCGCGTCACGCTCCCGCAGTTGCGGGTCGGTGCCGCCGCCGGCGGGCTGCTCGTCACGCTCTACGTCCTGAGCGACTTCGGGGCGGTGTCGATCCTGCGCTACTCCACCTTCACCCGCGCGCTGTACCTGCAGTACCGCAGCGCCTTCGACCGCGCCCCGGCGGCGGTGCTCGGGCTGCTGCTCGTGGCCCTGACGATCGTGTTCCTCGTCCTCGAGGCGAGGACGGCGCGCGACCGCGGGGGCCAGTTCCGCACGACCGGCCCGGCCCGCCCGGCCCCGACGATCCCCCTCGGACCGTGGCGATGGCCCGCCCTCGGCCTGTGCAGCCTCGTCGTGCTGCTCGGTCTGGTCACCCCCGTCGCGGTGATCGGCTTCTGGCTGGTGCGCGGCCTCGCAGCGGGGGAGACCGCGACGCTCGCGCTCGGTGCCGCCGGGCGGAGCCTGACCGCGGCGGCGCTCGGTGCGCTGGCGGCCGTGCTCGCCGCACTCCCGATCGCGATCTGGTCCGCGCGCTCGCCGTCGCGCACCGCCCGGCTCGTGGAGCGCGCGTCGTTCACCGGCTACGCGCTGCCCGGGATCGTCGTCGCGCTGGCCCTGATCTTCGTCGGCATCCGTGCGGTCCCCTCGCTCTACCAGACGCTCGCGATGCTCGTGTTCGCCTACGTCGTGCTGTTCCTGCCGCAGGCGGTCGGGTCCGTGCGGGCCTCGCTCCTGCAGGTCGCCCCGAACGTCGAGGCCGCCGCCCGCCTCCTCGGTTCCACCCGGATGACCGTGCTGTGGCGGGTGACGTTGCCGCTGGCCAGGCGCGGCGCGATCGCGGGTGGGGCGCTCGTCTTCCTCACCGTCCTCAAGGAACTGCCCGCCACGCTGCTGCTGGCACCGACCGGTTTCGACACGCTGGCGACCCGCGTGTGGTCGGCGACCGCGGAGGCGTTCTACACCCGTGCGGCGCTGCCGGCGCTGCTGCTGATCCTGCTCGGATCGGTGCCGCTGGCGTTCGCCATGATCCGCGAGCGGCGCGAGGTCGACCAGCTGAGCTGACCCCCCCGCGGGGGCGACGGGCTGGCCGTCGCGTCGCGCCGGGTCAGGCTGCCGCCGGCTCCGGTTGCCGTGCGTCGGCGAAGGCGATCACCGGGCCGTCCACCTCCAGCCGGACCCGCTGGCCGCGCTCGAGGTCGAGCCGCGGACCTCGCCGCGCCCGTAGCAGGCGACCGTCCGCCACCTCGACCTGCACGAGCTGGTCGTGGCCGAAGTACGAGATGGCGACGACCTCCCCGGCACCCTGGGGGTCGGGACGCAGCCGCAACGCCTCCGGGCGGATCACGACGGTGACCTGCTCGGCGTCGAGCGCCTGCGCGGTGGCGAGCCGCCCGATCGGCGTGTCGACGAGGTACCGGCCCGCGCGCCGGCCGGCGACCAGGTCCGCCTCGCCGACGAACTCGGCGACGAACCGGGTGGCCGGACGGGTGTAGAGGGTCTGGGGGTCCGCGACCTGGTGGACCCGCCCGTCGCGCATCACCGCCACCCGGTCGGCGAGGGACAACGCCTCCTCCTGGTCGTGGGTCACGAACACCGCCGTCTGGTCGGCTGCGTGCAGGATCGCGCGGACGTCCTCACGGACGGTCGTGCGCAGCGCGGCGTCGAGGTTGGAGAAGGGCTCGTCGAGCAGCACGAGGTCCGGCTGCGGTGCCAGGGCGCGCGCCAGAGCGACCCGCTGCTGCTGACCCCCGGACAGAGCGGTCGGCAGGCGGTGGCCGAGGTCGGCGAGCCCGACCAGTGCGAGCGCTTCCGCGACCCGCGCCCGTCGTCGCGAGCGCGACAGCCCCGTCAGCCCGTACGCCACGTTGCGCGCCACCGTCAGATGCGGGAACAGCGCGTAGTCCTGGAAGACCATCCCGACGTTGCGCTTCTCCGGCGGCACGGCGACGCCGCGTCCGGTCACGATCCGGCCGTCGATCTCGATCCGGCCAGCGTCCGGGGTGGACAGGCCGGCGACCATCCGCAGCACGGTGGTCTTGCCGCACCCGGAGGGCCCCAGCAACGCCGTCAGACTGCCGCGAGGCACCTCGAGGTCGACGCCGTCGACCGCGACGGTCGCCCCGAACCGCTTGTCGAGCCCGCGGCAGACGAGCGCGGGCGCCACCTCGGAGGCAGGCTCCTCGCGGGAGGGGTGCTCAGGGGAAGCGGCGGCCACGGGCGGTCCTTCAGGGGCAGGCAAAGGTTAGGCTACCCTTCCTCGTAGGTCCGAGCGACCCCGCAGCGTCCCCGGGCCACGTCCCGTCGGCCCCCCTCCCGCGACCCCGGAGGCAACGTGCCCGTCACGTCCACGGCCCCCGTCGCCCTCCTCGCCCCCGCGCCCGAGCGACCGATCGCGGACCAACGCCCGAACGCGGACGAACGCGGTCCCGGCCCGGTCGTCACGGAGGTGTTCGAGGTCCTGCTCGAGCGTGCCCTGGCCGACGCCGACCTCCCGCCGGTCACCCTCGCGGAACTGCGCGGGCGCATCCCCGTCCCGGCAGTCGACGTCGAGGCAGCCGTGGCCCACCTCGTCGCCAGGGCCGACGTGCGAGGGGTCGCGACCGGGCTCGAGCTCACGGACAGCGGTCGGGAGCGCGCCCGGACCGCCGTGCGCCGCCACCGGCTGGTCGAACGGATGCTCGCCGACCTCGTCGGGCTCGAGTGGTGGAAGGTGCACCACGAAGCGGCGCGCTTCGACGGGGTCATCTCGGCCGATGTCGAGGCCAAGCTGATCGAACAGCTCGGGGACCCGGGGACCTGCCCGCACGGCAACCCGATCCCGGGATCGCACAACCAGCCGCGGCATCCGGATGCGGTCCTGCTCGCCGACGCGCCGGTCGGTCCGGTCCACGTCGTGCGCATCACCGAGACGCTCGAGGGCGACGACGAAGCGTTGCAGCTGCTGCAGAACTGCGGCTTCCTGCCCGGCCGCGACGCGGAGATCAAGGACCGTCGCGACGGCTGGGTCGAGGTCGCCGGCACCGTCCACGACGCCGCCTTCCCCCACCACCTCGCGAGCCACACCTACGTCGCGCCCCGCTGAGGCGACCGCGCGGCGGCGGGCCTGCGCGGGGCCCCGGCGGACGACGGACCTCTGCCCCTGGTCGGCCACGGCCGGGACGGGCAGGCTCGGAGCGTGGTCCGGCTGTCGCACCGGGCGACGCGGTGCGCCGGTGCCACGCGGAGGTGAGCGTGATGATCGGTGGGTTGCTGGCCAAGCAGACGGTGCGCAGGGGCTTCGCGGCGCTCAACCTCGGCGACGTCGACGGCGTGATGGCGTTGTTCGCCGACGACGCGGTGCTGGAGTTCCCCGGCGGTTCGGCGCTGGCCGGACGCTACGAGGGTGCGCAGGCGATCCGCCACTTCTTCGTCGAGCGCCGTGCCCGGGTGGATCGGCTGCACTACACGCTCACGCACGTCGCGGTGACGGAGACGTTGACCCTCGGCACGTCCAACACCGTGCTGGTCGAATGGGTCCTGGCCGAGACCATGGCGGACGGCCAGGCGCACCACGTCAGTGGGGTCACCTCCCTGCACCTGCACGGCGGCAAGGTCGTCCGTGCGCGCGAGTACGTCTACGAGCCGGACGTGCTCGAACGGGCCTGGGGCCCTCACGCCGCGGCCGCCTGACCGCGCGACCACCGTCGGGAGGCCGCCCGGGCCGGGAGGCTGCCCCGGCCGGCACTAGACTGCCTGCCATGGGTGCTCCCGACGCCGTCACCGAGATCCGCCGGCACGTCGCCGTGCTGGGCGACCGCGTGCTCGTCGCGCCGCCGGACGACAGCGAGCGGCGCTCCAAGGGCGGGATCCTCATCCCGGCGACGGCCACGTCGATCGACCGCAAGGGCATCTGGGGACAGACGATCGGGGTCGGCCCCCATGTGCGCAACGTCGACGTCGGCGACGACGTGCTCTACCTGCCGGACGATGCGATCGAGGTCGACGTGCAGGGTGACAGCTACCTCATCGTGCGCGAACGTGACGTGCACGCCGTCGCTTCCACCCGCCGCGACGGCATGACCGGGCTGTACCTCTGACACGCGCGGTCCCCGACGCGTCGGCGCCCGGGGGTCTAGCCTCGCCGCTGCCGTGTCGGAGGGAGCCCGCGTGAGCCTCGAGTCGTCCGCTGCCGTCGGTCCGCCTCCGGGGATGGCCGTGCGCCTGTCCTCGAACGAGTCGCCGTTCGGCCCGTCGCCGGCGGCCGTGGCCGCCGCGTCGGAGGCGCTCACCATGGCCCATCTCTACCCCGACGACCAACAGGTGGCCCTGCGCCAGGCGATCGCCGCGCACGAGGACCTCCCGCTCGACCAGGTCGCGGTGGGCAACGGCTCCGCCGCCCTGCTGATGGACGCGGTCGCGCACACGGCCGAGCCGGGTGACGAGGTGCTGGCCTACGAACGGGCCTTCATCGTCTACCGGCTGGCGGCACGCAACGCCGGCGGCCACTACGTCGAGGTGGCGACCGACGGCCCCGCGACGGGCACCACGGACGGGTACGGCCGGACGGTCGAGCGGCTGCTCGCGGCCGTCACCGACCGCACCCGCGTGGTGTGCCTCGACAACCCGGGCAACCCGACCGGCGCCCACCTGTCGGGCGACGAGCTCGTGGAACTCGTCGCGGCGCTGCCGGAGGACGTCACGATCATCGTCGACGAGGCCTACCACCACTTCGCCGTCGGCCAGCTCGGCTACGCCACGGTCGCGGAGCTCGGGCTCGACCATCCGCGGTTGCTGACCATGCGGACCTTCTCCAAGGCGTACGCGCTCGCCGGGCTGCGGATCGGCTACGTGACGGGTCCGGCCGACCTCATCGGTCCGCTCGACGCCCGTCGGCCCCGGTTCAACACCACGGCGACCGGGCAGGCTGCCGCCATCGCGGCGCTGGGCGACGAGGAGCACCTCGAACGGACCGTGACCGGCACCCTCGAGGGGCGCGCCCGCATGGCGTCGGGGCTGCGGGAGCTCGGGATCCCCCTCACCGACGGGCTCGGCAACTTCCTGACCCTCGAGCTCGGCACCGATGCGGGCCCGGTGGTCGCCGCCTACGGGGAGCAGGGCATCGGCGTGCGGTCCCTGCCCCCCTATGGGATGCTCGAGCAGATCCGCGTCACGGTCGGCACCCCGGAGGAGGTCGACGCCTTCCTCGCCGCGTCGCAGGAGATCCTCGCGGGCGTCCCGGCGCGAGCCTGACGCGCCGGCGCGAGGTGCGAGTCCCGAGCGGGTCGAGCGGGCGTGCCGCCTGCCTCACGCGGGCTCGGGGCGCACACCTCGCCCGGTACCGTCGAGCGCCCCGACCCGTTGCTCGGAAGGTCGTCATGCTCCCGACCCGCGTCGTCCTGCTCTGCCTCGCGGTGGTCGCCGGACTGCTCCTCGGATGCGGGAGCGACCCCGAGGTGGCGGATTTCGGTGCGCCGGCGCCGGAGGGTGCGCCGGCCCCCGCGGGCGCGGTCGACGTCAACGAGGTCGCCGCCCCAGCGGAACCGACGCCGCCGGATGCCGACCTGCACCCCGGCGGTTGGGAGGCCGCCGCGGACTGGATCGCCCGCGAAGCCGAGGCGGGGCGACCGACGCTCGTCAACATCTTCGCCAGCTGGTGCGGGCCGTGCGAGCGCGAGATGCCGATGCTGATCGAGGCGGCCGACGCGAACCCCGACATCGCCTTCCTCGGCATCGACCACCTCGACCGCCTGGAGGACGGCCGCGAGTTCGTCGACCGGCTGGGCGTGGACTTCCCCACGATCCACGACCTCGACGGCGACGTGGCCGCAGCCGTCGGCGCGCGCGGCATGCCGACGACCGTCGGGTTCGACGCCGACGGTGTCCTCGTCGGCCGGGCGGTGGGGGAGCTGACCGAGGGGTCGCTCGAGCGGTTGCTGGACGAGTTGCGGGCCGGATGAGCTCGCCGGTGCCACCGCCGGACGGCGCAGAGGTCGCGCCGGCCGGTGCGGTCGCACCGCCCGGTGCGGTCGACCCGCCCGGTGCGGTCGTGCCGGCCGACGCGCAGCCCGTGCTGCCGGAGGACCTCCCGGTCGGCCCGGTGCGCCGGCACCGGGTCGCGGTCCGGGGCGGCACGCTCGCGGTCGCCGAGGTGGGTGAGGCGACGGCGCCCGCCTGGGTGCTGGCCCACGGCGTCGGGTCCTCCGCGCGCTTCGTGGCGGCAGCGTTCGCCGAGGCGGTGGTCCCGACCGGCTGCCGTCTGGTCGTCTACGACCTGCGCGGGCACGGCGGGTCGGTGACCGCGCCCGAGGTCGCCGATCACCACCTCGACGTCCACGTGGCGGACCTCGCGGCGGTGGTGCGTGGCGTCGCCCGCCGGCACGCGCCGGCGGTGGTGGGTGGCATCTCGCTCGGCGGACACGCGGCGGTGCGGCTGGCGGCGAGCGGGACCGTCGTCCCCGGTGCCGTCCTCGCGTGCCTCCCGGCGTGGACCGGTACGGCGGCGCCGGGGGAGGGGCCGCACGCGGCCGTCGCCGCCCAGGTCGCGGCCATCGGCATCGGGGGCATCCTCGCCCAGCTCCGCGAGGACGTGGGCCTGGCCGGGTGGCTGCGGCGGACCCTCGTCACCGACTACGCCCGGCACGAGCCCGCGAGCCTGGAGGCGGCGTTGCGTGCGCTGGACGGTGGGGACGCGCCGACGCCGACGGAACTCGCGCGGCTGATGGTGCCGCTCGCCGTGGTGGCGTGGCCGGACGACCCGGGACACCCGCTGGCGGTGGCGGAGCGCTGGGTCGCCCTGGCACCCCGCGCAGCGCTCGTGACCGTGACCATCGGCGGGTTGGAGGCGGGTGTCGGACGGCTCGGCGACGCAGCGGTCACCGCCGTGACGGGCCGGTGGACCGCCAGCCGGTGACCGGCCGGTCGTTCGCCAACCGGTGACGGTGGCAGCCCGGACCACCGATGGCCGATGGGCGGCTAGCGTGCGGTCGATGACGGGTCATGGCGACCCGCAGGCCCCACGAGGTACGTGATGGAACTGCTGTTCTTCGCCGGCTTCCTGCTGGTGGGCCTGGCCGCGCTCGCGGTGTGGGTCTGGGCGCTGATCGACGCGATCAAGACCCCCGACGGCACCTTCCGCGCGGGCAACCAGCTGATCTGGGTGCTCGTGATCCTCTTCGGCAACCTCCTCGGCGCGATCATCTACCTGATCGTGGGTCGCCCGGCGGCTCCGATCCGGTAGCCGCAGGCCATGCGTCACCGTGGTCGGGTGACCGGTCGAGGTCGGGTGACCGGTCGGGGTCCTGCGATCGCGTGGTGCTCTCGAACCGCACCGGCGTGTCGAACGCCGCCCGCCGTCCGGCCCGACGCAGCGCGCGCAGGATCGGCCCGCCCGTGACGAGGACCAGCGTGGCGGTCAGCACGGCGCGCGGCACGTCGAAGGCCAGCGAGGTCGTCAGCGTGAAGGCGAGGAAGCGGCCGAGGTTGGCGGTCACCGGGTCGCCGGGCACGTAGGCGATCGTCGACGCCTGGCCGACCACGAACGGCCAGAACGACAGGTTGAGCGCGAACCCGTACGCCAGCCCGGCGACGGCACCGTACGCGGCGAGCACCCCCAGCTCCGCTCGCCCCTGGAGGCGAGGAAGCAGGCCGGCACCGGCGCCGACCCACCCGGCACCGAGCATCTGGAACGGCAGCCAGGGGCCGACCCCGGCCGTGATGAGCGCCGACGCGAACAACGTGAGCGACCCGAGCGCGAACCCGAAGCCGGGACCGTACGCCCGGCCGGCCAGCACGAGGAGGAAGAACACCGGCTCGAACCCGGCGATGCCGGTCCCGAGCGGGCGGAGGGCGGCGCCGACCGCCGCCAGCACGCCCAGCATGGCGACGGTCTTCGCATCCATCCCGCCGTCCGCGAGCTCCGCCAGCACGACCGCGAGCAACAGCGGCAACAGCACGGCGAAGAGCAGGGGCGTCTGCGTCGCCTGCGCCAACACGGAGCTCGACGCGACCAGCAGTGGCCAGCCGAACGCCGCCACCCCGACCAGTGACACCAGCACGAGCGCGACGATGGAGCGGGGCCGGAGCCGCAGGGGCGCGCCGGTCCGGCGGTCCACCGCCGGCCCGGTCCCGGTCCGCGCCGCGCCGCTCACGACGCCACCGCCAGCGCCGCGGCGACCTCGTCGACCGTCAGCCACGGCGAGGGGGCGAGGATCTTCGCGACCTGCGGTGCGAACGCGGGGGACCCGACGACGACCTCCGAGGTGGGCCCGTCGACCACCACCTCCCCCTCGGCGAGCACGACCGTCCGGGTCGACACGGCCGCGGCCAGCTCGACGTCGTGGGTGGCCAGCACGATCGCGTGGCCGTCCGCCGCCAGCGCGCGCAGCACCTCGACCAGCCGTCGCTTGGCCACGTAGTCCAGGCCGCGGGTGGGCTCGTCGAGCAGGACCACCGGTGGCCGGCCGGTGAGCACGATGGCGAGGACGAGGCCGAGCCGCTGGCCCTCCGACAGGTCCCGCGGGTGCGCGGTGTCGGCCAGCCCCGGGACCAGCCGGTCGAGCAGGGTCCGGGCCGTGCCGGGCGGGGCGCCGGCGTCGCGGTCGGCGGCGACGCACTCGGCCGCGACGGTGTCGGCGTAGAGCAGGTCACCGGCCTCCTGCGGCACCAGGCCGACGCGGGTCACCAGCTGCCTCGGCGCCAGTGCGGCCGGGTCGGCGCCGGCGACGCGGACGGCACCGGCGGCTGGAGAGGTGAGACCCGTCAGGGCGCGCAGCAGGGTGGACTTGCCGGCGCCGTTGCGGCCCATCAGGGCGACGACCTCGCCACGGCGCACGGACAGCGACAGGTCCCGCAACGCGACGATCGGGCCGTAGCGCACGCCGAGGTCGCAGGTCGTGAGCACCTCCTCGCCCGGCGCCGGCAGGGGGGCGAGCGCGGCGGCGTGGGGGGCGTGCAGCAGCCGTTGCCGGAGGTCACCGGCCCGTCGCCGCGCGTCGCGGATCGACAGTGGCAGGGGCGACCAGCCCGCGAGCCGGCCGAGCTCGACGACGGGCGGGGCGACCGGGGAGGTGGCCAGCACGTCCGCCGGCGCGCCGGCCTGGAGCGGGGCGCCGGCGCCGGGCACGTGCACCAGCCGGTCGGCGTACTGCACCACCCGTTCGAGCCGGTGCTCGGCGAGCAGCACGGTCAGGCCGAGGTCGTGGACCAGCCGCTGCAGCGCCGCGAGGACCTCCTCGGCGGCCGGGGGGTCCAGCGCGGACGTCGGCTCGTCGAGCACGAGGACCGCCGGGTGCGCGGTGAGCACCGACCCGATCGCGACCCGCTGCCGCTGCCCGCCGGAGAGGGTCGCCAGCGGCCGGGCCCGCAGGTCGGCGAGACCGAGCAGGTCGAGCGTCTCCTCGACCCGTCGGCGCATCAGGTCCGGTGCGAGCCCGAGCGACTCCATCCCGTAGGCCAGCTCGTCCTCGACGACGTCGGTGACGAAGCCGGCCAGCGGGTCCTGCCCGACGACCCCGACGACGTCGGCGAGCTCCCGCGGCGGGTGGGTCGCCGTGTCCCGCCCGGCGACCGTGACCCGCCCGGCGAGCGTGCCGCCGGTGAAGTGGGGGACCAACCCGTTGACCGCCCGGAGCAGGGTGGACTTGCCCGACCCGGTGCGCCCGACCACCAGGCACAGCTCGCCCTCGGGGACGTGCAGGTCGACGTCGCGCAGGGTCGGGGCGACGGCGTCCGGGTAGGTCATGGTGACCTGATCGAAGCGGATCACACGGCGACCTCCCCGGCGGCGGCCGGCGTGCGGGCCAGGCCTCGCTCCGCCGACGCGCCGCGGGCGGCGCTCGCGGCGGCGTCGGGTGGCAGGGGGGTCAGCCACGCGGGCAGCAGCGCGACGAGGATGCCGACGCTGGGAAGCCACGGCAGCGGCACGGCCGCGAGCGGGACGAGTGTCGGCGCGAGACCGGCGGGGTCGAGCACGCCGGCGACGATGGTGGCGGCCGCGACCAGCGCGCCGGTCCCGGCCGTCAACCACTCCGGCCCTCGCCATGGGTCGGGCCGGTAGCGCGACCGCACGGTGCGCTGGCCCCCGAGGCGCAAACCCGCGGCTGCGGCAAGCACGCCGCCGAGGAGCGCGGACAGCCCGAGGGCGGCAGAGCTCGTCCCGTCGAGCAACCCGTAGACGCCGAGGCAGATCCCGCCGAGCCCACCGAGCGTCAGCCCGGCGGTCAGGCGGCGGGTCGCGAGGGGCACGGCTGCCCGCCGCCCGTAGCCCCGCGAATCCATGGCCGCCGCCAACGCCAGGGAGCGCTCGAGGGCGTCCTCCAGCACCGGCATCGCGACGCCGACGATGCTGCGCAGCCCCCGATCGGGACGGCCGCGCAGACGACGGGCAGCGCGGATCCGACCGACCGACGTGGCCAACGACGGGGCGAAGGACAAGGCGACCACGACGGCGACGCCCACCTCGTAGAGCGCGGCCGGGAGGCCCGCGAGGAGCCGCTTCGGGTTGGCGAGCGCGTTCGCGGCGCCGATGCAGGCCAGCACGGTCGCCAGCCGCAGTCCGTCCACGACCGCCGCGGCCAGCGCCTCCTGGGTGATGGGCCCGCCGAGGGACACGCCCGCGAACCACGCGGGCAGCGGGACCTCCGGCAGCGTGACGATGACGTTTCCGGGCGCCGAGGCACCGAAGACGACCTGGGCGGTCACACGGATCGCGACGACCACCAGACCCAGCTTCAGGAACACCGTGAACGATCGCGCCCACGGCGCCTGGCTGCGGCGGGCTGCGACGACCTGGGCCGCGACCGCGACGACCAGCACCAACACCAGCGGGTTGGTCGTCCGGGACGCCGCGGTTGCGAGCCCGAGTGCCCACAGCCACCATGCCCCCGGGTGCAGCGCGCGCGGCAGCGAGCGCAGCGCGGCGGGCCGCGGCCGGCGGTCGCGGGGGGGCGGAGGCCCGGTGGACGTCACGGGAGTGCGTTCACGGACGCGCGCGGTGGCGCTGGCGCCACCGCGTGGACGCGCCCACGCCGGCGATCCCGCCCAGCAGGAGGAGCGCAGCGACCAGACCCGTCGGCGAGGACGACGCCGTCACCGCCGCGTCCTGACCTGCGCCAGCGGCGACGTTCGGCTCGATTGCGGGTGGCGGGCGGATGGCCTCCGTCGGTTCGTCGGTGGGGCCGTCGACGTCCGGCTCGGCCTCCGGCCAGACGACGTCACCGAATCCGCGCGCCATGCCGCCGCCGTCGGGGACGGCGGGCGGCATCCGAGCAGCGCTCCCGGCCGGCGAGCGCTCGTCGCCCGGCTCGGCGGGGGCGCTGGCCTCGCCGCCGGTCGCTGCCGGCTCCTGGGCCGCGGCCGGCTCCGTCCCGTCGACGTCCCCGCTCGCGGTGGCGATCGGCTCGCTCGACCCGGCGGTCGCATCCGGGCTGCTCGTGCCGCTGGAGCTCTCGCCGCTGGCGCCGCTGGTGACGGCACCATCCCCACCCTCGGCCCCGGACGACCCGCTGCCGCTCGAGTCGTTCGATCCGCCGGTGGTGCTCGATCCGCTGGAACTGCTCGATGCGTCGGTGCTGCTCGATGCGTCGGTGGTGCTCGATCCGCCGGTGCCGCTCGATCCGCCGGTGGTGCTCGATCCGCCGGTGGTGCTCGATCCGCCGGTGCCGCTCGATCCGCCGGTGCCGCTCGATCCGCCGGAACTGCCCGAACCCTCGGAGCTGCCTCCTCCGCCGTCGGACGGCGGGTCGGGGGCAGGTGGAGGCGCTGGTGGGGCCGTCCCCGGTGGACGCGAGCCGTTGCCGAAACGCCAACCCTCGGCGCCGCCGGTCGGGGAGACGCGGGACCCGGCGCCCTGCGTGGCGTACGACCACCCACCACCAGGGGCCGCGTACCAGTACGACCAGTACGCGTCGCTCGGCGCTCCGTTGCACGGGTCGGGTCGCCCGTCGATCGTGCACACGAACCCGGGGACGCGGGGGAGGAACGTGTAGCGGTGCCCCGCGGCCTCCAAGGCGTCCAGACCGTTGCGCGGGGACCCGGCCGCGCACCGCGTGCTGACACCGCCGCCGAGCTCGGAGGCGTCGACGACCACCCACACCCCGTCACAGGTGGGGGCCGCGACCGCCGGGGTCCCGGTCGCCAGCGGGCCGACGGTGGTCGCCGCCACCAGGGCGACCACCGCAAGCAGCAGCCGAGAGGCGGTCATCGGCCAGCCCCGGTCCCTTCGCTCGCGCTCCGGCGGTACCGGAGCGGCAGGCCGAGCGCCACCGCCAGGACACCGACGCCCAGCAGGGCGAGCAGCCAGACGGACCCTGGTCCCGCCGCGCCTCCGAGTCCCGACGCCACATGGGTCGGCCGGGGCCCGTCGGTCGTCGTGTCGTCGTCGACCCGGGTCT
>SLMP01000125.1 GCA_007133465.1 Nitriliruptoraceae bacterium | reverse complement strand
GCTCGGGCCAGGGGGTGTTCGGAGTCGGCCTCGACGGCACCGGCGAGCCGCAGCATCTCGGCGAGCTCGGTGCCCTGCGCTGCCGCGGCGTCGCTGACGCGGTGCTCGCCGAGGGTGAGGGTGCCGGTCTTGTCGAACAGCACGGTGTCGATGTCGCGCATGGCTTCGAGCGCGAGACGGTCCTTGACCAGGATGCCCGACGCGGCCGCCTTCGACGTGGAGATCGCCGTGACCAGCGGGATGGCGAGCCCGAGCGCATGGGGGCAGGCGATGATGAGCACCGTCACCGACCGGTCCAGCGCGAACGACGGCTGGCCGGCGAGCACCCAGACGGTCGCGGTGATGGCTGCAGCGACCACCGCGACGTAAAACAGCAGCGCGGCGGCACGGTCGGCGAGCTTCTGGGTCCGCGACTTGGACCGTTGCGCGTCCTCGACCATCTGCTGGATGCCGGCGAGGGTGGTGTCGTCACCGACCGCATCGACCTCGACCCGCAGGCTGGACTCGGCGACCACCGTGCCGGCGACCACCCGCTCGCCCTCGCCGCGTGCGACCGGGGTGGACTCGCCGGTGATCATCGATTCGTCGACGTCGGCATGTCCCTCGACGATCTCGCCGTCGGCGGGCACGCGACCACCGGGACGGACGAGCACGACATCGCCGACCTCGAGCTCGGTGACCTTCACGGTCTCGGTGTCGCCGTCCTCGCCGATCCGCTCCGCCTCGTCCGGCATCATCTCGGCCAGGGCCGCCAGCGCGCCCTGAGCTCTTCCCACCGCCCGCATCTCCACCCAGTGGCCCAGCAGCATCACCGCGATCAGCAGCGCGAGTTCCCACCAGACCTCGGCATCGAACAGGCCGAGCGTGGTCGCCATCGACGCCACGTAGGCGACCGTGATCGCCATGCCGATCAACAGCATCATGCCGGGCTGCCGTTCCCGGATCTCCTCGGCCGCGCCGGTGAGGAACGGCCACCCACCGTAGAAGAAGATGACCGAACCCAGCACGGGCGCGATCAGCTCCGCACCGGCGAACTCCGGCGCCGTGTAGCCGAACCACTCCTGGATCATCGGCGCCCACACCACGACCGGGATCGACAGCACCAACGTCAACCAGAACCGGTCACGGAACTGCGCCGCGTGGTCGTCGTGTCCTCCGTGCCCCTCGTGTTCGCCGCCGTCCTCGTGGGCTTCGTGACGGACGTCCCCGGCAACGCTGGTGGGGCCCGGTTGCTCGGCGGTCTCGGTCTCATGTTCGGGCACGCCGGCTGCCTTCCCTTGGAGAAACTTCGGGTAGTCCGACCGGGCTGGACAGCGGCCCGAGACGGTGCCTGGTAGACCGACGGTAGGTACCGATCGGAACGGCGTCCTCTGTTCACTTGTCCACTCGCCGTCGGCCACCTCCGCCTCGGGCCAGGAGGACGAACGTGACCGGTCATCGACGTGACGGGTCGGCCCGTACCGGGCAGCTGGGGCTGTGCACCGACCTCTACGAGCTGCGGATGGTCGAGTCCTACCTGCGCCGAGGGATGACCGCTCCAGCGACCTTCAGCCTGTTCATCCGTCCGAACCCGGCACGACCCTGGTACGTGGCCCTGGGCATCGAGCGGGCGCTCGAGCTCCTGAGCACCTTCCGGTTCGGTCCGGAGGAGCTCGACGAGCTCGAACGCCTGGGGATCGACGCGGCGACGCGCGACCAGTTCGCCGCGATGCAGATCGACACCGGCGAGGTGTGGGCGGTCGCCGACGGGACGATCGTGCTCGCCCAGGAACCGCTGCTGGAGGTGACCGCCCCGCTGCCGATCGCGCAGCTGCTGGAGACGGCCGTGATGAACGTGGTGCAGTACCCGACGCTGATCGCCACGAAGGCGGCCCGCTGCGAGCTGGTCGCCGACGGCCGCCAGCTCGCCGACTTCGGGTTCCGGCGGGCCCACGGGCTCGAGACGGGCATCGAGGCCGCGCTGGCCGCCTTCCTCGGTGGTGGGTTCGCGACCAGCAATCTCGAGGCAGGCCGGCGCTACGGGATCCCGGGGTCCGGGACGATGGCCCACTCCTACGTCCAGGCGTTCGAGGACGAGCGCGACGCGTTCCGCAGCTTCGCGTCCGACCATCCCGACAACAGCATCCTGCTGGTGGACACGTACGACACCATCGAGGGGGTCCGCCGGGCGATCGAGGTGTGCCACGAGCTCGGCATCGAACCGAAGGGCGTCCGCCTCGACTCCGGCGACCTCGGCGAGCTCGCCGTCGACACACGGCGGCAGCTCGACGACGCTGGCTTCGAGAACGCAGTCGTGATCGCCTCGGGCGGGCTCGACGAGCACGCGATCCACGAGCTGGTGAGCGACGGCGCACCGATCGACGGCTTCGGGGTGGGAACGGCGCTGACGGTCTCCGAGGACCATCCGGGCCTGGACATCGTCTACAAGCTCGTCGCCTACGACGACCGCCCGGTCGCGAAGTTCAGCGGGGTGAAGAGCACCTTCCCGGGCCCGAAGCAGGTTCACCGACCCGACGAGGACATCAGCAGGGACGTCCTCACCGTCCGCGGGGCCGCCGAGGCCGGTGCGGGGCTGCTGCAGCCGGTCTGGCGCGACGGGGAGCGGCTCGCCGAGCCCTTCGACCTCGACACCGTGCGGGGACGGGTGCGCGATGGGCTCGCCCGACTCCCCGACGACTGGCGCACCCCGCCCTACATGGACGAACCCCCGATGCCGGCCATCGGCGCGGAGCTGGACGAGCTCACCGAGAAGGTCCGCCGTGAAGCGTTCGACGACGACCTCCCATCGGGGGAGGACAGGACGTGCGACTGATCGCCGGAGGTGCCTGAGAACGGCCCGCCGACGCCACGGCCGCCGACCTCGACGTCGAGCTCGTGCCACGGCAGCTCGAACGGTTCCCCGACGGGGAGATCCACGTCCGCCTCGAACGTGAGCTCCGCGACGCCGACACCTACGTGGTGCAGTCCACCGGCCCACCGTCGCAGGAGCACCTCACCGAGCTGCTCCTGCTCGCGGATGCGGTGTACCGCGCCGGCGCGGCTCGGGTCACCGCGGTCATCCCCTACCTCGCCGACGCCCGACAGAATCGACGGACGGCGACCGGCGAGCCTGTCGGGCTGCGGGTCGTGGCCGACGTGTTGCGGGCCTCCCACGTGGATCGCCTGGTGGTCGTCGACCCGCACACCTCCGCGCTCGAGTCCGGCGTCGGTGTCCCGGTGGAGACCACGACCGCCGTGCCGCTGCTCGCATCTCCACGGCAGACACCGACCCACCTCGGCCGCCTACCACAGGGCCGCCATCACGGATGTCGCAGCCGTTGCGGGTCGAGAGGGTCTGCCGCGGGCCTCCTCGGTCCCGAGCGCAGCGCGCCGGCGAGGCTCGACCGACCCGGCGAGGTCGGCGATGCGTCTCATCTGGGACCGGCGACCGGTCGCGACCACGACCCCACCCGCGGCCGGCCCGCAGGGTCGTGTTCGAGGGACACCATGTTGTCCGACTGCCGACGTGACGGGACGTGACCGGACGTGTGGCAGGGCGACGCCACCGGCCGTGTTCAGCGGTCGGGTTCCTCCGCGGTTTCGGGCCCAAGGGTCGGCTGCGGGTGGTCGGCATCGAGCCGGGCGCTGTCCCGACGCCGCTTGGTGCGCCAGTCGTTGGTGATGGGCATGCGACGGTCGGTCCCGAACGCCCGGGCGCCGATGGTGACGCCAGGGGGCGACTGGCGGCGGGCCAGCTCGGCGTCATCGATCCGGTGCAGTACGTCGAGCACCACGTCGGGGTCGAGCCCGCGGGCGACGAGGTCCTCGACCCCGTCGCCGTATTGCACGTAGCGCTGCACGATCGTGTCCAGCATCGCGTAGGGCGGGAGCTCGCCACCGAGCCGTTGCTGGGCGGTCGTGCGCTTGGAGAGGACCCGGTCCGGGATCCGTCCGTGGCCGACGGCCGGATGCTCGCCGAGCCGGTACAGCAGCGTCTTCGGGCAGTCGCGCAGCGGCGCGAACCCGCCGACCGAGTCGCTGCGCAGCGTGGCCGCGCCGATCGACAGCTCGGTCTTGTTCGCCGTCGCGAGCATCAGGTGCCCGTGCGCGTCGCTGACCGCCGCGAGGATGCCGGCTCGCAGCCGGGCCGCGCGTGGACCGGAATCCAGCACGTCGGGTGTGGTGCGTTCGACCTCGCCCATCGCCGCGGAAAGGGCGTCCTCGGTGCTGGCCATCAGCGGATCGAGCGGCACGACCGCGAACCCGATGCCCAGTGACGCGGCGACCGCGCGGGCGTCGGCGAGCTCCTGTTCCTGGGTCTCGGGTCCGGGCATCGCGACCCCCAGCACCTGGCCAGGCCCGAACACGTCGGCGGCCAGCATCGCGGTCAGCGCCGCGTCGATCCCGCCCGACAGGCCGAGCACCGCCTGTTCGTAGCCGTTGCGGCGGGCGAAGTCGCGGGTGCCGACCTGCAGGGCCTGCCACACCTCGACGAGCTCGTCCAGCGGCTCCGCCGACGGCGGCATGTGGGCGTGTGACCGGTCGGGGACCGGCACGGTGTGCACGGTTCGCAGCGGTCCGGTCACCGGCCGGTGGGGCGGTAGGGGGACGTCGACGAAGGCTCGGTGCTCGATGAACGCCGGTGCTCGGTAGAGCAGCTCGCCGTCGGCCCCCACCACCAGCGACGAACCGTCGAAGACGATGTCGTCCTGTCCGCCGACGAAGTTGGCGTAGACGAGCGGGATGCCGTTGCGCCAGGCGACCTGGGAGGCGAGCTGCTCGCGCCCCTCCCGCTTGCTGCGGTGGTAGGAGGAGGCGTTCGGCGCCAAGAGGATCTGCGCTCCGCCGCGCGCCTGCGCCTCGGGTGGGCCGTCGCCGGACCATAGGTCCTCACAGATGGCGATCCCCGCGACGATGTCGCCGATCCGCCAGATGGCTCCGGGTTCGCCGCCCGGCGCCATCGTGCGTCCCTCGTCGAACGCGCCGTAGGTGGGCAGCAGCACCTTGTGGTAGACGCCTCGCCGCTCGCCGCGGTTGATGACCACGGCGCTGATCGCCACGTGCCGTTCGACGCTGTCCCAGGACCGTCGTGGCGGCACGCGTGTGATGGTGCTCAGCACCGTCGTGGTCGCTCCCGCGCGGCGGGCCAGGGCGTCGGCGGCATCCTCGGCCTCGGCGACGAACTCCCGGTGGAGCACCAGGTCGGCCACCGGGTAGCCGGTGAGTGCGAGCTCGGGGAGCACCAGGACGTCGACGTCGTGGGCCTCGGCCCAGTCCATGGTCTCGCCGATCCGCTCCGCGTTGCCCTGGATGTCGCCGACCGCGACGGGCAGCTGCCCGATCGCCACCCGCAGATGCGACATGGCGGCTCCTCGTTGGTGCTTCCGCGAATTGGCTGGGCAGGAGCTCCCCGACCGTTGGGGACCTGTTCGGGTCCTCCTGCGGCTGGTTCGTCGGCTCAGGGCTCCACGAAACGGCTGATGACGCCTTCGGGATCCATCCCGGTCAGGTAACGCTGGAAGAGCCGGAAGTAGGCCGCCTCCTCTGGCGTGCGGAGCGCCGGGTCGACCGCGCGACGCTCCCGCTCGAACTCGTCAGGGCTGACGAGGGCACCGTAGTGGTCGCGCAGGACGTCGCGGGCACCGGTGCCCTCGCCGAACTGCGCCTTGCGACGCCACAGCAGCTCGTCGGGGAGCCAGCCCTCGAAGGCCTTGCGCAGCAACCATTTCTCGGCGCGGTCCTCGTGCGCCAGCTTCCACCGGGCGGGCAGCCCCAGGCCGAGCTCGACGAGGTCGACATCGAGGAACGGCAGCCGCGGCTCGAGGCCGTTCACGCCGGCGACGCGGTCCACCCGCTGGAGCCCGCCGGCGTGCAGCCCTTCGATCGTCTCGAGCAGCGCCGCGTGCAACTCGTCGTCGCTCTCGATCTCGCCGTAGTGGACGTACCCGGCGAACAGCTCGTCAGCGCCCTCGCCGATCAGCACGACCTTGACGTGCCGGGAGGCGAGCTTCGAGACGAGCAGGTTCGGGACCGAGCTGTGCACCAGCTGCGGGTCGAAGGACTCGAGCACCCCGATCACCTCGGGGACCCAGTCGATCAGCTCGTCCTCGGTGTAGATCCGCTCGAAGTGGGCGGTGCCGAGCTCCGCTGCCAGCTGCCGCGCTGCGGCGAGGTCCTCGCTGTCGGCGAGGCCGGTCGAGAAGGTGGGCAACCGCGAGCCCTGGCGCTCGGCGATCCGGGCGGCGATCGCGGTCACGATGCTCGAGTCGAGGCCGCCGGAGAGCAGCGTCCCGATCGGGACGTCAGCGGCCATGCACCGTTCGACCGCGGTGACCAGGGTCTCGCGGATGGCGGTGAACACGGCCTCGGGCGGCTCGTCGGTGACCCCCATCGGGTCGCCGAGCAGCTCGCGTACGGCGGCACTGCGGCCCGCGGGTAGCCCGTGGACCTGAGCGAGCCCGTCCTCCGGCGTCCAGGTGTGCCCGGGCGGGAAGGGCTCGACGTGGTTGCGCCGGTCTGGGTCGAAGGCCTTGATCTCGCTCGCGAAGACCACCGTGTCGCCGTCACGGACCCAGTACAGCGGGGCGACCCCGATACGGTCGCGAGCCGCGACGAAGGTGCCATCCTCGCCGGCCGCAACGACGGCCCACATGCCCCAGAGTCTGGGCAACGCGGCCGGGCCGTCCGCGGCGAGCAGGTGCAGGATCGTCTCATGGTCGGACCGGGTCCGGAAGGTGTGGCCGCGTCCTTCGAGTTCGCGGCGCAACCGCTCGTGGTTGTAGACCTCGCCGTCACCCACCAGCCACAGCCCACGCGACGGATCGTTGAGGGGTTGCGCGCCGCCCTCGAGGTCGACGATCGCCAGCCGGCGGTGCCCCAACCATGCCTTGTCGAGTCGCTGGTGTCCCTCGCCGTCCGGACCGCGGTGGGTGAGCCGGTCGAGCATCCGCGCACCTTCGGCCGGGTCGAAGGGGCCGTAGGCGGCGACGATCGCGGACATGGTGTCTTCCTCTGGCGCGGAGCCGGGCGCGGAGCCGGGCGCGGGTCGGGCGGGGACCGCCGGCGGCGAGGGCCCGCCGACCTCAGCGAGTACGGGTCGTCCGCAGAGCGTCAGCCGATGAACCCCTCCGAGCGCAGCCAGTCCTCGGCCACCTCCTCGGGGAACTCGCCACCCTCGTCGACGCGGGCGTTGAGCTCCTGCATGATCTCGGTGTCGAGGCGGCTGGCGATGTCACCGAAGAGGTCACCGATCTCGGGGTGCTCCTCGTAGACGTCCTCGCGCACCGTCACGGACGGGTTGTAGACCGGGAAGAACTCGCGATCGTCCTCGAGCACGACGAGGTCGAGGGCGGCGATGCGGCCGTCGGTGGCGAACACCTCACCGAGGTTGCAGTTGCTGCGGTCGGCGACCTCGCTGTAGATGGCGCCCTCGTCCAGCATGACCAGGTTGGCCTCCGGGAAGGAGACGTCGTAGTGCTCCTCCATGCCGGGCAGCCCGTCGTCACGGGTGGCGAACTCGCTCGCGATGCAGAACGTCGCCTCGTCGGGGTTCTCGTCCAGCAGCCCTTGGAGGTCGGAGAGCTGGCCGAGGTCGAACTCCTCGGCCGCGGACTCGTGCACCGCCACCGCGTAGGTGTTGTCGAACGGGGCCGGGTCGAGCCAGCGGATGTCGTTCTCCTCGAGGTCGCGGTCGGCGACCGCCTGGTACTGCTCGTCCGAGCCGGGGATCGGCTCGGTCTCGCCCAGGTGGGTGATCCAGCCGGTGCCGGTGTACTCCCAGTAGAGGTCGATCTCGCCGGCGAGCAGCGCCTCACGCACGATCGCGGTGCCGGCCAGGCCGATCTGGTCGTTCACGGACGCGCCGGCGCTCTCGAGCGCGATGCGGGCGATCTCGCCCAGCACGAGCTGCTCGGTGAACTCCTTCGAGCCGACCGTGAACTCCGCGCCGGACAGGTCGTGGTCGGCGGCGATCGAGCCCTCGTCGTCCGCCACGGGGCCGTCCCCGTTGTCGTCGCCGCAGGCGGTCAGTACCAGTGCGGCCGCGAAGGCAGCGGCGAGCAGGCGGTGTGGACGTCGTAGCCGTAGCGTGTTCATCTCGTCTCCTCTGGTGAGGTGTCGCGGGTGGTCACAAGCCTCGTGGTCGCAGCACCGCCTCGGCGATGCCGGCGAGCCAGTCGATCAGCAGGGCGAGCCCGGCCGTCAGCACCGCGCCGGTCAGCAGCACCGGCCGTCGGTTGTTGACGATGCCGCCGTTGATGAGGTCGCCGAGCCCGCCGGCGTTGATGAAGGTTGCGAGGACCATCGTGCCGACGGTGAGGATCAGCGCGGTCCGGACCCCGGCGAGGATCACGGGCACCGCGAGGGGCAGCTCGATCTTCCTCAGCACCGCGCGCTTGGACAACCCCATGCCCCGGCCGGCCTCGATCAGCGGCCGGTCGACCTGCTGGATCCCCACCATCGTGTTGCGCAGGACCGGCAGGATCGAGTAGATGACCACCCCGACGATCGCGGTCCGCGGACCGATGCCCAGCAGGAGGGGCAGCGCGAGGAAGAACAGCAGTCCAACCGACGGGATCGCCTGCCCGATGTTGGCCAGCCCGATGAAGAACGGGGCGGTCGGCTTGGCGAACGGGCGGGTCAGCAGGATCCCGAGGGGGACGGCGATCAGCACGACGAACAGCGTCGCGATCAGGCTCAGCTGGATGTGCTGGACCATGGCACGGGAGACCCGGTCGGCGTTGAGCCACCGCTGTTCGATGCTGTCGAGCTCGAGACCGGACACCCACAGGTAGAGCACGATCCACGACACCGCGACGATCAGGGGGATGCCGACGTAGCTCCACAGCCGGCCCGGATCCCGCAGCAGTCGGGTGAGCGTTGAACCCTCCCAAGAAGGGCCCTGCTTCTCGACGAGCTCCGGGTCGACGGCGGTGAGTGACATCAGGTCGCCACCTTCTCGACCGGCTCGCCCGGCGCCGCGTGCCACTGTCCGACGGCGACCTGCTCCCGCAGCTCGGTCCGCATGGTGTCGATCGCGGTCATGACGGTGTCGAGGGTGACCACCCCCTGGTAGGCGCCCCGACCGTCGACGACGAGTGCCGAGCCGACGTTGGAGGTGATCATCTCGTCCAGGGCGTCGTGGAGGGTGGCGTGGGGTTCGAGCATCGCCGACGCGGGCAGGCCCCGGTCCACCACCGGGCCGGGCGAGCGTTCGAGGTCGCGGCGGCTGACCCACCGCACCGGCCGACGCTGGTCGTCGAGCAGCAGGAGGAAGCCGTAGTCGGCGGCCGTCTCGAGCTTGCGCCGCAGGGAGTCGCGGTGCTCGTCGATCGCGGCGGTCGGCCACTCGGTCAGCTCGACGTCACGCACCCGCCGCAGGTGCAGGCGCTTGAGGGCTGCTCCCGAGCCGAGGAAGTCCTCCACGAACTCGTTGGCGGGGTGCGAGAGGATGGTCTCGGGGGTGTCGAACTGCTCGATGCGGTGATCGCTGCCGAAGATCGCGATCCGGTCCCCCATCTTGATCGCTTCGTCGATGTCGTGGGTGACGAAGCAGATCGTCTTCTGCACCTCCTGCTGCAGGCGCAGGAACTCGTTCTGGAGCCGTTCGCGGGTGATCGGGTCGACCGCACCGAAGGGCTCGTCCATCAGCATCACCGCGGGGTCGGCGGCGAGCGCCCGCGCCACGCCGACGCGCTGGTTCTGCCCACCCGACAGGGCCTTCGGGTGGCGGTCCCGGTAGGCCTCGGGGTCCATCCCCACCAGCTCGAGCAGCTCGTCGACCCGTGCGTCGATGCGGTCCTTGTCCCAGCCCAACGTCTTGGGGACGGTCGCGATGTTCTTCGCGATCGTCATGTGGGGAAACAGGCCGATCTGCTGGATCACGTAGCCGATGCGGCGGCGCAGATGGTCGGGATCGATGTCGGTGACGTCCTCGCCGTCGAGCTCGATGCGTCCGCTGGTGGGCTCGATCAGGCGGTTGATCATCTTCAGGGTCGTGGTCTTGCCGCAGCCCGACGGGCCGACGAACGCCACGATCTCGCCCTGCGGGATCGCCATCGAAACGCGGTCGACTGCGAGCTGCCCCGGGAAGCGCTTCGTCAGCTCGTCGAGCCTGATCATGTGGTCCACGTGCGTCTCCGGGTCAGTCACGGATGCCTCGTGAGGTCGTCAGCTTGCCAACCAGGACGTAGAAGGCGTCGAGGAGGAACGCGACCACCACCACCCCGAGGGTGCCCGAGATGATCAGCGGCATCGCCACCACGCTGCCGCGGCGCGCCAGGCCGTCGAAGATCCAGTTGCCGAGCCCGCCCGCACCGATGTAGGCCGCGATGGCGGCGATCGACACGATCAGCATCGTCGCGACCCGGACGCCCACCAGGATCACCGGCCAGGCCAGCGGCAGGTCGATCCGCAGCAGCCGCGCCCGGGAGCCCAGCCCCATCCCCTTGGCGGCCTCGTTGATGGCCGGGTCGACCCCCTGCAGGCCGGTGATGGTGTTCCGCACGATCGGCAGCAGCGCGTACGCGGTCAGCGCGATGATCGCGGAGCGGTCCCCCAGGCCCACCCACGCGACCATCAGCGCGAACAGGGCCAGCGACGGCACGGTGAGGATCGTGGCCGTCACCGCCGTGGCGAGCGAACTCAGCGCCGCCGACCGGTAGACGGCCACCCCGACGGCGACCCCGATCAGGGTGGCGAAGACGATGGCGGTGAGGACGAGCAGGAGGTGCTCGAACGCGAGCTCGAGCAGCTGCGGCCAGCGTCGGACGAGGAAGTCGAACAGGTCCTGCATCCTGCAGCGCCCTCCTCGTCCCGGTGAGCGGTGCGATCGATGGACGCGACCAAGGACTGGCCCAGCGTCCGCCAGCCATCACACCAACCACGACGATCGTAGCGCCCCGGGCCGTAGCGCCCCGGGCGTCGAGGGATCGGCTCGCAGCGGGTTTCCTCGACACCCCGCGGCGCTTTCCAGCAGCGAACACCCCGCCGGGACGGGCATCGAAACCTGGCCGAGCTGGCCGAGGACGACGAGCTGCGCTCCGAGATCCAGTCGGCCGTGGACGACGCCAACGACGCGGTCTCGCGCGCGGAGAGCATCCGGGAGTTCCGCATCATCCCGGAAGAGCTGTCGACCGAAGACGGTCAGCTCACCCCGACCCAGAAGGCCAAGCGCGAGGTCGTCGAGGAGAGGTTCGGTGACCTCATCGAAGACATCTACGCCGACGTCCAACGCTGACCAGACCTGAGTCGATTTCCGTCGTGCTCACTCGTTCGGTGCCGCACTGATCTCTCCGAGGGTGGACTCGGGATCACGGCTCTGGGCGAGGGCGCCGAGACCGTCAGCCATCGCGCCGCAAGGTGCGGCGCCGCACCTCGAACTCTTCACGGTCGATCTCGCCTCGCGCGAAGCGTTCCTCCAGGATCCTGAGCGCATCGTCACCACCACCACCAGCACCACCACCGCTACTTGTGGGACCGGAACGCCTCGTGATCCACACGACCAGCAGCACGATCACGAGCACGACGAGTGCGATCCAGAGCCAGCCCCAACCCCCCATCCACCAAGACCACATCCCGCGGCCGTGCCCTCCGCCTGGCATGCGATTGCTCCTCCTCGTCGAGACCCGAGCCAGCCGTCCGAGGGGCGGCGGCGGGACCGACGACTTCTGCCTGCTCGACCAGCCCGGCGAGGGGCTGCGAGAGCACCGTTCCCGAGTCGTCAGCCCGCCGCCAGAGTCGACGGCCCCTACGACCCGGAGCTGACTCGCCGGCGGAGGCGCCCCATGGGGCGCACGCTGGCGCTGCTGAAGAACCCCGCCCTCAAGCCGCTCGACGACGCGAGCTCGCGAGGAACGATGGGGCGGTACGGCTCACGCACGGTCGGGGCGTCCACCCCGTCGCGCAGCGCGTCGAAGTACTGGTGATCGGTACTCGCTGGTCGTCCCGTAGCGGCGCGGAGCGATCTTCGTATTGCGCGACCGGGCTCGCGTGTGCCGCCGGTCGGCTCGTGGGAGCTAGCCGGGGCCCGGACGTCGAAAGAAGGCCAACCCCCTGGCGGCAGTCACGAGGAGAGTCTGGCTATGCTCGACATCGTCGGAGGCAGATTCGGGTCGTGCTGGTCCATGGAGATGCACCGTGACGCCCACGACCGAGGCCGCACCGATCTCTGACGGCAACGTTCGCTGGGGGATCCTGGCCACCGGTGGCATCGCTCGCGTTTTCGCCCGCGACCTCAGCATGCACGGGCACCGGATCGTGGCGGTCGGCTCACGCTCACTGGAGAACGCCCGAGGCTTCGCGGCTGAGTTCGACGTCCCGAGCGCCCACGGGACCTACCAGGATTTGGTCGCCGACCCAGAGGTCGATGCGATCTACGTCGCCACCCCACACACCTTCCATGCCACGAACGCGCGGGCCGCCCTCGAGCACGGCAAGCACGTGCTGGTCGAGAAGGCCTTCACCATCAACGCAGGTGAGGCCCGCAGGGTGGTTGAGCTCGCAAGCGAGCGCGGCCTGATCGTGCTGGAGGCGATGTGGACGCGGTTCCTACCGCACATGGCGTTCGTCCGTCGAGCCATCGCCGAGGGCCGGATCGGGGAGGTCCGCTCCCTACACGCCGAGCATGGACAGCGGCTACCGACCGACCCGGCGCACCGCCTCAACGCCCCGGAGCTCGGGGGTGGAGCGCTCCTCGATCTCGGCGTCTACCCGCTGTCGTTCGCTCACGACCTGCTCGGCCCACCGACCGAGGTCATGGCCACGGGGACGCTGGGCCCCACCGGCGTCGACCTGTCGGTCGCCACGATCCTCCGACACGCAGGAGACCGGATCTCGACCACGTACTCCAGCATGGAGTCGCTCAGCAGGAACACTGCGCAGGTCCTCGGCTCGGAGGGGCGGATCGAGATCGGCTCGGTCTGGTACGCGCCTGCACGGGTGGCGGTCTACGACGCGGATGATCGGCTCGTCGACGCGTTCGAACGGCCGGTCAGCGGGCGTGGGATGCAGTACCAGGCCACCGAGGTGGAGCGGCTGATCGGTGCGGGCGAGACGGTCAGCCCCCTGCTGACACCGGACGATTCGGTCGCCGTCATGGCAACCATGGACCAGGTCCGCGCGGCCCTCGGGGTGCGCTATCCGGGCGAATGAGCCTGGGGCGGCGGAGACTTCAGGACGTGTCTCCCGCAGGCACCTCATCTCATGCACGGCGACGCCCCACTGGGGGCGCCGTCCCAACACCAGGGTCATCTGTCGTGCTTTTCCGGGGTTGCACACGACGTGGGGGCACTCGAGATCGCGATCCCGGTAGCCAGAGGGGTGTCGAGGCCGTTCGTGGCGTTCCGGGACAGGAGAAGGTCCCGCTGGGCGTGTGACGACACGGAGGCGGGACCGGGAGGGGCCGAGCGGGGTTCGTCGTCGAGGGGGTCGAACGGGGAGGAGCGGGGCGGTTCGCGCAGTTCGAGCGCGGCAACGCTACGGCGTCGGCACAACCCGGGTGGCATGCTGCTGGTCCGCTCGGGACCGCGCCGTCGTTTCGGCGGGGAACCTGCGGGCGGCGCAGGTGCCGGGTTTTCGGAGGAATTGCAGGACGTCGCTGTTGATCCCGAGCTTGTGCATCTGTTCGACAAACACGTGAGTGCCTCCCAGTGGAGTGGATCGAGTTGCGGGGCATCCGCGCTTCGGTCCTGGGCT
>SLMP01000063.1 GCA_007133465.1 Nitriliruptoraceae bacterium | reverse complement strand
GCCTCGCCGGCCCCGGGTCAGCCCTGCCGGCCCCCGGGTCAGCCCTGCCGCCCCCGGGTCAGCCCTGCCGCCCCCGGGTCAGCCCTGCCGGCCCCCGGGTCAGCCCTGCCGGCCCCCGGGTCAGCCCTGCCGGCCCCGCCGGCGCAGCTCGATCGCCGGGCACCGGTCCATGACGACCTCGAGCCCCGCGTCACGTGCCCGCTGCGCCGCCGCCTCGTCGATCACGCCGAGCTGCATCCACACCGCCTTCGCGCCGATCGCGATCGCCTCGTCGACGTGTGCGCCGACGAACGCCGAGCGCCGGAAGACGTCGACCACGTCGACGGTGACGTCGTCCGGGACGTCGGCCAGCCGTGGGTAGGCGGTCCGGCCGTGGATCTCGGTCGCGTTCGGCGTGACCGGCACCACCTCGTAGCCGTGGTCGAGCAGCGTGCGCATCACGCCGTGGCTCGGCCGGTGTGCCTTCGCGGAGGCGCCGACGACCGCGAAGGTCCGGGCGGTGTCGAGGATGCGGTCGGCGGCCGCGGTGGTCTCCGCGGGGCTCGGTCGGTTCATGAGGTCCTCGTGATGGGTGGTCGGGCGCGCGCGTTCCGCCGATGACGGTCCGATCCGAGCCGAGACAGGTAGCGCGCCGCACCCGCTCCTGCAACGCCGGGGCCCCTGCTGCGGTACCGGGTGCACGGCTGCGGAGCGGCCGGAGGCCCGCCCGCCGTGTCGCGGGCGTTCGCGCGTCAGGGACCAGCGAGGACCTGTGCGCTGGCCGTGCCCCGAGGACGCGCTCTCGGGAAGCTCGAGGCCCCGGGGTTCTCGGCGTCTCCCGGAGACGGGCGCGGCCACGCGCGTCAGGCGGCGGGTCACGGCGGGCCGACGACCAGCTCGGCGCAGCCGTCGGCGTCCACGCGCACCGAGGCCGCGCCGTGGAGCACGCCGGTCGGCTCGGTGACCGCGCGCACCTCCTCACCAGGCTCCGGTAGCCGGTCGAAACGCAGGGTCTCGCCACTCGACGGGACGTACAGGGCGATCCCCTCGTGGCCATCGCAGTCCCAGTCGCCGGCGAGGAGCACCGCGTCGGCGGCAACGCCGGTCACCGCGAGCCGCTCGACGTGGCCCGCCGGGGAAACCGTCCGGAGCTGGCCCCTGTCGTAGCTCACCGGCATGCCGCAGCCGCGAGCCTCGAGGTCGACACCGATCAGCTGCTGCCCCGACCCGGTACGGCCGTCGAGTGGCGGTAGCGCGACACCGGGGCAGGGCTCCGGCGGGGCGCGGAACACCGATGGCGCACCGGTGGCGGGGTCGCGGCCGGTCGGGGTCGCCGCGAGGGGGGTCGGGGCAGCATCGGCAGGTGCGTCCGTCACCGCAGGTGCGGCCGGTGCGGCGGCCCCCTCGTCGGCGTCGACGTGGCGGGCAGCGGGACCGGGTGTGGAGCGCGCGTCATGGCCGGCTGCCACGGCCAGCGTCAGGATGACGATCGCAGCGGCAGCCGTACCGATCCACGCCAGCGGTCGCGAGGGTTCGCCTCGGACGGGTCGGCGTCGTGCGGTTGCCGGTCGCCGCCGCGAGGCGAGTCCACCTCGGGCGGGTCGATCTCGGGCTGCGCGTGGGTGCAGCCGCATGACGAGGCCCGGTGGCCTCACGTCCGGTCCAGGGCGGCTCCCCCGACCGACGAGCCGCGTCCAGCCCAGGTCTCCCGTCGACGCCGTCCTGATCGGTCCCGCGACCTCGGGGGAGGCTCGCGTCGCCCCGGTCGCCCCGTTCGCGGGCGTCGCCTCGAGGCTGCTGGCGGGCCGGGGACGTTGCTGCGCGGCGGTGCTGCGCGGAGCCGGGAGCGTGTCACGGAGGGTCTGGAGGCGGGCCGCCAGGAACGCGGCGTCGGTTGGTCGGTCAGCATCGTCGGCTGGGTCGTCCTCAGGAGAAGCGGTCGCGGCCCCGAGGAGCTCGCGGAGCCGGCTCGACCCGAGGCGCTCGTCGTCCTCGACGATGCCGGCGAGTAGTCGGGCGAGGGCGCGGACGTCGTCACCACGCGCCTCGACGGACGGCTCCGCGGGATGCGGTCCAGATGGCCGCAGGGCATCCGCGAAGCCGACACCGCCGAGCAGGACCTGCCCGTCGACGTCGAACAGGATGTCGTGAGACGAGAGGTCGCCATGGCGCAGCCCCGTCGCGTGGGACGCCGCGAGCGCGCTGGCGAGGTCGGCCCCCAGACGTGCGACGGCGTCTGGCGGCAGGCGCCCGCCGGCACGCGCGACGAGGACGTCGTGGAGGGAGCCGCCAGCCACGTACGGCATGACGACCGCGATCCGGTCGCGGACCACCTCGACGTCGTCGATGGACAGGAGGGCGGGGTGGGCGGTGCCGCGCAACGCGGCCGCGGCCTCCCGCAGCTGCGTCACGATCCGGTCCAGCTCCCGGTGGTGCGGCGGTCGCGTCCGGTCCGGACCGCTCCGGGTCGATGCCTCGACGACCCGGGTGCCGTCACCTCCGGGGTCCCTCAGGGAGACCGGCGATGGGGTGTCGACGATCTTCACGGCGAGGACGCGTCCAGGCGCACCGCGGCGCTCCGCGCGCCAGACGGCTCCGCGCCTGCCCAGGCCGATCAGGCTGCGGAGCGCGAGGTCGCCGGTCGCGTCGTCCATGGTGCGCTCCGCCGTTGGTTGGTCCGGGGTGACCGGCGCCTGTGGGTGGGCGCCTGTGGGTGGGCGCCTGTGGGTGAGGGAACCACTGGCATCGGGGTATATTGATAGGATAGGTTAAGGCAGACCGAGGAGGCAGGGGAACACATGAGGAAGCGTGGAAGCAAACGAGGATGGTTCCTCCTGCTCCTCTGGTGCGGGCTGCTCGCGACGGGCCTGGCGCTGTTCCATGCGGTCGGTGACGGCCCCCTTGCTCCGCCGCCGCCCGACCCGGCGGCCTGGACAGCGTGGCTCGCCGAGCGGGACGGTCTCGTCGCGACGGCTGCCCTCCTCCGGCTGGTCGTGCTGGCGCTCACCTGGTACCTGGTCGGCGCCACGGCGGTTGGCCTCGTCGCTCGGCTGGCCCGGTCGGTGCGGGCGGTCCGCTTCGCGGACGCGCTGACGGTCCCGGCGCTGCGCCGGCTGCTCCAGGCCAGCGTCGGCCTGTCGCTGGCGACCGGGGTGGTCGTGTCCGCGGTGCCGGCCGGCGTGGCCGTCGCGGGGGAGCCCCCAGCGGTGATCGCCGGTGAGGCCGACGCGACGCCCGGCAGGGCGGAGGTCGCAACCCCGGCGCTGGACGTGATCTCGGCGTGGGAGCGCGACCTCCCACCGCCGTTGCGGCTGCTCGGGGGCGAACCGGCGCCGAGCAGCGCCACCGATCTGGACGTGGTGGTCCCGGAGCCCCTTCCGTCCGAGCGGGACGCTCCGGTGCCGCCACCGTTGCGGCGGCTCGACGTGCCGGCGAGCGCCACCGAGGTCCCCGACGCGGCGACCGACGATCAGCCCCTGTCGACCTCGGTCCCGGCCCCGGGGTCGGCCGGGCGCGAGGTCGTCCTCCGGCATCTCGGCCCGAGCGGTGCCGACGCGGGGCGCTGGACCGGTCGCGTCCCCTCCGGTCCCGTTGGAGCGGAGGGCTCGGCCGCTCCGGTCGGGCCCGCGGGCCAGGACGCGGTGACGTCCACGGCACGCCGTGGCGAGGCGGGCCATCACTCCATCACGCCACGCGGCGCGGGTCTGGATGCCGGGACCCCTCCCGCACGTGGCGACGAGCGCGCGGAGGACGGTGCCTCCGGGCCACCTGCGACCGCGACCCTCCCGGAGGAGGGCACCGCCGAGCGGCCCGGGGAGGAACACCTCGAGGAGCTCCCGGACGCGACCGCCGAGCACACCGTCGTCGCGGGGGAGTCGCTCTGGACGATCGCGCGCGATGTCGTCGCCGGCGAACTCGGACGCGGACCGACGGAGGCCGAGGTCGTGGGCTACTGGCTCGACCTGGTCGAGGTGCAGCGCCCGTTCCTCGCCAACCCGGACGATCCGGACCTCATCTTCCCCGGCGAGCGCGTCCGGCTCCCGGCGACGGCAGGGAGGTGGCGCGGATGAGTGGTCCGGACCCCGACCGTCGACCGAGGAACCCGGATCCGTTCATCGCGTTGAGCGATGAGGCCGCGCAGCAGCGCGCCGTCCGGGCGCGTGCGGAGGAGCGTTCCCGGCGCGAGATCGCCGCCGCCGTCGCGACCTGGGTCGGCACGCTGCGTGACCTGGCAGAGGCCGGGCGCGTGGTCACCGTGCTGACCGGCTCGGGCCGAGCCCACCGCGGCGTGCTCGTCGCCGTCGGTGTCGACCACGTGGCGGTCGGGAACGAGTCGGAGGGCACGGCGCTCCTCCGCCTCGACACGTTACGGGCGGTGCGGCCGGAGCCGGTCCCCGACATGCCGCCGGCGATGGGCGATCGCTCCTGGTCGCAGGATCGGGAACTGCCCGTCTGGATCGAGCGGTTCCTCGAGCTCGAGCTGCGGGTCGGGCTCGTGCTCGACGGGGCCGCGGAAGCGTTGCAGGGGCAGTTGGTCGCCCTGGGGGAGGACGTGCTCACCCTCCGGCTGGACGGTCGCGACCGCGGACTCGTCTACGTCAACGTCGCCGCCGTCTCGGAGGTCCTGGTCGCCACCCCACCCCGTGAGCTCGGCGCGTGAGCCCGTCAGGCATCGAGTTCCGACGGTCCCGCATCGGCGTAGAGGTGCTCGAGGGAGCCGGGTCGGATGCGGGCCGACTCGACGAACGTGTCCACCTCGGCGGTCTTGAGACGGATCACGCGCCCGAACCGGTAGGCGGGGATCTGGCCGCTGTCGATCAGTCGGTACAACGTGCGCGTGGTGATCCCGAGGTGGTGCGCCGCCTCGCGGGTACTCAGCCAGCGGACCTCGCCGCTACTGACGACCGGCTGGTCGCGCTCGGCATCGTGCGCCTGTGGCCCTGCATGCAACCGGTCGTTTCGCACCATCTCGCTCCCTCCGACGCTGCGCGATGCTAGCTGACCGTAGCGACAAGAGCGACGAGGCCACCCCGCGCTGTGGGTGGCGTGGTCCCGGCGCAGCGTGCGGTCGGAGGAAGGGCGGCGCGGTCACGGCGATGGTCGACGTCGACGAGGCGGGGGCGGGCGGTTCGGGAGGCGACGGGTGGCGGCGCCGGACCTCGCCGGGCCGGTCCGCTCGAGTACGGCTCTGTGCCAAGGCGGCGCTACGGTGCGCCGCCAGTTCGGGTGATCGCGGACGTCCTGACGGACGCCGTGTCGGGGACACAACGGGTGACACCCTGCAAGCGAGGGAGCGGTGATGGAGGTGACGACCGCCGTCCGCGACGACGCGGTGACGGCCGCACGAGGCGAGCCGGCCGGCCCGACCCGTCTGCTGCGGCGGCGCCGAGGGCTGCCGGGCGGCCGGGCCGTCGTCGGGGCGCTGCTGGTTGCCGCTTCGGCGGTCGGGGTCTTCGCCGCCTACCTCGGAGCGACGGCGGAGCCGTCCACGGCCTACCTCCTGGCAGGACGGACGATCGAACCGGGGACCCGCTTCGCGACGCTCGACGACGTGCTCGGTGCGGTCGGGCAGGCGCCCCTCGAGCTGCCTCCCACCGCCGCCGGCCGAGCGATCCGCGCCGAGGACGCCGCCACGCTCGTCGGACGCGTCGTCGTCGCGCCGCTCGCGCGTGGCGATCTGCTGAGCCGCACCGCCTTCGTCGAGGACGGCGGCGTCGCCGACGCCCAGACCCTCTCCTTCTCCCTGCCCGAGGCCGACGCCGTCGACGGCAGCCTCCGCCCCGGGGAACGCGTCGACGTGATCGCGACGCACGGCGCGGGCGGCGAGAGCTTCACGGCGTTCGTCGCGCGGGGTCTGCCGCTACTCCGCGTCTCTGCTCCCGACGGGACCGTCGGAGGACCCGGGCAGACGACGCTCACGGTCGCGGTCTCGGCGTTGGACGATGTCCTCGCCCTCAGCCATGCCGCAGCGACCGCCGAGGTCCGCGTGACACGATCGACCGCCGGGCCCGGGGACACCGATCCGGCGCCCGGCGCCTACCGAGCGACGCCTCTCCCCGAGGGCCCACGACCCGAGGTCGCCGGTGACCCCGTGTTCGACCGACCACCCGGGCCTCCCGAGCACGAGGACGTGGACGGGACCGTGGACGGGGACGGGGACGGGGACGTGGACGGGGACGGGGACGTGGACGGGGACGTGGACGGGGTCGTGGACGTCGATGAGGCCACTGCTGGCTGGTCGGTGCCCTGATGCGTGAGCGCTACGTCGTCCTGGGACTCGCCCGGGCACGGGCCGACTGGTTCCGGTCCGTCGGGCAGTGGACCAACGCCGCGGTGCTGCCGGTCGAGTTTCTCCGGTGCGTCTCCACCGAGGAGTTGCGTGCCCGCCTGCGCTCGGGCCGGCCGTTCTCCGCAGCTCTGATCGCCGCCGACGTGCCGGGGCTCGACCGCGATCTGGTCGCGGAGGCCCGCTCCGTCGGCACGGCGGTCCTGGTGGTCGACGACGAGCCGGCCAGGCGGGACTGGCGCGACCTCGGAGCCGCCGCCGTGCTGACCCCGACCTTCTCGCGGGAGCAGCTGCTGGAGTCCCTGGGCGCGACCGCCGAACTCGTCGGCGGCGCCACCCTCGTCGAGGACGAGCCCGTCCCCGCCGTGAGCGCCCCTGCCGGCCACCTCGTCGCCGTGACGGGACCGGGGGGCACGGGCGCGTCCACCGTCGCGATCGCACTCGCCCAGGGGATCGCCGCGGGAACGTGGCTCGTCGGGGGTACCGGGGTCGAGGGGCGCGTGCGGCCCGCCACGCCGTCGGTGCTGCTGGCCGACCTGTGCCTCACCGCGGACCAGGCGATGCTGCACGACGCGCGCACCCTCGTCCCGGGCATCCAAGAGTTGGTGGAGGCGCACCGGACCGCGGTCCCACGGCTGGCGGACCTCGACGAGCAGACCTTCGAGGTGTCCGAACGTGGCTACCGGCTGGTGCTCGGGTTACGCCGGCGACGCCACTGGGCGACCCTGCGACCGCGCGCCGTCGAGGCCACGTTGGACTCGCTGCAGCGGCTGGCGGACGTTGTCGTGGCCGACGTCGAGTCGGACGTGGAGGGCGAGGCGGAGACCGGCTCCCTCGAGGTCGAGGAGCGCAACCTTCTCGCGCGCGCGACGATGGCGCGCGCCGATGTCGTGGCCGTGGTCGGCGAACCTTCGATGAAGGGACTCGTCGCCCTGGTCCGCACGATTGCCGACCTGCTCGGGTTCGGGGTCCCCATCGAGCGGTTGCTCCCCGTCGTCTCCCGCTCCCCCCGCTCGCCGCGCCAGCGAGGTGAGCTCGGCCGCACCGTCGCGGAACTGCTCGCCGCCTCTGTGGGTGCCGCGAGCGGTCGCATGTGCCCGGTCCTGCACCTTCCCGCACGCGACCTCGATCCCCATCTGCGTGACGGGGCGCCCCTGCCGGCGCCGTTGCCCCGATCGACCGCCCGCGCGGTTGCGGCGGTGCTCGAACGAGCCGGTTCCGCGACGGTTCCCGGCGGCGCGGAACCGGAGCGGATCCAGCCGGGCCGGCTGTCGGGCTTCACGCCGCAGGAGGGCGTCGGATGGTGACCGCCTTCGAGTCGCCCCTCGTGGAGATCGAGGAGCGGGTGCTGCTGCGCGCGAAGGAGGAGAACCTCGACACCGCGCATCGTGATGCGGCGGCGCGGCTGCGCGAGTTGCTCGAGCAGGAGGTCGCCCGTTGGCGCGTCGACTTCAAGCACGGTCTGCGGCCCTACGACCTCCCCGATCCCGAGCGGGTCGTGGAGCGGGCGCGCCGCAACCTCACCGGGTACGGGCCGCTCGAGCCGCTCCTCGCCGACGACGACGTCTGGGAGGTGATGATCAACGCCCCCGACCAGATCTTCGTCAAGCGCCACAGCGGGGTCTCCGGCTACCACGACGAGGCGTTCCACGACGACGACCACGTGATCCGCACGCTCACCAAGATCCTGGATGACGCCTCCACCTCCCACCGCAAGCTCGACCCGTCCGAGGGGTTGCAGGACGCGCAGCTCGACGACGGGGCGCGGTTGCACATCGTGCACCGCGACGTCGGGCGGGGGTCGCATCTGCTGGTCAACATCCGTCGCTTCACCGGGGTCGCCTTCCGTTCGCTCGACGAGCTCGTCGAACGCGGCATGATGTCCGCCGAGGTCGGCGCGTTCCTCCGGGCCGCCGTGCGCGCCAAGCTGTCGGTGGTCTTCGCCGGACCTCCCGGTTCGGGCAAGACCACGCTGCTGTCGTGTTGCACCGCGGAGCTCGACCCCTCCCTGCGGGTCGTCACCGCCGAGGAGGTCTTCGAGGTCGACGTCCCGCTGCCGAACGTGGCGTCGATGCAGACGAGGGCCGCGCGGCCCGATCGCCCGGCCATCGACCTGCGTCGCCTCGTGGCCGGCTTCCTCCGCATGGCGCCCGACGTCGCGATCGTCGGGGAGGTCCGGGACCAGGAGGCGCTCCCCCTGTTGCTCACCCTCTCGTCGGGGGTCACGGGCTACACGACCATCCATGCGGGTTCCGCCCGGCAGGCCTTGTCGCGGCTGCGGTTCATCTGTCAGCTCGCCGACACCCGCTCCGAGCTCCCGATGGCCGCCCTCAATGCCCTGGTGACCGAGGCGATCGACATCGTCGTGCACTGCGCTCGCATCGACGGGGTGCCGCAGGTCACCGAGGTGGTGGCGGTCGAGGAGCAGCAGACCGGCGAAGGCGCCTCGGCCTTCACCGTCTCCGAACTGTTCGCCCGGGAAGCGCCAGGTGTGCCGCTGCGGTGGACCGGGACCGTGCCGGTGCGTTGTTCGCGGGCGCTCGCCGCGGCCGGGTTCGACGTGCGATCGTTGCTCGACACGACGGCAGCGTCGCCGGTGGGCACGGGAGGCCGCTCGTGACCTCGGGCCTGGTCGCCTTCCTGCTCGCGCTGGTCGCCGCGTACGGCGTCTTCCTGATCTACACGGCCTCCGTCTTCGGGTGGCGCGGGATCGGGATCTCGCCGGGCCTGCGGCGCCGTTCACGCCGTTCGCGACGTTCGTTCCGTGACTTCCTCGTCCAGGCCGGCCTCGATCGCGTGCGGCCGGTCGAGTTCGTGGCCGTCGCGATCGTCCTGGCCGTGGTCGCCGGGGCTTTCGCGTACGCGATCTGGGGCGCGGCACTGCCCGCCCTGGTGGTGGCGACGGCGGCGGCGACGGTGCCCCTGGCCGCAGCACGGACACGTCGCCGCGCTCGGCAGGACCACGCGCGGGACGCTTGGCCACGCATGATCGAGGAGATCCGCCTCCAGGCGGTGACCCTCGGTCGGTCCCTCCCGCAGGCGCTCCTCGCCGTCGGGCTGGCGGGACCGGAGGAGATGCGCCCCGCGTTCGCGGCCGCCCAACGGGAATGGCTGATCTCGACCGACTTCGCCCGCGCGCTCGATGTCCTCAAAGGCCACCTCGCCGACCCCACCGCGGATGCCGTGTGCGAGACCCTGCTGGTCGCCCACGACATCGGGGGCACCGACGTCGACCAGCGTCTCCGAGCGCTCACGGAGGACCGGATCCAGGATCTCCAGGGACGCAAGGATGCTCGATCGAAGCAAGCGGGAGTGCGCTTCGCAAGACTCTTCGTCTTGGTCGTCCCGGTCGGGATGGCGCTGGTGGGGTTGTCGATCGGCGACGGCCGCGCCGCGTACCGCTCGCCGGGCGGGCAGATCGCGATCCTGGTCGCCTTCGCGCTCATCGGCCTGTGCTGGGTGTGGGCCAGCCGGCTCCTGCGGCTCCCGGAGGAGGAGCGGGTCTTCGTCGAACGGTCGGTCGAGGTGGCGCCGTGAGCCCGCTGCTGCTGCTCGCCGGATTGCTCCTCTGGATCGGTCTGACCCTGTGCTTCGCGGAGCTGCGTTGGTTCGCGCGCCGTCCCCTGGTGGAACGCCTGGGACCCTACGTCCCCGGTGGCATGGCGCGTCCGGCGCGCGCCGGCATCTTGTCGGTGGAGTCGTTCCGCGAGGCCGTCGGGCCACTGGCGAGCCAGCTCGGATCGCAGTTCTCGCGGCTGTTCGGTGTCAGCGAGGATCTCGATCGTCGGTTGCGGCGGGTCCACGCCGACCTCGACGTCACGGAGTTCCGCGGCCGGCAGATCGGCTGGTCGCTCGGCGGCCTCGGAGTCGGGTCGTTGCTCGCCGTGGCGACCGCGCCGGTCCTCGGCCCCGCCTTCGCGCTGGTCTTCACCCTCGGCGGCATGCTGCTCGCCTTCCTCCTGCTGGAGCAGCAGGTCACGGGCGCCTCGGACCGGTGGAAGCGGTCGGTCCAGCTCGAGCTGCCGGTCGTGGCAGAGCAACTCGGGATGCTGCTCGCGTCCGGTTACTCGCTACTGGCCGCACTCGACCGGGTCGCGCAGCGCGGCTCCGGCGCCGTCGCCCAGGATCTCGCGCGCGTCACGGGACGCATCCGTCAGGGCGTCTCCGAGGAACGGGCGCTGATCGAGTGGTCTGACCTCGCCGACGTCGACGCGGTCGATCGGCTCGTCGCGGTCCTCGGGCTCAACCGTGAGGCGAGCGACCTCGGACGCCTGATCTCCGCCGAGGCACGTGGTATCCGACGGGATGTCCACCGGCAGCTCGTTGAGACGATGGAGCGACGCGGCCAGCAGGTGTGGATCCCGGTGACGGTCGCGACCCTGCTGCCCGGGGTGGTCTTCATCGCGATCCCCTTCACCAGCGCCCTCGCGGCGTTCATCCAGTGAGTTCCGCTACGAGCTAGCAACGAATGCGTAGGTTGTTGACAACGTTTGGTTGCTTCTCGATAACTACGATAGTGTTCCAGGCGACCGAGTTCGAGAAGGCGACGGCGCGGGTGAGGTGCCGTGTCGTCCGAATGAGAGGGAGCTCCATGCAGTCCGACGCGACGACGCTCTTCGCCCGCCTGCGCGGTGACGCAGGCGAGGGCGTGATCTCGGCCGCGATCGCCGTCCTCGTGATGGCGGTCATCGGTGCGGCGATGTACGCCGCGTTCAGCCTGACGATGAACAACGCGCAAGGCACGATCGACTCGAAGGTGGCGGAGATCCGCTGAGTACGGTCGGTGGCGCCGGCATGCGACGGCAGGGCGAGTGTGGCTCCGGTCACATCGGGGCCGTGTTCGGGATCGCGGTGTTCCTCGGGTTCTTGCTCGTGGCCACGCAGGTCCTCGTGCACCTGTCGGCGACCTCGAACGTGACTGCTGCGGCGTTCGACGCCGCGCGACGAGCAGCCGCGGATGGCGGTGGGGGCTGCGCCTCCGCTCCTGCCCGTGCCCGCTCGACCCTCGGGTCGTACGGGGCACGTCCCGACGTCGCCGTCAGCTGTTCGGTCGAGGGGGACGCCATCCGGGTCACGGTCCGTGGACCATCGCCGGCCGGCGGCTTGGCTCGCCCCTTCGTGCGCCTGACCAGCGCGGAGACGATCGAGCGCAGTGCGACGGTCCATCGGGAGGTGCGCTGACGAGTGGGGGCGAGCGATGGGAGCGAGGTGGGCGCCGTCGGCGCCTGCGGCGGCCGTCTGAGGGCTCGGCGGGTGTGCGCGACGCCGAACCCCTCATGCGCACGACACCACCCGGCAACGCACCGGCGCGCGGTGTGTGACGATGAGGCCGGCCTCATCGCGGGGGCGGAGGCGTTGGTGTTCGGCGTCCTCGTGTTCGTCTTCGGCACGCTCGTCGTCGTCGGCGGCTGGGCCGTCATCGACGCCAAGTTCGCGACGTCCGCCGCCGCGCGGGAAGCGGTCCGGGCCGCCGTCGAGGCCGCACCTGGCGCCGATCTGGCCGCGGTCGGCCGCAGCGGGGCGACACGCGCGCTGTCGGCGCACGGCGTCGAGCCCTCCCGCGCGACCATCCTGCTGCAGGCCGGTCGTCAGGAGCGATGCGCCGAGGTTCGCTTCGAGGTGGGACTGCAGGTCCCCCTCCCGGTGATCCCGTCGCTGGGGGGACGAACCGCACGGGTCCCGGTGTCCTCGACGTACGCAGAGGTCATCGATCCGTATCGGGCCGGCCTCCCGGAGGGGGTGTCCTGTGCGTTCTGACGAGATGGGCAGCACGCTGCTGCTGTTCCCGGCGGCGATCCTCGTGCTGCTCGGCCTGGGCGGCATGGCCGTCGACGGAGCGACGCTGTTCCTCAGCCAGCGCAGGATGGCAGACCTCGCCGCTGCGGTCGCGCACGACGCCATCGCCGGGATCGAGGAAGCGAGCTTCTACGCCTCGGGGACGATCCGGGTCGATCCGCGGCGCGCCAGCCTCCGCCGCGACCAGCTGATCGCGCACCTCGAGGAGGATTGGTCCCTCAGCGACGTCGCCTGCACCTTGTCGGTGTCCGGGGACCAGGCCACCGCGGACTGCGCCGCGACGGTGCGTCCGATCATGGCCCCGCTCTGGTGGGGGGACGGCACACGGACGCGCCGGGTCTCGGCGGTGGAGACCTCCCGCGGCACCGAGTAGGCGCTGCGACGGCGGCAGACACGGACCTTCGCAGCTCCCACCGCCCGGAGCAGCGTCGCACGCAGCCGACCCGAGCCCACCTGCCCTACCGTCCCCGCCGTGTCCGCCGTCTCCGTGAACCGTCGCATCGTCGCGTTGGCCGTCCCGGCCGTCGCGACCCTCGTCGCCGACCCGTTGATGGGGCTGGTCGACACGGCCGTGGTCGGCCGGCTCGGTGCAGCGGAGCTCGGCGCGCTCGGTCTGGCGGTCGCGGTGCTCACGACCGTGTCGTGGGTGTTCAACTTCCTGGTGTTCGGCACCACCTCGACGGTCGCCAAGGCCGTCGGGGCGGGGGACCGGCAGGCGGCGGGCCGGCGGGTGGTCCACGCGGCGCAGGTCGCGGTCGTGCTCGGCGTGGTCGTCGGCGGGGTGCTGCTCGCGTTGGCGCCGTGGTTGCTCGGACTGCTCGGCGCGGTCGACGAGCTGCTCGCGCCCGGGACCGCCTACCTGCGGGTCCGCGCCGTCGGTGTGCCGTTCCTGCTGCTCGCCTACGTCGGTCATGGCGCGTTCCGCGGGGTCTCCGACACCCGCACCCCCCTCGGTGTCGTGGTGGTCGCGAACGTGCTCAACGCGGTGCTGACCTTCGCGCTGGTGTTCGCGTTCGGGTGGGGCATCGCCGGCGCGGCGTGGGCGACCGTGGTCGCCGAGGTGGTGGCGGTCGCCGTCTTCGCGGTGCTGCTGCCGAAGGTCGGGTTGCCGCTGCGCGGCCACGGCGTGCCGGGCGTCGTGGAGCTCACGGCGATGGTGGTGGTCAGCCGCGACCTGTTCCTGCGCACCGGCGGGCTGCTGGTGGGCTTGCTCGCGATCACGTCAGCGGCGGCGCGCACGGGGGCGGTGACCGCGGCCGCCCATCAGGTGCTGTTCCAGAGCTTCCTGCTGGTGTCGTTCCTGATGGACGGGATCGCGATCGCGGCCCAGGCGCTGGTCGGGACAGCGCTCGGCGCCGGATCGGAGCGGGAAGCTCGCGCCGTCGCTCGCGCGACGATCCGCTTGGGTGTGGTCGGCGGCGCGGTGATCGCCGGGGTGCTGCTCGCCGGCAGCGCGGTGCTGCCGCGGTTGCTGACGGACGATGCGGCCGTCCTGGCAGCCGTGGCGACGGCGTGGTGGCTCGCCGCGCTCGGGCACGTCGTCAATGGTCCCGTCTTCGCCCTCGACGGGGTGTTGATGGGCGCGGAGGACTTCGCGTACCTGCGGACCTGGACGGTCACCGCCGCGGTGGTCGGCGGGGTCGGCGGGCAACTGGTCGCCACGCTCGGGGGTGGGCTGCTCGGGCTGTGGGTGGCGGTGCAGGCGATGATGCTCGTCCGGCTCGTGTCCCTGGCGCTGCGGGCCCGCGGGACGGCGTGGGTGCGCACCGG
>SLMP01000057.1 GCA_007133465.1 Nitriliruptoraceae bacterium | reverse complement strand
GGCCGGGCCGGCGACGCGGTCGTCGCTCGGGGTGGGGCGGGAGGGTTCGCTGACACCCTCGCCGGGGGCGGGAGGGAACATCTCGGGGCCTCTTCGGGACGGTCCTGACGGTCCTGCTGGACGGTCCGGGCGGGGGTGGCGTCCAGATCGACCCGGGTGGTCGTGCTGGGTGGTCGTGCTGGGCGGTCGTGCTTGGGATGCACCGTACGTCGCGGCGGGTGAGCGAAGGTCGGGAGAAGGTGAGGGGAAGGTGAAGACGGGTCAGGATCCGGTGAACCGGCGAGGGGACGGCGACCCGGCGCACGTAGGCTCGGAGGCGGACGCGGCGGCACGTCGTGCCGCGAGGCAGGAGACGGACCGAGGTGGAGCATGCCGCGCACGTGCTGTTGGTCGAGGACGACGACGGCATCGCCCGTCCGCTGGCGGCCGCGCTCGGCGCCGACGGTCACCAGGTCACCCGGGTCGCGACCGGGTCCGAGGCGCTGCGGGTGGCGCGGGACGTGGATGCGGTCGTCCTCGACCTCGGCTTGCCGGACCTTGACGGCATCGAGGTCTGCCGTCGGCTGCGCCGCGACCTCGGGGCGGACCTGCCGATCCTCGTGCTGACCGCCAGGACCTCGGAGACCGACGTCGTCGTCGGGCTCGACGCCGGCGCGGACGACTACGTCACCAAGCCGTTCCGACTGGCGGAGCTGCAGGCGCGCCTACGGGCGCTGCTGCGGCGGGCCGCCGCCGGGCGCCCACTCCCGTCGGAGCAGCTCGCGGCCCGGGACGTCGTCCTGGACCCGGCGAGCCGGCGGGCCTGGCGGGGGGACGAGGAGCTCGACCTCGCCCCCAAGGAGTTCGACCTGCTGGCGCTGCTGCTGCGCCGGGCGGGGACGGTGGTGACCCGCGAGGAGCTGGCGCGCGAGGTGTGGGACACGCGGTGGCTCGGCGGCTCCAAGACGATCGACGTGCACGTGTCCTCGCTCCGCCGCAAGCTCGGTGACGACCCGTCGGCGCCGCGCTACGTCACCACCGTCCGGGGCGTCGGCCTGCGCTTCGAGCGGGAGGACGGAGGGCAGCGGTGAGGCGACGTCTCGTCGTCGCCGTCGTCGCGCTCGTGCTCGCGACCGTGACGGCGTTCGCGGTGCCCCTGGGGGTCGCGATGACCCGGCTGCTCGAGTCCCGTGCGCTCGACGGGTTGCAGGGGACGGTCGAGTCGCTCGCCCTCGTGCTCGACGTCACCGCCCGCACCTGTGGGGAGCTGCAGCTGCGGGTCGCGCAGGTCGCACCCGACGCCGCCGAGGTGACGGTGGTCGGGACGGACCTGCTGGTCGTCGCGACCACCGCGACGAGGACCCCGCTGCGCCTCGGGGTGGAGGAGGTCGCCGAAGCGACCACCGGCCGGGTCGGCCGAGACGTGGGCGATGGGCGTCTCGCCGTCGCGACGCTGCTGACGACGACGGTCTGCGGCCGACCGCTCGTCCTGCACGCCTCGACATCGGACGCCGAGCTGCGGCGGTCGTTCGTGGTCGCCTGGAGCTCGATCCTGGCGGTGGCGGCGGTGGTGGCCGTGGTCGCCGCCGGCGTCGGCGCGCAACTGGCACGCCGCCTCGCCCGGCCGCTGGAGGCGCTCACCGGTGCGGCCACCCGGCTCGGGGACGGCGACTTCTCCGTGCGTGCCCCTCGCAGCGGGCTCGAGGAGGCGGACGCCATCGCCGCGGCGCTCGACGGGACCGCGGAGCGGCTCGGCCGGGCGATCGAGCGCAGCGCGTCGTTCACCGCCGACGCCTCGCACCAGCTGCGGACGCCGTTGACCGCCCTGCGGCTCCACCTCGAGTCCCTCGAGCTGGCCGGCGCGGACCCCGACGGGGTCGCCGCCGCCCTCGCCGAGGCGGATCGGCTCGAGGCGACGATCGCCGACCTCACTGCGCTCACCCGCCTCGACGCCGCCGAGGTCGCCGTCGACCTCGGCGCCCTCGTCGCCGATCGGGTGGCGTCGTGGCAGCTGGCGGCCCGCGAGTCCGGCCGCGAGGTCCGCACGCAGCTCGCCCCGGTGCCCGCCGTATTGGTCCGCCCGGCGGCGATCGCCCAGGCCGCCGAGGTGCTGGTGGACAACGCCCTGCGGCACGGCCGCGGGACGGTCACCGTCCGTGTCGCGCCGGCCCGTTCGGACGACGCGGAGGGCATCGTGCGCTTGAGCGTCGAGGACGAGGGCGAGGCCAGGGGCCTCGAGCGTCCCGGCGGGCGGGGGTTGGCGCTGGCGCGCACACTGGTGGCCGGTGAGGGCGGGCAGCTCACGGTCACCAGCGGCGCTGACGGCACCACGGCGGCGATCGTGCTCCCGGCCAACCGGGGCTGAGGCGAACGGCGTCGTCGTCGCGGCGGTCAGTGCACGGTGTCGACGGTCAGCGCTCCTCGCGCGCGTCCAGCCAGTCGTCGAGTTCGTTCGCGAGCTGCGTGAACTCGCGCGCAGACGGGTCGTCGTCGCCGCCGCTGTCGCCGCCGCTGTCGCCGCCGCCGTCGGCGTCGGCGTCGGCGTCGGCGTCGGCTCCGTCCTGCCCCTCGTCGCGGTGCTTCCGGCGGCTCCAGATCGGCGGGATGAGGCTGATGAGGGTGCGTTGGCCCCGCGCCGCGTCGAGGAACGCCCTGCCGGCCGGGGAGCGCGGCACGTCGACCTCGTCCTCCGGGACGTCGAGGTCCACCCGCCACAGACCGCTGGTCTCGAGCTCCCGACGGGCACCGAGGTGGTCGAACACCTCCAGCATGCCGGGGTTGCCGTCCAGCACGTAGCTGCGGAACACCCGCACCCCGTTGTCACGGGCCCGAGCGGCCAGTGCACCCAGCAGGATCGTGCCCGCCCCCATCCCGTGGTACTCGTCCGCGACCGTGATGGCCGCTTCTGCGACGTCGTGCTCGACCACGTCACGGATGTAGCGCGCGACCCCGACGCCCGGCCGGTCGGGACGGTCGAGGTCGATCGCGACGATCGCCTCGTGGTCGACGTGGTCGACCTGGGAGAGGTAGTCGAGCTGCGACTCGCTGAGGTGGTCGACCGCGCTGTGGAAGCGCAGGTACCGGGAGGCCGGCGAGAGCCGACGGAGCCCGTCGACCAGCCGTTGCCGGTCCTGCGGCCGGATCTGGCGCAGGAGCACCCGGCTGCCGTCGCGCAGCTTGACCTTGCGGAACCACTCGTCCGGCAGCGGCTTCTGGGGGTCGGGCTCGTCCGCGGCGGGGGCGTGTGCGGGCTGCGGGGACGCGTCCGCGGCCGCGTCGGCCGTCCCGTCGGGTTCGCTGGCCCCGGGTGGCCGGTAGCCCTCTGCTCGCTGCGCTGCGTCGTCCACGTCTGACCCCTCGATCCGGTCCCTGGGACCGTACCGTCGCCACCCCGGCACCGAAGTCCCCGGGCATGGCCAGGGGACCGGCCGACCGACGATCGTGAGGAGGCGAGATGACCCGGGCGAGGGCCGCTGCGGCGGGTGCACTCGGCGTCGCCTCGGCGCTGGCCGTGGGGGAGCTCGCCGCCGGGCTGCTGGCCGGGATGCCGTCGCCGGTCGACGCGGTCGGTCAGCTCGTGGTCGACGGCGCCCCGGGCGCGGTGGTGACGGGCCTCATCTCCACGCTCGGCGCCGCCAACCGGCCGCTGCTCGCGCTCGGCACGGTGGCGGTCGCGCTCCTGCTCGGCGCCGTGGTCGCGGTCGTCGGGCACGACCGGCCGTGGCTCACCAGCGGGGTGTTCGCTGCCGCGGCGGTCCTCGGCGCCGCGGCGTCGGTGGCCCAGCCGGGCGCGGACGTGCTGCTCGTGGTGGTGGTCATGGCGCTGGCGGCGCTGGTCGGCCACACGGTCCTGCGGCGCGGCTTGCCGACGCCGGCGGCGTCGTTGCGGTCGAGCGGGCAGGCCATCCCGGCGGGTGCCGGTCCCACCGGGTCGACGGTGGGGTCCCCCGCGACCGCACCGCCCCTGGCACGGCGCGGCTTCCTGCGGCTGGCCATCGGTACCGGTGCGGCCGTGCTGCTCGTCGGCGCAGCGGGCCGCTGGTGGCTCGGCGGTGGCCGGATCGACCCCGCCTCGATCGCACTGCCCACCCCGGCGCGGGGCCTGCCGCCCCCGGGCCCGGACCTCGCCACCAGCGTCGCCGGGGTCAGTCCCGCGATGACGCCGATCGACGACTTCTTCCGCATCGACACGGCACTCGGCGTGCCTCGGGTCGACCCGGAGACCTGGCGCCTGCGGATCCACGGCCGGGTGGACCGGGAGGTGGAGCTGACCTACGACGAGCTCCTCGCCCTGCCGTTGCGGGAGGTCGACGTGACCATCGCGTGCGTGTCGAACGAGGTCGGCGGCGACCTCATCGGGACCGCGAGGTGGCTCGGCGTGCCCCTGGCGGAGGTGCTCGCGCTGGCCGGCGTGCGCGACGACGCGGAGCAGCTGCTGGGCCGCTCCGCGGACGGCTGGACGGCCGGGTTCCCGGTCGCGCTCGCGCTCGACGGCCGGGAGGCGCTCGTCGCCGTCGGGATGCAGGGCGAGACGTTACCCGCCGTCCACGGCTTCCCCGCCCGCCTCGTCGTCCCCGGGCTCTTCGGCTACGTCTCCGCCACCAAGTGGTTGACGGAGCTCGAGCTGGCGGCTTGGGACGGCGTCGACGGCTACTGGATCCCGCGCGGGTGGGCCAAGGAGGCGCCGGTCAAGACCTCCTCGCGGATCGACGTGCCACGACCCGGCGCCCGCGTCCCCGTCGGGGACGTCGTCGTCGCGGGGGTGGCCTGGGCCCCCACTCGCGGCATCGCACAGGTCGAGGTTGCGGTCGACGGTGGCGCCTGGGCCGTAGCCGAGATGGTGCCCGTCGGCAGCGAGGACACCTGGGTGCAGTGGCGCGTGGACGTGCCGCTCGGACCGGGGCGGCACCGCCTCACCGTCCGCGCCACCGATGGCGACGGTGCGGTCCAGTCGGAGGGACCGCGCCGTCCCGCCCCCGACGGCGCGGAGGGCTGGCACGCCATCGACGTCGAGGTCGTCTGACCGGCGCGGCCACGGCCGAGCCAGCGGCAGGACACCGGCTGGTGGACGGCGCAGGGTCGCCTGTGCCAGGCTGCCGCGTCCCTCCGATCGGGAGCGTCCATGCGTCGACCGCTCGTCCTCGTCGTCGTGGCCGCCCTGCTCGCGGCCTGCACCGGTATTCCGGGCGCGCCGGAGCCGGTGACCCTGCGGGTGGTGATGGCCGACGACTGGGCCTCGGCCCCGATCGTCGGGCAGGTCATCGACGAGTTCGAACGCACCCATGGGGAGGTCGAGGTCCAGGTGCAGAGCGCGCCGTTCTCGCAGATCCCGGACCTGGCCCTGTCGGGGGTGGACCTCGGGCAACCCCACGACGTCGTGCACTGGCACGCGTTCGCGGCGGCGGCCGCCGGGCTCGCGCAGCCCATCGACGACCTGTGGGAGGCGGAAGGGCTGACCGCTGAGGAGTACGTGCCCGGTGCGCTCGAGGACGTCACGTGGGACGGGCAGCGCTACGGGGTCCCGCTCGACGTCAACGCGCTCGTGCTGATGGTCAACGAGGCCAGCTTCGAGCGAGCGGACCTCGATTTCGACGACGTCGCGACGCTCGAGGGCTTCGAGCGAGCAGCGGAGCAGGTGGTCGAGACCGAGGCGTCCCAGTACGCGATCACCGTGTCCGCCAGCAGCTGGGCGGCCTACGGCTGGATCGTCGCCAACGGTGGACAGCTGCTCACCTGGGACGCGAACGGGCAGGTGACCTTCACACTGGACGATCCCGCGAACGTCACGGCCATCGAACAGCTCGCCGAGCTCGTCGCCACGGAACGCGCGCCCGGGCCCTTCGCGCCGAACCTCGCGCTCGAGGCGATCGAGTCGTTCGCCGGCGGCTCGACCGCGATGCATGCCTCCGGGTCCTGGGACCTGCCGATCGCGCAGCGAGCGGCCGAAGCGGAGGTCTCGCCGGACGACATCCGGATCCTGCCGCTGCCGCAGGCCGACCCGGATCGCCCCCGTACCGTGCTGGGCGGGTCGAGCTTGTTCATCCCGCCCGACGCACCGAACCGCGACGTCGCCTTCGCGCTGATGCTCGCGCTGACGGAGGACGACGTCGCGCTGCAGCTGGCCGGAGAGGAAGGCCGCCTGCCGGCACGGCAACGGGTGTACGAGGAACCGCTCTTCGCGTCGAGTCCCGACCTCGCCGCGTTCGTCGAGCTCCTGCCGACCGCCGAGGTCATGCCCCTGGTGGCCTACCCCCAGGTCGCCGCCGCGTTCCGGGAGGCACTCGAGGACGCCGTCGCGCAGCGCGAGCCGGTCGCCGATGCCCTCGCGGGTGCGCAACGCTACGCGGAGCGTTGGCTGGCGGAGGGGGGCGGGGCCCGGTGACCTCGACGGTCGGGTGGCGTGAACGCGTCGCGGCGCTGTCGCCGCACCAGCTGCCCCTGCTGCCCAAGATCCTCGCGGTGTTCCTGGTCGTCCTCGCGCTCGCGACCCTGCTCACGCAACTGTTCGAGACACGGCTCGTCCGTGCCCAGCTGGACGAACACGCCCGCACCCTCTTCGTGGAGCAGGCGAAGGTCTTCGACCGCAGCCTCGAGGACGACGTGAGCCGCACCGGGATGCTGATGCGTCAGTTCCTCGAGGCACAGTACGGAGCGGCGCCAGGCACCTTCACCCCGTCGGGCCTCGTCCATGATCTGGACGAGCCCGGTGCCACCGAGTCGGCGAGGATCGCGCTCGGCAACCTGCGCCGAGCCGCCGGCATGCAGTTCGGTGGCATCGTGGACGTGCCGACGGGGACGCTGCCCGTCGTTCTCGCGATGCGGGAGGTCATCGCCGACCCGGGTCCGGAGGTGGCGGCGGGCGTCATGGCCGACACGCCCGGGACCACCCAGCGGGTCGTCCCACTCGAGGACGACGGCTACGGCATCGCCTACGTGCTCGGCGTCGGCCGTGCGGCCGACACCCCCGCCCTGCTCGTGGTCGGCGTCCCCCTCGACGACCAGCGGGCCCGGGAGTTCGCCCGGCGGACCGGGGTCGACGACGTGGAGATCGTCATCGACGGGGAGGTCATCGCCTCCACGACGGGCCGCAATGATGAGGACGCTCTCGCCATCCCGACCCTGGTGCGGTCGACCCAGGAACTGCAAGATGGACGACTGATCCGGTACCGGGTGCTCGGCTCGGACCGCCCGTGGGATCGCCCGACGGCGATCGGGCTGATCGTCGAGGACCCACTCGCGGGCCTGGACAAGGGGCTGGCGCGAACCCGCGCGCTGGTCGTCCTGTTGATGGTCGTCGTCGGCGGCGCGCTGGCGCTCGCAGCGGCCGGGATGATGGCACGTCCGCTGAAGCGGCTGACCGAGACGGCGACCGCGATCGCCGACGGCGACCTCGAGCGGTCGTTCAGCATCGACCGCCACGACGAGATCGGCACCCTCGCCGATGCTCTGGAGCAGATGCGGCGTGCCTTGCGGGCGCAGCTGCTCGTGATCCACCAGCAGGCGGTGGCGCTGCAGGACGCGACCCGCCGGATCGTCGGGGTGCAGGACGCCGAGCGCCAGCGCATCGCCGGGGAACTGCACGACGGGATCCAGCAGCAGCTCGTGGTGCTGCGGATGCAGGTCGGGGTGGCGCGCTCCCAGCTGGCCCAGCACCCGGCGCAGCTCGACGCGGTCACGGAGGGGCTCGCGACCTCGATCGAGCACCTCCTGGACGACGTCCGCGCGACCGCTCGGGCGCTGTTCCCCTCGATCCTCGCCGACCGGGGCCTGTCCAGCGCCCTGTTCAGCCTGGCGGGCAGGGTCGAGCTGCCACTGGACCTGGACATCACCCCCGACCCGCTGCCGCGCCTCGACCTCGAGGTCGAGGTCAACGCGTTCTTCCTCGTCTCGGAGGCGGTGACCAACGCGCTGAAGCATGCCGACGCGACGCGCGTCGCGATCACCATCCGCCTCGAGGGCACCGTTCTGTTGATCGAAGTGGAGGACGACGGCCTCGGGTTCGACACCACGACCGCGGCGCACCGGGGAGGGCTGACCCACCTGCGCGACCGCGTGAGCGCCCTCGGTGGGCGGCTGCACCTGGCGTCCGAGCCGGGAGCCGGGGCTCAGGTCCGGGCGCTGCTGCCCACCGACGGTCGCGGCGGGCTCGCGACGGACGAGTTGCCGTCCTCGTTGGCCCGCTCAGCCGGCGGGTCGCTGGAGGAAGAACAGCACCGCGGCGACGCGGCGGTTGAGGTCGACGTCCTCGGCCAGGCCGAGCTTCCGGAAGATGGCGTTGATGTGCTTCTCGACCGAGCGTTCGCTGATCGACAGTTCCCGGGCGATGGCGGCGTTGCCCCGCCCTGACGCCATCCGCTCGAGGACCTCGAGTTCCCGCGGGGTCAGCCCGGCCAGCTTCGAGGCGGAACGCCGTCGCTGCGCCTCGAGCAACCCCTGGACGATGCGGGAGTCGAGGACCGAGCCGCCGTCGCGGACCTCCTCGATCGCCTGGACGAGCCGCTCGGCGTCGCCGAGCCGTTCCTTGAGGAGGTACGCGAACCCGTCGGAACCGTCGCGCAGCAGCTCGAGGGCGTACTCGGGATCGGCGTGCTGGGACAGCACGACGATGCCGATCTCCGGACGCTCCCTGCGGACGATCCGGGCCAGTTCGATGCCCTCGGTGGTGAAGGTCGGCGGCATCCGGATGTCGAGCAGGATCACGTCCGGCCGCAGCTCGGGCAGTTGCGCGAGCACCTCCTCCGGATCCGCCGCCGTGGCCAGCACCTCGGTGCGCGGATGGGCGTCCAGCACCGCGCGAGCACCCTCGCGGACGAGGTAGTCGTCCTCGACGATCAGCAGGCGGGTGGTGCGTGCAATCACGGCCGAGCATCCCGGGTCGCAAGGGAGAGCGCTGCTGGTGCAGACGTTAGCCAACGACGCGCTCGTCACGACGTCTCGCCCGCCCGCTGCGCGTCTCGGCTCCCCGGCCAGGGTGACCCGGGGCTGTCCGCTGGGGTGACCCGCGCCCGGCCGGGCCGGGACCGGCGCCCCGGCACGCAGGGTGGTACCACCACCACCGGAAGAGCGGTGGCTGCACGGTTCCGCCGGCCCCGCCGGCCTGGCAGGATGCAGCTATCGCTCGGGCACGGGCCTCGCCCGCAGGACGCCTCCGGGGAACCGGGGAAGGTCAGCGCGGTAGAGACGGGGGCCGATACGACGCCGGCAGGGGTCCGAGGACGGTCGTGGTCCGACGGGGGGTGGCCACGATCGCCCTCGGAGCGTCGGCGTCCCGAGCGCTCGTCGTCGTTGCCCGCGTCCCGAGCTCCCGCGCGATCGGGGCGGTGGCAGGCTGCGTCCAGGGTTCGTCCGCCACCGGTGAGGGACGGCGCCAACCCAGCCGGCTCCTCGGGGTCGAATCGTCCGCGTGCGCCAGCGTGGCGCGGGGTGGAACGCGGAGGAACGGGTGAGGCTCGCCGTCGTCGGGACCGGGATCGCAGGATTGTCGTCCGCGTGGCTGTTGGCAGCACGCCACGACGTGCACGTCTTCGAGCGCGAGCCGCGCCTCGGCGGGCACACCCACACCGTGGCCGTCCCGCGTGACGACGGCACCAGCCTGCCCGTCGACACCGGGTTCATCGTCTACAACGAGGCCACCTACCCGCTGCTCGTCCGCCTGTTCGACGAGCTCGGGGTCGCGACGCAGCCGTCGGACATGTCCTGGTCGCTGCGCTGCGAGCGGTGCGACCTCGAGTACGCCGGCAGCCCCGGCGGGCTGCTGGCCCAGCCGAGCCGGCTCGGTGACCCCGTCTACCTCGGGATGATCCGCGACATCCTGCGCTTCCACCGGGTCGGCCGCCGCCTGCTCGACGACCCTCGTGCCGCCGCCACCCCCCTCGGCCACTTCCTGGCCGGTGCCGGGTTCGGCCACGGCTTCCAGGAGCACTACCTCAAGCCCATGGCCGCGGCGATCTGGTCGTCCGGCACGCAGGTGATCGACCGGTTCCCCGTCGGCACGCTGCTGCGCTTCCTGCACAACCATGGCCTCCTCGGGGTGACCAGCCACCACCCGTGGCGGACCGTCGTCGGCGGCACGTCCTCCTACGTGCCGCTGCTGACCGCGCCGTACGCGGAGAGGCTCCACACCGGCGACGGCGTCACCGCGGTCGAGCGTGACAGCGACGGCGTGACGCTACGGACCCTCCGGGGGCGCAGCCACCGGTTCGACGCGGTGGTGCTCGCGGCGCACGCCGACGAGGCGCTCGGCATGCTCACGGACCCGAGCGTGGAGGAGAAGGAGCTGCTCGGCGCCTGGGACTACAGCGTCAACGACACCTGGCTGCACACCGACACCGCCCTGTTGCCGCGCAGCCGGCGCGCGTGGGCGTCGTGGAACTACCTGCTCGACGACTGTCTGGCACCCTCGCAGCACGTCGGCCTGAGCTACCACATGAACCGTCTGCAGACGCTCGACGAGCCGCGCGACTACGTCGTGACGCTCAACCCGGCCGCGCCACCCCGGCGCGGGACGGTGGTGCGCCGGATGAGCTACACCCACCCGGCGTACACCCCGCAGAGCGTCGCGAGCCAGGCCCGCCTGGACGAGCTCAACGGTCGCCGGCGGACGTTCTACGTCGGCGCGTACCAGCGCTACGGCTTCCACGAGGACGGGCTGTGGTCCGCGGTGCGGGCGGTCGGCCACCTCGGGGTGCGGTGGCCGCGATGACCGCACCGCTCGCGTCGGCTCTCTACGTCGGTTCGGTCCGTCACCGCCGTCACCGCCCGGTCGTCAACGCCTTCCGGTACCGCGCCTACCACGTGCTGATCGACCTCGACGAGCTGCCTCGACTCGACCGGGAGGTCCGTGGCGTCACCTACAACCGCCCCGGACCGACGAGCTTCTGGGACCGCGACCACCTCGGTCCGGCCGACGTGCCGGTTCGGGAGAAGCTCGCCCGCTGGCTCGCCGGGGAGGGGGTGTCGCTCCCGGCAGGCCCGGTCCGGGTGCTGACCAACCTGCGGGTGCTCGGCTACGTCTTCAACCCCGTCAGCTGGTGGTTCTGCCACCACCCCGACGGGCGGCTGGCCTTCGTCGTCGCGGAGGTCAACAACACCTTCGGTGACGCCCACTGCTATCTGCTCGACGACCTCGAGCACCAGCCGGACGGCACCATCCGCGCGCGGGCCGACAAGGTCTTCCACGTCTCGCCGTTCCTGCCGATCGAGGGCGTGCGCTACCGGTTCGCCTTCGTCGAGCCGGGGCCGCGAGCACTCGCCCACATGGACGTCGAGGATGCCGACGGCACCGTCCTCGACGCCACCCAGGACGGTCGCCGGGTGGCGCTCACGACGAGAACCCTCACGCGCACGTTCGTGACCCACCCGCTGATCACGCTGCGGACGATCGTGCTGATCCACGCCCAGGCCCTGCGGCTGTGGCGCAAGCGCGTGACGTTCCACCGCCGTCCCGCCCCGCCGCCGGACGGCTACGAGCGGATCACCGGCCCACCGGTCGACGTGCTCGTGGCCGGCGCGGCATCCTCATCACCTCGCACCGACGACACGGAGGTCCGCCGGTGACCACACCACCCACGGCGGCCGAGCGCCGCGCGCTGGCAACGACCGCGGGGATGCTGACCAACGTCGAGGTCGGTCGGGTCGACCTGGTGCTGCCCGACGGCCGCCACCGCTCCTTCGGCGACCAGGCGAGCGGCCTGCACGCCACCATCGAGGTGGCCGACTGGGCGTTCTTCACCCGCTTGCTGCACGCCGCCTCGGTCGGGGTCGGCGAGTCCTACATGCTCGGCCAGTGGCGCTCGTCGGACCTGGTGTCGTTGATCCGGATCATGATCGCGAACCGCAGCGCCCTGCGTCGGATCACCCCGGCGGCGCTCCTCAACATCGCCGGCGACAAGCTGATCCACGCGATGCGCGCCAACCGGCTCGGGCAGTCGCAGCGCAACATCGCTGCGCACTACGACCTCAGCAACGAGTTCTACGCGCTGTTCCTCGATGCCACGATGACGTACTCGGCCGCCTACTTCGAGCGGCCCACCGCGACGCTCGAGGAGGCGCAGACGGCGAAGTACCGCCGGCTGGCCGAGAAGGCCCACATCGACGGCTCCTGCCATGTCCTGGAGATCGGGTGCGGTTGGGGAGGCTTCGCCTGCTTCGCCGCACGGACCTACGGCTGCCGGGTCACGGGCATCACGCTGTCGCAGGCGCAGGCGGCCGACGCCCGTGAGCGCGTCCGCCGCGAGGGCCTCGACCACCTCGTCGACATCCGCATCGTGGACTACCGCGAGGTGGCGGAGCGCTACGACCGCATCGTGTCGATCGAGATGCTCGAGGCCGTCGGGCACCGCTACCTCGGCACCTACTTCGCGACGGTCGACCGCCTGCTCGCGCCGGACGGGCTCGCCGCGATCCAGGTCATCACGATCCCGGAGCAGCGCTACGAGAGCTACCGCCGCCGGCCGGACTTCATCCAGCGCTACATCTTCCCCGGTGGCCACCTGCCGTCCCTGGAGGCGTTGGCGGGCACGATGGGCCGCCGCTCGGACCTCTACGTCGACGAGGTCGAGAACATCGGGATGCACTACGCGGAGACGTTGCGTCGGTGGCGTGAGCGCCTCCTCGCCAACGCCGACCAGGTCCGGGCGCTCGGGTTCGACGACGCGCTCCTGCGGATGTGGGAGTTCTACCTCGCCTACTGCGAGGGGGCGTTCCTCGCCCGCTACATCAACGACCTGCAGGTGGTCCTGACCCGGCCGATGAACGGCACCCTCGGCACCGAGCCGTACGGCCGACAGCTCGTGTCGGTCAGCGAGGCCGACCTCCCGGTCCGCCGGCGTGGCTTCGTCGCCAACGAGGTGATCGCGTGAGCGGGCCCACCCTCCCGCTCGGCGCCCGGCTGGTCGATGCGGTGATCGACCGAGGGCTGCTGCCCGACCCGGTGCTGCGGCGCGCGATCCGTGGGCTGCTGCGCCGTCGGCGGGCGGTGATCACCGCCGGGACGGTCGAGGAGCGCTCGGCGCGGCAGCGGCAGTTGCTCGCGACGCTCGCGACCTCGCCGGTGGCGGTGGACACCGAGGAGGCGAACGAGCAGCACTACGAGGTCCCGACCGAGCTGTTCGAGCTGATGCTCGGCCCGCATCTGAAGTACTCCTCCGGGTTCTGGCCGCTCGGCGTCACCGATCTGGCTGATGCCGAAGAGGCGATGCTGCGGGTGACCTGCGAACGGGCCCAGCTCGCCGACGGCCAGGACGTGCTCGAGCTCGGGTGCGGCTGGGGCTCGCTGACGCTGTGGATGGCCGAGCGGTACCCGGCGTCGCGGATCGTCGCCGTCTCCAACTCGGCGACACAGCGGGAGCACATCGAGAAGCAGGCCGGGGTGCGTGGGCTCGACAACGTCACCGTGCTGACCTGCGACGTCAACCGCCTGGGGGCCGGGGCTGGACCCGACGGCGCCTCCGGCGCGTACGCCGAGGTGGTGCACGACGGCGCCTTCGACCGGGTCGTGTCGGTCGAGATGTTCGAGCACGTCCGCAACCACCGGGTGCTGACGGAACGCATCGCCCGGTGGCTGCGTCCGGACGGGAAGCTGTTCGTGCACGTCTTCGCGCACCGCAGCGACGCCTACCCGTTCGAGACCGGGGCGCGCGCCGACTGGATGGCACGCCACTTCTTCACCGGTGGGCTGATGCCGTCCCACGACCTGCTCCTGCTCAGCGTCCGCGACCTCGTGGTGGAGGACCGCTGGGCCGTGTCCGGAACCCACTACGCCCGGTCGCTGCGTGCCTGGCTCGACCGGCTGGACGCCTCGCGGGACCGGGCGCTGGCGCTGTTCTCGGCGACCGAAGGCGTCCAGCGGGCGCGGGTGCTACTGCAGCGCTGGCGGGTGTTCACGATCGCCTGCGAGGAGCTGTTCGCCTTCGAGGGCGGCGACGAGTGGCACGTCAGCCACTACCTCTTCTCGCGCCCCTCGTGAGCGGCGACCTCTTCTCGCGCCCCTCGTGAGCGGCGACCTCTTCTCGCGCCCCTCGTGAGCGGCGACCTCTTCTCGCGCCCCTCGTGAGCGGCGACCTCTTCTCGCGCCCCTCGTGAG
>SLMP01000015.1 GCA_007133465.1 Nitriliruptoraceae bacterium | reverse complement strand
TTGAGCCGGCTCTCCAGGCGACGGTGCGTGACGCCCACGACGTTGCCGCGATGCTCGGCGACCACCCGCAACAGCCCGGTCAGGCCCCCGGTCACGAGGTGCTCCAGCAGCAACGGATCGATGTTGCCGCCGGAGACCGTCGCCACCACCGGCCCGGCCAGGCGGCCGCCGACCACCTGCTCGAACCCTCCCGGTCAACAGCGCCGCGACCGCCGCCGCGCCGGACGGCTCGGCGACCAGCTTCGCCCGCTCGAGCAGCACCACCACCACCACGTCATCGCCTGCGTCGCACACCTCGCCGCGGTCGGCCGTGAACGAGGCGATCGCCGGGCCGGGGGCGATCGGCCTCCCCGGTGCCCTCCCGGTGGGTCGAGGCCGCCGACGCCATCGGCCTCGTACTGCCAGCGCACTTCAGACTCAGGACGCTAGGGGCCTTCCTCGGTGCCCTCCTCGGTGCCTGCCTCCGTGTCTGCCTCCGTGTCTGCCTCCGTGCCCTCCTCGGTGCCTGCCTCCGTGCCCTCCTCGGTGCCTGCCTCGGTGCCTGCCTCGGTGCCGTCGTCACCACCACCGTCGGCTGGATCGCCCGACCCGGGCGGGTCGGTCGGTGGGTCCAGATCGGGCTGGGGGGAGGGTGTGGAGCCACCGCCTGCCGAGCCCCCGCTGCCGGAACCCCCGCTGCCCGTGCTGCCATCGGAACCGGTTCCACCCGAGCTGCTACCGCCTGAGGAGGCGTCCCCGCCGCCCCCAGCCGAGCCACCCGACGAGGAGCCGCTCGACCCGCTCGAGTTCTCGCCCGAGCCGGACGCGCCGCCGCTCGAGCCGGTACCGCTCGAGCCGGACGTGCTGCCGGTCCCAGACGAACTGCCGGGAGACGTGCCTCCCGGGGACGACCCGCTGCCACCTGCCGATCCTCCAGCGGCTTCGTCCGGCGCGCTCGACGGGGGCCCACCCGCGTCAGCACCCGCGGACGACCCCGACGACCGGGAGACCAGCCCGGCGATCGTCCCGGCAAGGGAACGGCTCGGTGCGCCCGAGCCCAACGCGCTGACGATCCCATCGAGCCCATCCGGGCGCTCGGCCGCACCGTCACGAGCCGCGATGGGGGCGGCACCCCTGCGGATGGTCCCGAGCGCGAGCGGTACCAACGCACCTTCGTCGTCGGTCGCCCGCGCCAGGTCCGGCACCGCCTGGCTCGGTTCGGGGGCCGGCGACGCCTCCTCGGTCTGCGCACTCGGCTCGGTCGACCCCGCCGACCCGGCGATCGCCTCCTGGACGTCGTCACCGTCGCTCGCGGACCCCACCTGTGCAAGCCGTCGCTCCTGCGACTTCTCGATCGAAGTGATCACCCAGAGGCCGGCGCCGACGACCGCGAGCATCACCACGACCTCGATCCCCTTCCGCCATGGCCCCACCGTGACCCGGCGGCCGATGTCGGTGCGAGCGAAGGCATCGGCGACCCGGCTGGCGGCTGCCCTTCCCGCGGAGACCGAGGAGGCCACGGGGTACGCCGCACGCCGAGGAAGAGGCTCGTCGTCACGCAGGTCGTCGATCCGGACGTCGGCTCCCGCAACGGTGGGATGGCCGCCACCGCTGCCCGCCTCGTCGAGCTCCGAACGAGCGCGTGACGAGGCTCCGGCGGCAGGTGCAAGCTGCTCGCTGACCTCGCTGACCTCGCTGGTCGGTCGCGCCGCGGTCGTCGCCGCAGCTGCCGCGATCGGAGCCGCTACCCCCGCGGACGGTTGCGATCCGGACGCCGCCACCACGCTGTCGTGGCGGACGTCGAGCCGTCCCGCGGATGCATCGTGCGGCGCGGCGCGGATCGTGGTCAGCGCAGCGGCCCGGAGGTCGGCAGGCGCGGCGACGGCGGGAACCCCGGCGTAGAGCGACGCCGGGGCCGCGCGGCCGTACTGCGCGGTGCGGCAGGTGGGGCAGGCCTTCGCGTGGGACAGGGCCAGTTGCACCACCCGGCGGTCGAACCCACCCACGTCGGCGGCCTGCAGCTCGTCGCTCAGGAGCCCACATGTCGGATTCCCACCGCCCCACAGCGCCCAAGCGCGGACCACGGCGTCGAGCCGCTGCCGCTCGTCGGACAGGACGCCGTCGTCGTCGTCGAGCGGGAGGCCGAGCTCGCGGGCGAATGTGACCGGCGGGACCCCGTGGCGGACGACCAGATCGAGCCGGCTGGCCTCGTCCTCGCCGAGCACGACGGTGACCGCCGTCGGCAGGTCGGCGTCCGGATCGGGGGTCTGGCCGCTCGGGTCACCGGCGTCCGCGACCTTGTCGCGCCTGTCGACCCTTCTCGCCGCCCGCGAACGGTCGAGCGCACGCTCACGCGTGCGGCACAGCACCCAGCTGCCGAACTCGTCTGGCCGCTCGAGGGCGTTCAGGTCCGAACGCGCGTCGAGGAGGGTCTCACTGGCGAGGACACTCGCAGCCGGGGCGTCGTGCACGATCCGCCAGGCAACCTCCCAGCAACGGCTGAACCACTGGCGGGCGAGTGCGCCGAACGCCTCCGCGTCACCGGCGCGCGCCGAGTCGACGAGCGACGCATCGTCGATCAGCGTGAAGCCGTTCGGGTCCTCGAGTAGCGTCCCACCGTCGGTGTCGCTCGCCCTCTCGTGCATCGACAGCTCCTCACGCGACGACCCGCACAGGGTGGCATACCCCGAACAGCGGCGCACACCAGCCGTCGGGGGCCGCCACCGGCAGCGGCCACCGGCCTGGTCGCGGCCGCCGTTCGTCGCGCCCTAGCCTCCTGGCTGACGGTGAGCGGAAGGTGCCGGCTCGCCGCAGCCGCAAGGCAGCCAAGAACCCGCCGCCCGCGACGAGGAGCGTACCCCGATGGCCGAGCAGTTCCGGACCGCCCACGACACGATGGGCGAGATGCAGATCCCGGTCGACGCGCTGTGGGGCGCCTCGACGCAGCGGGCGGTGGAGAACTTCCCGGTGTCGGGTCAGCCGGTCCCACTGGACGTCGTCCACGCCCACGCGATGCTGAAGTGGGCCGCGGCGGTCGCCAACGAGGAGACCGGGGTCGTCGACGCCGAGGTGGCGGACGCGATCAAGCGGGCCGCGGACGAGGTGATCGCGGGGGAGTTGGACGAACACTTCCCCGTGGACGTGTTCCAGACCGGGTCGGGCACCTCGACGAACATGAACGTCAACGAGGTGGTGGCGAACCGGGCGAAGCAACTGATCGGCGAGGACCTGTCGTCGTCGAAGGTGCACCCGAACGACCACGTCAACGCCTCGCAGTCGTCGAACGACACCTTCCCGACCTCCGTGCACGTCGCCGTGGCCCGGGTCGCGGCGGACGAGCTGTTGCCGGGGTTGCGCCACCTCGCCGCGACGCTGCGCGCGAAGGCCGAGGAGTGGGCGGACGTCGTCAAGTCCGGCCGCACGCACCTGATGGACGCGACCCCGGTGACGTTGGGTCAGGAGTTCGGGGGCTACGCGAGGCAGATCGAGCTCGGGATCGTGCGGGTGGAACGCGCGCTCGACTCGATCTACGAGCTGGCGCTCGGTGGGACGGCCGTCGGCACGGGCCTCAACTGCCCGCCCGGGTTCGTCGACCGCGTCATCGAGCTCATGGCCGAGCGCGCCGGCCTGCCGTTCCGTGAGGCCGAGGACCACTTCGAGGCGCAGGGGTCGCGCGACGCGCTGGTGGACGTCTCCGGTGCGCTCAAGACCGTCGCCGTCAGCCTCATCAAGATCGCGAACGACGTGCGGTGGATGGCGTCGGGCCCGCGGACCGGGCTGTACGAGATCATGCTGCCGGAGATCCAGCCGGGCTCGTCGATCATGCCGGGCAAGGTCAACCCGGTGATCCCGGAGTCGGTCCGGCAGGTCGCCGCCCAGGTCATCGGCAACGACGCGGCGGTCACGATCGGGGGACTGTCGGGCGAGCTCGAACTCAACGTGATGATCCCGCTGATGGCCCGCAACGTGATCGAGTCGGAGCGGCTGCTCGGTGCGGTGTCGCGGGTGTTCGTCGACAAGTGCCTCGCCGGGACGACGGAGACCGGGCAGGGGCCGGAGCTGGTCGAGCGGTCGCTGATGCAGGTCACGGCGCTGGTACCGGAGATCGGCTACGAGCGGTCCGCGGGGTTGGCCAAGAAGGCCCACAAGGAGGGCAAGACGCTGCGCGAGGTAGCGGTGGAGGACGGCGTCGACGAGGCGACGCTCGACCGGGTGCTCGACTACAAGCGGATGACCGAGGGTGGGATCCTGTAGGCCCGGCCGCCGGGATGGCCAAGCGACGGGAGCGGTGGTCGTGCGGTGGGCCGGTCGGTGTACGCGAGGTGTGTCAGGCGTGGCACACCTCGATGACGTCGTCCCCCAGGCGGGATGACCGGTCACGGCAAGGTGCCAACCCCGGCACCATGCCATGACACCGCCCATGGCGCGCACGCGACGGGAAGGGCACGGGCTGGATCGCGTCGCTGGGCCCCGCTCGTCGGGCAGCCACGCGTCAGGCACCTCCGGCGTCGCGCCCCGCCCGCTGCCGAACCCGCGCGACCACGGCCTGGACGAGGGACGATCGGAGGTCCGCGAACCGCAGGACGTGCACCTCCCAACCGAGCGCGTGCAACCGTTCGCGACGCTCACGGTCGGCGGCGAGCTGCCTCGGTGTCGAGTGGTAGGCGGCCCCGTCGAACTCGACGATCACGCGCGAGCCGGGCCAGGCGGCGTCGACCCGTGCGACGAACCGCCCGGCCTCGTCGCGCACCACGAGTTGCAGGGTCGGGGGCGGTGCTCCCGCTCGCCGCAGGGCGAGCAGCCCGTGAACCTCCAACGGGGACTCCGCCCCAGCCAGCTCGGGGTGGAGAGCCGCCACCACTTTCGCCAGCCGCCCGCAACCGGGCGCACGCGGGTGCCGTTCGGTCGCGGCCGCGATGGCCGCCGTGAGCTTCGGGTCACGACGGGACGCATCCCAGACGATCGGTTCCAGCTCCTCGACGGGGAGTTCGCTGGCCATGTCGAGCAGCGTCCGGGCAGGCAGCGTCACCGGGAACGCATCGACCGTGCCCACGTCCTCCGGCGGGAGGCGTGTAGTGGTGTGGAGCCGCGCGCCAGTCAGGCTCGTCGCCCGTCCCCGGGACACCGTGATCTCGTGCGGTTCGGGACGCCTCACGTCGAGGAATCCATGCAGGTGTCCGGCGCTGCGGTGAGAAACGACGGCCCCCGACCCTGCCGCGAGGAGCAAGGTCATCAGCTCCCGCTGCCAGGACTCCGTGTGCGTCCCGAGGTCGATGACGCCAGGCGCCACCCGGCTCCAGGCGCCGGCTGCCATCCGGCGCTGGACCGTACGTCGGGAGACCCCGAGCTCGACGAGTCGTGCGCGGGTGATGAGCCCGAAGCGCTCGCGCGAGTCCTGGGCGGTACTGACGTCGATGTCGGTCATATGACGAGCAGAGCGCATCGGCGCGTCCGGCCGACAACGAGCTTGGCCGCGCCTGTGGAGGGAGCGCGAGCCGGGCGCCCGCCGCGAGCCGGCCGCGAGCCGCGAGCCGGGCGCGAGCCGCGAGCGAACCCCGAGCCGCTCTCCAGCCAGCGCATGAAGTCAGCAGGATGAGCCAGAGGTGGCACACCGGCGTGACACCGGGTCCCTCGTGGAGGTCGGTGTCACGCAGCGGTGCCAACGGTGGCACCCGGGCAGGACATCCCCCGCACCACGCCCGTCCGGGGCGGCGCAGCGTCCGGCGCCGGCGCCGGCGGCGGGGTCAGGCCTCCGGGAGGTAGTCCTCCGCGTAGTACTCGACGCCGAGGTGGGTGATCTGCTCCTCGCCCATCATCCACCGCAGCGTGTTCTTGAGCTTGGTGTGCTGGATGAACAGGTCGTGCTCCGGGTACAGCCCCGGCGCCGTCTGCGGCGCCTTGAAGTAGAAGCTCAACCACTCCTGGATGCCGCTCATCCCGGCCCGCTGCGCCAGGTCGAGGAACAGCGCGAGGTCCAGCGCCAGCGGCGCCGCCAGGATCGAGTCGCGGCACAGGAAGTCGACCTTCAGCTGCATCGGGTAGCCGAGCCAGCCGAAGAAGTCGATGTTGTCCCAGCCCTCCTTGTTGTCACCGCGCGGCGGGTAGTAGTTGATGCGCACGACGTGGTGCAGGTCGCCGTAGAGCTCCGGGTAGACGCTCGGCTGCAGGATCGTGTCCAGCACCCCGAGCTTGGAGCCCTCCTTGGTCTTGAACGACTCCGGGTCGTCCAGCACCTCGCCGTCCCGGTTGCCCAGGATGTTGGTCGAGTACCACCCGTGCATCCCGAGCATCCGGGCCTTGAACATCGGCGCCAGCACGGTCTTGACCATCGTCTGGCCGGTCTTGAAGTCGCGGCCGCAGATCGGCACCCCGTACTCGGAGGCGAAGTCCCGCAGGACGGGGGTGTCCACCGTCAGGTTGGGGGCGCCGTTCGCGAACGGGATGCCCTCCAGCAGCGCGGCGTAGGCGTAGAGCATCGACGGCGCGATCGAGGGATCGTCGGCATCGATCGCTGCCTCGAAACTGTCGAGGTCGGCGTGCGCCGGGCCCTGGTCGATGAACACCTCGGTGGAGCCGCACCACACCATCACCATGCGGTCGCAGCCGTGCTGCTCGCGGAAGGCGTGCAGGTCGTCGCGGATCCCCTGCAGCAGCGCCCGCTTGCCGACGTCGGCCATGACGTTCGGGCCGTCGAGCTTCTTGACGTACGCCGGGTCGAACGCCGCAGCCATCGGCTGGATCGCGCGCAGGGTGTCGGCGATCGGCTCGAGGTGGCGGGCGACGTCGAGCACCCCGGCCTTCACCGCGGAGACGTAGGCATCGTCCGGGAACGGGTCCCACGCCCCGAACACGATGTCGTCGAGCGACGCCAACGGCACGAAGTCGCGGATCAGCGGCGCCCGGTCCTCGGTGCGCTTGCCCAGCCGGATCGTGCCCATCTGGGTGAGCGAGCCGACCGGCTCGGCCATCCCGCGGCGGATCAGCTCGACGCCGGCGATGAAGGTGGTCGCCACCGCGCCGAGCCCGACGCACACGACCCCGAGCTTGCCCTCGGCCGGCGCGATCGTCGGCGTCGGCAGCGCATCGGCGGAGGGGTCGGTGCTGGAGGGTTCGGACACGGACGCAGCCACGGTGGAACCTTCACGAGAGTGGGCAGGTAGCGGTCACGGGACGAGCGACCGCCGCCACAGCGTAGGCGGCCACGGCGCGGGGCACGGCCGGCAGCAGGCGGCGACCGGCCACCGCGATCGATGGCGGTTCCGGCCGCGTGCCCGCGGCGACCCGACCCGTCCCGCCTCCCGTCCGGCTACAGCGCGTCCAGCGCCGCCGTGACCGCGAGCTCGAGCTCCGTGATGTGGTCCTGGTCCGGCGGCCCGCCGGTCGCGTCGCAGACGTAGAAGACGTCGACCACCTCGTGCCCGATGGTCTGGATCCGGGCCAGGTCGATGTCGAGCTGCAGCTCGGCGAGCGCGGCCGCGATCGCGTACAGCGCGCCGATGCGGTCGATCGTGTGGACCTCCACGACCGCCGACCGTCCCGAGGGGTCGCGCTCGACGGTCACGCGCGTCGGGACGGCGGGCAAGCGGGCGAGCCGGCGAGCCTCGGCGCGCGCCTTGTTGGCCACCCGGGCCCGGATCGCGAGCTTGCCGGCGGCAGCCTCGTCGAGGTCACCCTCGATCCGCGCCCACCAGGCGCCGCCGGCGCCCTCCGGGGGCCGGACCCGGAAGGTGTCGATCGACAGCCCGTCGGCACGGGTGAAGGCGTCGGCCGCGACGATGGACCCGCCCTCCAGCGCGACGACGCCGGCGACCTTGGAGAACCAGCCCGGGTGGTCGACGGCGACGACGTCGAGCTGGTCGATGCCGTCGGCCGCGTCGGGGTCGTCCTCACTGCGGATCACGCGGGTGCGCACCTCGGTCGGGCCGGGGCGCGTCGCCACCATCAGGGTGTGGCGCACCACCTCCCGCGGGGTCAGGGCGGCGGCGTAGCGGGGCGGGAGCTGCGCGAGGTGAGCGCGGACGGCCTCGGCGGTGGTGCCGAGCTCCGGCGCCAGCCGCTCGGCCTCCCGCGCCGTGACGACGGCGCTGTCGGCGACCTCGTCGGGGGGTTGCTGGTCGAGCACGGCGGAGACCTTCCTCACGAGGGTGCGCACCAGGGCGGCGATCCAGTCGTTCCAGGCGGTCGGCCCGGTCGCGCGCGCGTCGGCGATGGTGAGCAGGTGCAGGCTCGCCAGCGTGCTGCGATCGCCGACGAGCCGCGCGAGCTCCTCGGCCAGGGCCGGGTCGGTGACGTCGCGGCGGCGGGCGGCGTCGGGCAGGACGAGGTGGAGCCGGACGAGGCGCTCGACGGTCGCGATCGTCGCACGGGACGCACCCATGCGGCGGGCGAGCGCGGCGGCGAGGTCGACCCCGGTCTCCTCGTGTGGCTCCCCGATGGCCTTGCCGACGTCGTGCAGCAGCGCGCCGAGCAGCAGCGCGTCCGGGTCCTCCACGTCGGCCAGCCGCTCCTGGGCCCAGGGCTCGCGACGGACCAGCTCCCCGAGCGCCGCGGCCGCGTGCCACCCGTGCCGGTCGAGCGCGTAGCGGTGGTAGGGGTTGCGTTGGGGCCGGGCGCGCAGCGGTCGCCATTCCGGCAGCCAGGCCGTCCAGACCCCGACCTCGTCGAGCTCGGCGATGGCCGGCAGCGCCACCTCGCCCCGCCACAGCACCTCGAGGAAGCAGCGACGGATCGGGTCGTCCCACCCCCACCGCGGGCCCGGGTCGTCGTCCCAGTCGCCGGCGGGGGCGGCCCGCTGGCCGGCGCGGGCCCGCAGCCGCGCCGCGCTGCCGCGGTCGAGCAGCGCACCGGACCGGGTGAGCGCGTCGAGCAGCCGCACCGGCACGTCGGGCGCGTCCACGTCGGCGTCGTGGGGGACGCGCAGGACGCCGTCGACGATCTCGAAACCGTCGAGCTGCTGCTGGGTCGGCCGGCCGCGCCGTCGCGCCCCGCGGGCGACGTCGGCGTCGATCAGTGCCCACGCGCGCAGGTGCGCGTGATCGACCGTCCGGGCGGCGAGGTAGAGGCGTTCCAGCAGGCGGTGGGGGGCGAGGTCGTTCGGCCCCGCGTCGGCGATGCCGAGCCGGGCCGCGACCCGGTCCTGCAGGTCCAGGCGCAGCACGTCGGTCTTGCCGGCCTCGAGGTGCAGCGCCACCCGCGCGGCCAGCAGCGTCTCCTCCGCGGCCACCAGGCGCGGGCGGTCGGAGGCGCCGAGGTAGCCCGCCGGCACCAGCGGGTCGAGCCCGACCGTGCCGACCAGCGCGCCGGCCGCCCACCGCAGCGACTGCAGGTCGCGCAGGCCCCCGGCGCCGTCCTTGAGGTCCGGTTCGATCACCTCGGCCGCGACGCCGGCCCGGACCCGCCGGTCGGCATCCTCACGCGACAGCGCGTCGAGGAAGCGGTGGGGACGCCGACGCAGACGGCGCAGCGCCTCGGCCCGGACGAGCTGGGCGAGGCCGAGATCGCCGGCGATCGGCCGCAGGTCCAGCATCGCCGTCGCGCTGTGGACGTCGGCCGCTGCCTCCAGCGCCTCGCGGCGGTCACGGACCGCGTAGCCGACCTTCAGCCCCGCGTCCCACAGGGGGTAGACGACGCCGCGCACCAGCCGCTCGAGCGCCGGCTCGTCCATCCGGTCGTGGAGCAGCAGCAGGTCGACGTCGGATGCCGGGCACAGCTCCCGGCGTCCGTAGCCCCCGACCGCCACGACGCTGCACCGCACGTCGACCAGCAGGGGCGCGGCGAGCCGCCGCAACCCGGCGTCGACCTCGTCCGACCACGCGTGGCACCAGACCCGGCCGGGCGCCGGGCCATCGGAGCGCAGCACGGCGAGCGCAGCGGCGAGTCCGGTGGCGACGGCGCCCGGGTCGGGCACGGTGAGCGAGGACACCGCGCCGCTCAGAGCGCGACGAGGTCCTCCTCGCCGGTGCGGATACGAACGATCCGCTCCACCGAGGTGACGAACACCTTGCCGTCGCCGACCTGCCCGCTCTGCGCGTGCTTGACGATCGCATCGACGGCGTCGTCGGCGATGGACGAGTCCACCAGCACCTCGAGCTTGACCTTCGGGACGAACTCGACCTGGTACTCGGCACCGCGGTAGATCTCGGTGTGACCGCGCTGCCGGCCGTAGCCGCGCACCTCGGTGACCGTCAGCCCCTGGATGCCGAGCTGCTGGAGCGCTTCCTTGACGTCGTCGAGCTTGTGGGGCTTGACGATGGCCGTGACGAGCTTCACGTCGTCCTCCTCGACCGGATCCGGTCGGTTGTCCTCGCACCGCTCGGGAGGCGTCCTCCCGCGGGACCGGGATCCTGACCGCAGCACGTCTCCCGGCGGTGTCCTGATCGTTTCGTCGCCGTTACACCCTTCCGGTCGGTCCCGCATCGGTCGGTCCCGCCGACCCGGTCCCCTCCCGTGCCAGGACCGCCATCGACGCGGTGAACCCGTGGACGTAGCTGCCGGACCCGACCGGGCCGATCTCCCCGGCGCAGAACGCGCCCGCCACCGGGGCCTCGAGCCAGGTCTCGACGGCCTGGACGTCGTGGTCGGCGTGACCGAACAGCGCCCGCCCGCGGCCGTTGCAGGTGAACAGCAGCACCCCGGCGGCGGTGTCCCGGCCCTCGAGTTGCGCGTCGAGGTCCTGGTCGGCCGCCGCCGCGTCGCGGACCTGGAACTGCACGGTCTGCCCGACCAAGGCGAGGTCGGTGATCACGAGCGCCCCGGCGTCGGGGTCGATCCCGCGCACGCCGCGGACGAGGAAGTCGCCCGGCCCGTAGGCGTCGCGCACCTCGTCGACGACCAGGCCGATCTGCAGCCCGCCCCGCTGGAGACGGTCGCGGTCCTCGGCAACGACCTCCGCGAGCAGTTCGTGGAGCCGCTGGGTGGCGGGCTCGCCGCCGAGCTCCAGGATCCGGTCGTGCTGCGCCGCGGTGACGGTCAACGGTGACCCGACCGGCCGACACCCCTGGGAGACGACGCCGTCGGCATCGAGCCCGTGCAGGACCACGCCGACGGCACCGTCGCGGTGCACCTGGTCACCGAGCAGCAGCGCGCTGTGGCCCGGCCCGCCGGTCACGAGGCCGCCGACGAGCGGCTGGTCCGGTCGTTCGCGGCCGAGCCGCGCCGCCACCTCGGTCGCCGGGAAGCTGAACGGATCGGCGAGCACCAGGGTCAGGTCCCCGGGGCGGGTGTCCGGCCAGCCCGCCACGACGAGCCCGCCCTCCGGCGGGCCCATCGCCCAGGCGCGGAAGGGCTCGAACCGCCCGTCGCCGGCGGCGGCGAACACGGCGACGGCGGGGCCGCTCTCGACCTCCTCGCCGGGCCCGATCACCCCCTGCGCGACCGCGCCGACGAGGACCGTCGGCTCCAGCCGGGCGGCGACCGCCGCCCCGACCGCGTCGAGGGCGTCGGCCTGGTCGGCGCCGACGAACACCATGGCGAGATCGCAGCCGGTACCGAGGTCGACGGCGGCCGCGTCGGCTGCCTCGGCGGCGGCCAGATCGGCGTCCGAGGTGTGGGAGAGAGCCGCTGCGCAACGCACGACGGGGGTCCCGGGTCGGCTTGCGACCAGCGTAGACGGTGCTCGCAGAGGGGGTCCTCGAGGTCCGACGTGCGCCCGGTGGGACCGCTCCCGGCTCGTACGTGCGCCCTGCGCACACAACGGCACGAAGCGTCGCCCGATGGCGTTAGATGAGACAGCAGCGGTCCGCCCCTGACCGTTGCGGGGTGCGCCAATTTCGTCCGACGCCCCATCGGACGGCGCGCCAGGTGGGTTCGCCCTCCCCCAAGGGCGCCTCACCAGCCGGTCGACGCCGTGCCCCGCGCGTCCCGGCTTCCGGACCCCCGGCTTCGGCCGGGGGTCCGTTCTTGTGGCCGAGATCACGCCCGGTGGGCGGTCGGTGCGGGCGTGCAGCCCGCGTCAGCTGCCCAGGCGTGCGATCATCAGCTGGGCGGCCTCGGAGGGGTTCATGGCGACGGAGATGCCGTAGCCCTCGAGGATCGCCTTCTTCTCCGCCGCGGACTCGCCGCCCGGGCCACCCTCCTTCACGATGGCGCCGGCGTGGCCCATCTGCTTGCCCTCGGGCGCCTCGAACCCGGCGATGTAGCCGACGACGGGCACGTCCGGGATGTTGTCGCGGATCCAGGCGCCGGCGAGCTGCTCCTCCGAGCCGCCGATCTCCCCGACGAACGCGATGGCGTCGGTGTCGGGGTCCGCTGCGAAGGCCTGGATCACCTCGATGAACTGCGTGCCGATGACCGGGTCGCCCCCGATCCCGACGCAGCTCGAGATGCCGATACCGGCCTGCGCCAGCTCGTGCATGATCTGGTAGGTCAACGTCCCGGAGCGGCTGACGAGCCCGACCCGGCCCGGCATCGTGATGTCGGCGGGGATGATGCCGACGTTCGACTTCCCGGGCGAGATCACCCCGGGGCAGTTCGGGCCGATGAGCCGGATCCCGCCGCGCCGCACGACCGTGTCGTACACCTCGGTCATGTCGTGGACCGGGACCCCCTCGGTGATCGCGACGATCGTCTGCACGCCGGCCTCGTACGCCTCGATGATGGCGTCCTTGGTGAAGGGTGCCGGGACCATCACCATCGAGGTGTTCGCGCCCGCCTCGTCGACCGCCTCCTTCACGGTGGCGACGACCGGGACGTCGAGCCCCTCCCAGGTCGAGCCGCCCTTCTTCGGGTGGGTGCCGGCGACGACCCGCGTGCCGTAGGCCTGGTTGCGCTTGGCGTGGAAGGTCCCCTGGGAGCCGATGCCCTGGACGACGACCTTGGTGTGCTCGTCGATGAAGATGCTCATCTGGTGTCGCTCCTCGCGCGCCGCGTCGAGCGCGCCGGTGGTCGGATCAGGTCGTGATGACTCAGGCCTGGGCGAGCCGGACCGCCTCCGCGGCCGCCTCCTGCATCGTCGCGGCGCTCAGAACGTTCGGCAGCGCCGCCTCCTCGAGGATCCGGCGGCCTTCCTCGGCGTTGGTGCCGTCGAGCCGGACCACGAGCTTCTGCGGGAAGTCGCCGAGCCGCCGGGTGGCCTCGATCACGCCGTTGGCGACCTCCTCGCCGCGGGTGATGCCGCCGAAGATGTTGACGAGCACGCTGCTGACCGCAGGGTCCTTGAGCACGAGCGCGAGCGACTCCGCCATCGCGTCGGCCGACGCGCCGCCGCCGACGTCGAGGAAGTTCGCCGCCCGGCCGCCGCTCTGCGCGACGACGTCGAGGGTGGCCATCACCAGGCCGGCGCCGTTGCCGAGGACCCCGACGGTCCCGTCGAGCTTGACGTACTGGATGCCCTTGGCCTTCGCCTCGGCCTCGAGCGGGTCGTCGGCGTCGATGCCGTCGATCTTCCACTCCTCGTAGCCGTCGTGACGGAAGGCACTGTTGCCGTCGAGGGTCACCTTGGCGTCGAGCGCGATGATGCGGTCGTCGTCGGTGCGGATCAACGGGTTGATCTCCGCGAGCGTGGTGTCCTCGTTGTGGTAGGCGTCGAACAGCTTCACCAGCAGGTCGGCGGCGGCGCCCAGGACCTCGTCGGGGAGGTTCGCCTGCGTGACGATCGCCGTCGCGGTGGCGAGCGGCAGCCCGTCGGTCACCTCGTGCGGGGTCAGCGAGCGCTTGACGACCGCGTCCGGGTCGGTGCGGTTGACCTCCTCGATGTCGACCCCGCCCTCGCGGGAGCAGATCACGAGGTGGCCCTTGTTGACCCGGTCGTGCATCACCGAGAGGTAGTACTCCTCCGCGATGTCGGAGGCCGGCTCGACGTAGACGACGTTGACGGTGTGGCCCTTGATGTCGAGGCCGAGGATCGCCTCCCCGTGCTCGCGCGCCTCGTCGACCGAGGTGGCGAGCTTGACCCCGCCGGCCTTCCCACGCCCGCCGGTCTTGACCTGGGCCTTGACGACGACGGCCGAGGCGCCGGTGCCGAGCTGCTCCTCGGCGGCGGCGACGATCTCCTCGACGGTGCGGCAGATGCCGCCGGCCGGCGGCACGGGCACGCCGTTGCGGCCGAACAGCTGCTTGCCCTGGAACTCGACCAGGTCCATGCGTGGACTCCTCGACGGGGTGGGAGCGGGGACGGGTG
>SLMP01000026.1 GCA_007133465.1 Nitriliruptoraceae bacterium | reverse complement strand
GTCACGCCCCGCCGGACCAGGCCGAAGACGTAGACCGGCAGGGTCGTCGAGCCGGGGCCGGCGACGAAGCTCGTGATCACCACCTCGTCGAGGGAGAGCGTCAGGGCCAGGAGCGCGCCGCCGGCGACGCCGGGGGCGATCAGCGGCAGGGTCACGCGCCGGAAGGCGCGCCACCGGCTCGCGTAGAGGTCGGCGGCCGCTTCCTCGAGGCTCGGGTCCAGGCCGGCCATGCGTGCCCGGACCACGACCGCGACGAACGAGATGTTGAACGCGATGTGGGACAGCGAGATGGTCGCGATCCCGAACGTCGCGTTGAGGCCGAACAGCGCACCGGCCAGGTCGAACGCCTGGACGAAGAACAGCAGCATCATCACGGCCATCGTGACGTCCGGGATGATGACCGGCAGGTAGAGCAGGCCGTCGAAGGCGCGCTGGCCGCGGTAGCGGAATCGTTCGAGCGACAGGCCCGCCGCCGTGCCGAGGATGGTCGAGACGACCGTGGAGATGACCGCCACGGTGATCGAGTTGCGCAGCGCGCCGAGGACCGCCCGGTCGGTGAACAGGGCCCGGTACCAGCGCAGCGACGGCTCGGTCCAGACCCCGACGAGCCGGTTGTCGTTGAACGACAACACGATGAGCAGCAGGATCGGCAGGTACAGGAAGGCGAAGACGAGCCAGGCGTTGCCGGCCAGCAACCGCTCGACGGCCCGCTTCGGTCGGACGACCGAGTCCTCGGAGACGACGGGGGCGTCGGCGCCCGTCTCGATCATGCTCACAGGTTCTTCCCCCCGCTGCGGAAGTACAACAGGGCGGCGACGAGCATGACGGCGAGGATCGCCACCGACAGCGCGGAGCCGAACGGCCAGTCCCGGGCCGACAGGAACTGGCGGACCACGTAGCTCCCGAGCATCGTCGTGCGGCCGCCGCCGAGGATCTCCGGGGTGACGTACGCACCGAACGACGGGATGAACACGAGGATCGAGCCGGCGATCACCCCGGGGCGCGACAGTGGCCAGGTGACCTGGCGGAACGCCTCCCAGCCGCTCGCGTACAGGTCGCGGGCCGCCTCGACGAGCGAGAAGTCCAGCCGCTCGATCGCCGCGTACAGCGGCAGGATCATGAACGGCAGGTAGCCGTAGACGAGGCCGAGGACCACCGCGAAGGGGGTGAACAGCAGCCGCGGCTCGGGCAACCCGAGCCCCTCGAGGAGCCGGACGAACGGTCCGTCGGAGCCGAGGATCACCCGCCAGGCGTAGGTCCGGATGAGGAAGTTCGACCAGAACGGGATCATCACGAGCACGAGCAGCAGCGCGCGGATCCGCGGCGAGCGGGTCGCGATGTAGTAGGCGAACGGGTAGCCGACCGCGAGGCTGATCACGGTCGTGATCGCCGCGAAGCTGAGCGAGCGCAGCGTGATCTCCAGCACCAGCGGGTCGAACAGTCGCTCGTAGCTCGCGAGGTTCCAGTCGGCGAGGATCGTGCGGCCCGTGCGGCTGCGGGTCGCGAACGAGTAGACGACCACGATGACCAGCGGGATCGCGAAGAAGACGACGAGGTAGGCCAGGCTGGGCAGCCCGATGAGGAACCCGCGCCGTGACTCGGCGCGCTCCGCGTCGGTCTCGAGCCCGGGCGGGGGCGGACCGGCGGACTCCAGCTGCGGGGGTTCGAGGGTGGCGGCCACGCGGCGCTCCTAGTCCTCGAGCACGGTGGCGCTGGTCGGCGCCCAGCGCACCCGGACCCGCTCCCCGACCTCGAAGTGCTCGATGCCCGGGGTGTTGCCCTGCCGGACCCGGATGCTCAGGGGTGGGTCGCCGCGCTCGGTGAGGACGTCGTAGGCGATCGAGTTGCCGAGGAAGATGACCCGATCGATGCGGCCGGTGGTCGCGTCGAGCTGCAGCTCGCGGTCCGCGTCGGCGTGCCACAGGCCGAGGCGCTCCGGCCGGATCGCCACCGTCACCGCCGAGCCGGCGGGACGGTCGGAGGCGACCCGCATGATCGTGCCGTCGGACAACGTCGCCGACGTCGCGTCGACGACGGTGGCCGGCAGCAGGTTGGTGTCACCGATGAAGTCGGCGACGAACCGGGTGCGCGGACGGTCGTAGATCGCCTCCGGGCCGCCGATCTGGAGCAGCTGCCCGCCCTCCATGACCGCGATGCGGTCGGACATCGTCAGCGCTTCCTCCTGGTCGTGGGTGACGTAGACGAAGGTGATGCCGACCTGTTCCTGGATGCGCTTGAGCTCGAGCTGCATCGCCTGGCGCAGCTTCAGGTCGAGCGCGCCGAGCGGCTCGTCGAGCAGCAGCACCTTCGGGTGGTTCACCAGCGCCCGGGCCAGCGCGACCCGCTGTTGCTGCCCGCCGGAGAGCTGCTTCGGCCTGCGCTTCTCGCGGCCCTGCATCTGGACGAGCTCGATCACCTCACCGACCCGGCGGGTGATCTCGTCGCGGGCCACGTCCTGCATCTCGAGGCCGAAGGCGATGTTCTGCTCGATCGTCATGTGCGGGAACAGTGCGTAGGACTGGAAGACGGTGTTGACCGGCCGCTTGTTGGGCGGCTCGAGCCCGACCTCGTCGTCGAAGATGCGGATGCTGCCGGCCGACGGGTACTCGAAGCCGGCGACCATCCGCAGCGTCGTGGTCTTGCCGCAGCCCGACGGGCCGAGCAGGGAGAAGAACTCGCCGTCGCGGATGTCGAGGTCGAGGTCGTCGACCGCGATGACGGGATCGCTGCCCTTCCCGCCGGGGAAGCGCTTGGTGACCCCGTGGAGCGCGACGGCAACGGCCGCCGCCGCGGGGTCGGCGGTCACGGGCGCGGTCGCGGTCAGCGGGGCGCCTTGGGTGGTGTCCCACGCCATCAGGTCCTCCGGGTCGTCGCAGCGCCGGCGAGGGCGCCGTCACGGTCAGCCACCGCAGACCTCCTCGAACGCGGCCGTGAGGGCGGCGAGCCCCTCGTCGGCCTCCTCCAGCGTGAGCGTCAATGGCGGCGCGATGCGCAGCACGTTGCCGTGCAGCCCGCCCTTGCCGATCAGCACCCCGCGCTCCCTGGTGCGTTCGAGCACGGCGGCCGCCGCGGCGGGGGCCGGCGTGAGCGAGCCGGGCTCGACGAGTTCCACCCCGGCCATCAGGCCCTTGCCCCGCACCTCGGCGACGCCGGGCAGCGTGGTGGTGCGCTCGGTGAGCTCGCGCAGCAGGTGGCCGCCGACCTTCGCGGCGTTGCCCTGCAGGTCGTTCGCGAGCAGGTAGCGCAGGTTCGCCAGCGCGCCGGCACACGACAGCGGGTTGCCACCGAAGGTGGAGATCGAGTTGGCCGGCAGGGTGTCCATCAGCTCGGCCCGGGCGACCACCCCGGCGAGGGTCAGCCCGTTGCCGAGCCCCTTCGCGAAGGTCAGCAGGTCCGGTTCGACGCCGTGCGCCTCGACGCCCCAGAAGTGCTCGCCGGTACGGCCCCAGCCGGTCTGCACCTCGTCGCTGACGAACAGGATCCCGTGCTCGTCCAGCACCTCCTTCATCGCCCCGAAGAAGCCGTCGGGCGGGACCGTGAACCCCCCGACCCCCTGGATCGGCTCGGCGATCAGGCAGGCGACGTCGCCGGCGGTCTGGGTGACCAGCACGTCGCGCAGGTCGTCGACGCAGGCGGCGGTGAACGCCTGGTCGTCGAGGTGACCGAACGGTGAGCGCAGCCGGTAGCCGCCGTGCACGTACTTGACGTCGACCGGCGAGAGCGCCGACGCGGACCAGCCCCGGTTGCCGGTGATCGCCATCGTCGCGAACGACCGGCCGTGGTAGGAGTTGC
>SLMP01000038.1 GCA_007133465.1 Nitriliruptoraceae bacterium | reverse complement strand
GACGGGACGGCCGGGTCCGGGTCGAGGCCGCGGCGCGAGGACCATCGGCACCTTCCTCCCGCCGCCGCCCGGTCGTACGCTGTCATACGCAGCCGCGTCGGAGGACGCAGGGTGGCAGAGCGGCGCGGTGGTGGCCGGCCCTGTCGGTCGACGAGCTGTTCGTCCGGAGCGGCCCGACCACCCAGCTCGTCCTGATCACCTGCGGTGGCGCCTTCGACGCGAGCGCGCGCAGCTACCTCGACAACATCGTCGTCCACGCCACGCCGAGCTCCGCGGCCCGTTGACACGAGGCACCGGAGGGCCTGCCTATTAGGCTCCTGCTCCACGTGCGCGGCGACGGGACGTGTCCGGCCGCGCGCCGAGGAGGCCACGCATGGGCAGACCGTCGATCGACCCGCAGCGGTGGCAGCCGCCACCGGTGGCCGGGCGGACCGGTCCCAGGGCCGACATCACCGCGATCGCCGAACTCGAGCTGTTGCACGTGCCGGGCAGCGGACCGGAGGACGTCGCGGTCGACCACGACGGTCGGTCCGTCGTCGGGCTCGTCGACGGCCGCCTGTGCCGGCTCTCCCCCGACGGTCGGGTGATCGAGACCGTCGCGGACACCGGCGGCCGACCGCTGGGCATCGAGCACCGCGACGACGGGACGCTGGTGGTGTGCGACGCCCGGCGGGGCCTGCTGCACGTCGAGCCGGACACCGGCACGGTGGAACCGCTGGTGACGTCGGTCGCGGGCGAGCCGCTGACCTTCACCAACAACGCGACCCTGCACCCCGACGGGTCGGTGCTGTTCACCGACTCCTCCCGCCGGTTCGGCATCGACCACTTCAAGGCGGACCTGCTCGAGCACTCCGCCACCGGCCGGCTGCTGCGCTGGCGCGACGGGGAGGTGGAGGTACTCCTCGAGGGGCTCGCGTTCGCCAACGGCGTCACCCTGACCCACGACGGGCAGGCGGTGCTGGTCGCGGAGACCGCCGCCTACCGGATCCGGCGTCTGTGGCTCGACGGCGAGCGCGCCGGTGAGGACGAGGTGCTGGTCGACGACCTGCCGGGGTTCCCCGACAACCTGTCGACCGGCCCGAGCGGCACCGTCTGGGTCGCCGTCCCGTCACGTCGCGACCGGACGCTCGACCTGCTGCTGCCCCGCCACCCGGTGCTGCGGAAGCTCGTCTGGGCGCTCCCCGAGGCGCTGCACCCGAAGGAGAGCCGCGACGTGCTCGTCGTCGGGAGCGACGCCGACGGCCGGGTGACCCATCACCTGCACGCCCCCGGCGACCGCTTCCACTACGTCACCGGGGTGCGCGAGCACGACGGTCACCTGCTGCTCGGCAGCCTGGTCGAGGGTGCGATCGCCCGCGTGAAGCTGCCGGCCTGACCGAAACGCCGAGGTGGCACGTCCTGGCCGGGCGCCGGAGACCACCGCCGGGTCAGTGCTCGATCCGCGCCCGCCAGCCGGCCAGCCACTCCGCCGCCTGCCGGTACGCCGCGTCGTCGGCCGCGATGCGATCGGCCTCGGCCGGCGCGCGCGCCCCGGACCGCCGGTAGGACCCGAGCACCTTCACGTCCCGCTGGGTGCGCTTGACCGCCGCGATCGCGTCGCCCACCCGCTCGTCGGCCAGGTGCCCCTCCACGTCGGCGAAGAAGCAGTACTCCCCGAGCTCGGCCTTCGTCGGCCGCGACTCGATCTTCGTCAGGTTCAGCTCCCGCTCGGCGAAGATCTCCAGCAGCTGCAGGAGCGCACCCGGGCGGTTGGTCTCGATGAAGACCACCAGGGAGGTCTTGTCCCACCCGGTCGGCGCGGACAGCTGCCCCCCGACGACGACGAACCGCGTGCTGTTGCCGGGCCGGTCCGCGATGTCCCTGGCCACCACCTCGAGCCCGTAGCGACGCGCGGCGAGGGGGTTGACGATCGCGAGCTGCGGCCCGTCCTCGTCGCCGGCCTCGGCGACGAGCTGGGCGGCCCGTGCGGTCGAGGCGACGCTGACCCGCTCCGCCCCGGACACCGTCGTCGACAGCCACCGCCGGCAAGCCGCCAGCGCGACCGGGTGGGACTGGACCGTGACGACCTCGTCGAGGGTGGTGCCCGGCCGGGCCGCGGCGACCAGGGCGACCGGCAGTTCGAGCTCGCCGTGGATCAGCAGGTCGGTGTCGAAGGCCAACGCGTCGAGCGTCGCGGTGACCGATCCCTCGAGGGTGTTCTCGATCGGCACGACCCCGCGCGCGGCGTCGCCGGTCTCCACCCGGCGCAGCACCTCGGTCACGTCGGCGCACGGGACGAGGTGCTCCCCCGCGTCGTCACCCGTGATCAACCGGGCGGCGGTCTCCGTGAAGGTGCCCTCCGGACCGAGGTAGGCGACCAGCGGCGCGGCGTGGTCGTGCCCGCCCATCACGCCGAGCGCCGGCGGCGCCGCCGGCCCTCCTGGACGCCGATCGCCGGCGGGCGACCCTCGATCGCCGCGTCGATGGCGGCCCGTTCCTCGTCGGAGAGGTGGTGCTCGCTGTCCCCGCCGACCAGCGCCTTGCCGTAGCAGCGCGTCTCCGTGCGCCCGTTGATCGCGGAGATGACCAGCCCGTCACCGTGCTCGTCGAGCAACGCCGTCGAGAACGACAGGGCACCGCCCATGTCGTCGAACGCGTCGTAGCGGACCAACCCGACGCGCGAGACGGTCCGCTTCACGTGCTCGCGGAGGTCCTCCATCCGTGCCCCGTAGTCGTCCATCGACCGGCGGGCGGCGTCGAGTTGCGTGCTGTGACTGCCGAGCACCTCGACGAGGTCGTCGCCGTGCTCGCCCAGGGCGCGCTGCAGCCCCTTGCGGAGCCGGCGCAGACGCAGGGCCAGCAGCAGCGCGAGCAGCAGCGACAGCAGCGCCACGCCCGCAGCGGCCATGGCGATGATGGCGACGACGTCCGGATCGAGTTGCAGCATCCCGACGCTCCTGGCGTTCGCTTGGGGGAGGCCGGCCCCGTGTCCCCGGGCCGCCGCGACCCGGACTCTACCGAGTGCCGGCGCCCTTCTCGGCGCCGGACGCCGGCAGCGCACGCCGGGCCCGGGGGGCCGGCGCCGGCCGCGCACCGCCCCCCGTGCCTTCGGACAGGGGCCGCTCTCGACACTACGCTCCGCGCGTCGCGACAGCGGCGATCCCGAGCAAAGGGCGCGAGGTGGCCTCCGTCAGACACACGGTGGCGCTGGTCACGGTGGTGTTCGCGGTGCTGGGCCTGCTGGCGGCCCCGGCCGCCGCGGCCGCGGGTGGTCCTCCGCCCCCGGCGGCGGCGGCCGCCACCACGGCACACCCGGACGCTGCCGGCTCACCGTTGCTGCTCGCGCAGAGCGGGGACGAGGCCGTCCAGGGCACCCTGCGCGACGCCGAGGGCGAACCCGTCGAGGGTGTCGTCATCACCGTCACCACCGCCGGCGGCGAGGTGATCGGCGAGGCCGAGAGCGACGCCGAGGGCAACTGGTCGCTGCCGATGCCCGGACCCGGTGAGTACGTCGCCACCCTCGACCAGGGGACGCTGCCCGACGGCGCGGCGCTGCGCGACCCCGAGCGCGACTCGCTCGCGTTCGAGCTGCGCACCGGACAACAGCGCACCGTGCTCTTCCCGATCGGGGAGGGCGGGACGGTCGGAACGTTCCTGGACAGCGTCCTCGCCCAGACCCTGAGCGGGCTGCGCTTCGGGCTGATCATCGCGATCACCGCCCTCGGACTGTCGCTGATCTTCGGCACCACCGGGCTCGTGAACTTCGCGCACGGCGAGCTCGTGACGCTCGGCGCGGTGATGGCCTGGTTCTTCAACGCGCCAGCGCCGAGAGGCGTCGGGCTGACGCTGATCCTCGCGGGCCTCATCGCGACGGTGCTGTCGGCCGGCGCCGGAGGGGCGATCGAGCTCGGGCTGTGGCGGCCCCTGCGACGCCGCCGCACGGGGCTGATCCAGATGCTGGTCATCTCGATCGGCATCGCGCTGATCCTGCGCAACCTGATCCAGATCTGGTTCGGCGCGTCGAGCCGCCCCTTCTTCGACTACACGATCCAGCAGCCGTGGACGCTCGGGCCGCTGCGCCTGACCCCCCGCGACGCGGCGGTGATGCTGCTGGCCACGCTCACGCTCGTCGGTGTCGCGACGATGCTCCAGCGCACCCGGATCGGCAAGGCGATGCGGGCGGTCGCCGACAACCGCGACCTGGCCGAGTCCTCCGGCATCGACGTCCAGCGCGTGATCCTGGTGGTCTGGGTGATCGGTGGGGGACTCGCCGGGTTCGGCGGGATCCTCTACGGGTTGTCGGAGAACGTCAGCTACCTCATGGGCTTCCGGCTGCTGCTGCTGATGTTCGCCGGCGTGATCCTCGGCGGGCTCGGCACGGCCTACGGCGCCATGCTCGGCTCGATCGTCGTCGGGCTCGTCACGGAGCTGTCCACGTTGTTCTTCTCCACCGAGCTCAAGTTCGTCTGGGCGCTGGTGGTGCTGATCCTGATCCTGCTCGTCAGACCGCAAGGGCTGCTCGGGCGACGCGAGAGGATCGGCTAGATGGACCTCTACGAGCTCTTCCGGGCCGGGCTGAACTCGGCGGTCGGGCCGACGGCGATCGTGTACGCGCTCGCCGCCATCGGGCTGAACATCCACTTCGGCTACACCGGTCTGCTCAACTTCGGGCAGGTCGGCTTCATGCTGGTCGGCGCCTACGGGCTCGGCATCTCCGTGTCGATCTATGGGGCCCCGTTCTGGCTCGGGATCGTGATCGGGCTGCTCGCGGCGCTGGTCCTCGCGCTGCTGCTCGGTCTCCCGACGCTGCGGCTGCGGGCCGACTACCTCGCGATCTGCACCATCGCGGCCGCCGAGATCCTGCGGTTCGTGTTCCGGTCGCGGCCGGCCACCAACTTCACGGGCGGCCCCTTCGGCATCCCGAGCCAGGTCGGCGGCTCCGGGTTCTCCGGCACCTGGAACGCGCTGAACCCGTTCCCCTCGGGCACGTACCGGTTCGGCCCGTTGGCGTTCACTCACACCCGCCTGTGGGTGGTGATCGTCGGCTGGGCGCTGGTCCTGCTGATGGTCCTGACCACCTGGGCGCTGATGCGCAGTCCCTGGGGGCGCGTCATCCGCTCGATCCGCGAGGACGAGGACGCCGCGCGTGCGCTCGGCAAGAACGTGTTCGTCTACAAGATGCAGTCGCTCGTGCTCGGCGGGATGGTCGGTGGGCTCGCGGGCATCCTGCTGGCGCTCAACCAGGCGTCGATGGCCCCCGACCAGTTCCTGCCGCAGATCACCTTCTTCGGCTACACCGTGCTCATCCTCGGTGGGGCCGCGACGATCTGGGGGCCGGTGCTCGGCAGCGTCCTGTTCTGGTTCCTGCTCGCGTCCATCGAGCGGGGGCTGCTCGACAGCGGGGTCATGCAGAGCGGCGCGGTCGGTCCGGTGCGCCTCGCGCTCGTCGGCGGGGCGTTGGTCCTGCTGATGGTGTTCCGCCCGCAGGGCATCCTGGGCGACAAGCGGGAGATGATGCTCGATGCGTGAGCCCTCACCAGGCGCCGCGGCACTCAAGGACGTCGCACCCGTGCCTGGCGTCCCCAAGCCCGACCCGATCCTCGTCGTCGACGGCGTCGTCCGGCACTTCGGGGGGCTCACCGCGGTCGACGTCGAACACCTCGAGCTCCAGCGCGGGGTCATCACGTCGCTGATCGGCCCGAACGGCGCCGGCAAGACCACCTTCTTCAACCTCATGACCGGGTTCGACATCGCCGACGAGGGTGCCGGCACCTTCGACGGTCAGGAGTTGCGCAAGGTGCCGGCGCACAAGGTCGCCGGCTACGGCATGGTGCGCACCTTCCAGCTCACCAAGGCGCTGACTCGCCTGACGGTGCTCGAGAACATGAAGCTCGGCGCCCACGGCCAGCGCGGGGAGCGCATCCTGTCGGCGCTCTGGCCCCCCGCCTGGCGCAGCCAGGAGCAGGCGATCGAGGAGCGGGCCGAGGAGCTGCTCGTCCGCTTCAAGCTCGACCACATGCGCGACGAGCTCGGCGGGACCCTCTCCGGTGGGCAGCGCAAGCTGCTCGAGATGGCGCGGGCGCTCATGGTCGAACCGATGATGGTGATGCTCGACGAGCCCATGGCCGGGGTCAACCCGGCGTTGACGCAGTCGCTGCTCGAGCACGTCAAGGACCTGCCGCACCACGGCATGAGCGTGCTGTTCGTCGAGCACGACATGGACGTCGTCATGGACATCAGCGACTGGGTCGTGGTCATGGGCCAGGGCCGCATCATCGCGGAGGGCCCGCCCGCCGCGGTGGCCAAGGATCCCGCCGTGATCGACGCCTACCTCGGTGCCGACCACGGCGACGAGAGCCGCTTCACCCCGACCCCCTGGCCACCGGAGTCGCGCGCCCCGGAGGCACGCCCATGAGCGCCGAGCCGCTGCTGATCGCGGATGACGTCACCGCCGGCTACCTGCCCGGCATCGACATCCTCACCGGCTGCAACCTCGTCCTCCAGCAGGGCGAGTTCGTCGGCATCATCGGCCCGAACGGCGCTGGCAAGTCGACGCTGCTCAAGTCGCTGTTCGGCCTGGTCGACATCCGGTCGGGCAGCGTGCGGCTCCGCGGGCAGCCGATCACCAACGAGCCGGCCAACCGGCTGGTCGCCATGGGCGTCGGCTACGTCCCACAGACGAACAACGTCTTCCAGAACCTCACCATCGAGGAGAACCTCGAGATGGGGCTCTACCTCGCGCCGAAGGAGTTCGACGAGCGGTTCGCGTACGTCTCCGAGCTGTTCCCGCTGCTCGCCGATCGGCGCAAGCAACGGGCCGGCGGGCTGTCGGGCGGCGAGCGGCAGATGGTCGCGATGGGTCGGGCGCTGATGATGCAGCCGTCGGTGCTCCTGCTCGACGAGCCGTCCGCCGGACTGTCCCCGGCGCTGCAGGACGAGGCGTTCCTGCGCGCCAAGGAGATCAACGCCACCGGGGTGTCGATCGTGATGGTCGAACAGAATGCCCGCCGGTGCCTGCAGATCTGCCACCGCGGCTACGTCCTCGACCAGGGCCGCAACGCCTACACCGGACCGGGCCAGGACCTGCTCCATGACCCGAAGGTGATCGAGCTCTACCTCGGGACCCTGGCCGGCGCCGCGGAGTAGGCGTCGTGGGCGCGGCGAGCAGCGCGCGCTCAGCATGACAGCGCGTGCGCTCTACGCCCACCTTGTGTTTGGGTGCGCCAGATAGGGGATGGTCCGTATCGCGGTCTGGAGGGCCCTGACGGCCGAGATCGTGCCTGGCGGAGCGCCTGGCTGGCCAGTTGGGCCTGGTCATGCCGCCGGCCGGCGACCAACCTCCGACGGGGGTGGGCGCGAACCCGAGTCGACCCCGCCACCAACCCCCTTTGCGGAGGCAACCCCTATGAAGATGAAGAAGCTAACGGTCGCGCTCGCGGCCGCTGCACTCGCGGTCGTCCCCGCGACCGCGTTCGCCGACGGTCACGACACCGCCCAGGTCACCATCGTCCACGGTGTCCCCGGCGCCGACGGCGTGAACATCCTCGCCGGCGACGACGTCCTCCTCGAGGGCGTGAACTTCACCGACATCGCCACGACCGACGTGCCGGCCGGCACCTACGCGATCGCCGTGTCGACCTCCGACAGCGCCGACGACGCGGTCATCGGCCCGGTCGACCTGACCTTCGAGGAGGGTGGCCTCTACGCCGTCGTCGCGCACCTCGACGCCGACGGTGAGCTGACCGCGAGCTTCTTCGAGGTCAACAACGCCGAGGGCGTGTCCGCCTTCCACACCGCCGCCTTCCCGCCCGTCGCGATCGTCGCCGGTGGCGAGATCGCCGCGGACGACGTCGCCAACGGTGACGCCGCCCAGCTCGACCTCGAGGCTGGCACCGAGCTGCCGGGCGTCGGCATCGCCGCCGCCGGCTCCACCGAGATCGCGCTCGAGGTCGGCGACCTGACCATCCCGGAGGCGCAGCGCATCCTCGCCTTCGCCGTCGGTACGCCTGACGACGAGTCCCTGCAGGTCATCAGCACCGTCGTCGACGTCACGGTCGAGGAGGCCCCGACGCACGTGGACTCCGGCACCGGTGGCGCCGCCTCCAGCTCGATGCCCATGCTGATCGTCTCCCTGATGGCGCTCGGTGTCCTCGCCCTCGCCGCGCCGGTCATCGCGACCGCCCGCAAGCGCAGCTGACACCGCACCGCTCCCGAGGCGGGGGGACGAGGTCTACCCTCGTCCCCCCGCTTCTCGTTCGACCCGCCACCCCCACGTCCGCCGCTTGCGATCCCCGGCGGCACGCGACCGGACCAGAACCCGAGGAGGCCCTCCCCGTGCCCCGCTGGATGCAGGTCCTGTCGTTCACGATCGGCCTCGCCCTGCTCGTCGGGGCGCCGGTCGCGTGGGGCCTGTCGCGACCGCAGGTGACCGTCGGCGAGGTCCCCGCCGTCGCCGCGCAGCAGGAGCCGGCCACGACGACCGCCGCGCCGGGCGACGAACCGGACGCGGCCGGAAGGGGCACCGTCGACGCCGACCCGGCCGCTGGTGGGTCGTCCGACGTCACGGGCCCGACGGTCGCCCGGTCCACGGTCGCCCCGTCCGCGACCTCCGCGGTCGAGGACCCGGCCGAACCGGCCCCCGTCACCGACCCGGTCCGCATCCGCATCGACGCCCTCGAGGTGGACGTGCCGGTGATCCCGGTCGGGCTCGAGGACGATGGCGGCATGGAGGTCCCCGACGACGCCCACGAGATCGGCTGGTACCGCCCCGGCGTCCGGCCGGGCGAGAAGGGATCCGCCGTGCTCGCCGGGCACGTGGACTCGAAGGAGGGTCCCGGCGCGTTCTGGGGCCTGCGCGACCTCGCGCTCGACGACGTGGTGACGATCACCCACGACGACGGGACCGAACGCTCCTGGCGGGTCGTCGCCCGCGAGCAGTACCTGAAGGACGACCTGCCGATCGACGAGCTGTTCGTCTGGGGCGGGGAGACCGAGCACCTCGCGTTGATCACTTGCGGCGGCGCGTGGAACCGCGACCGCGCGAGCTACCGGGACAACATCGTGGTCTACGCGGTCCCGGCCTGACGCGCGGCGCGCTCAGGTGAGCGTGATCGCTCGCCCCTCGAGCAGCGCCTCCACGATCCGCGCCGCCCCGACGATCGTCGCGCCCTCGACCAGCCCCTCACCGGTGATGCCGCGCTTGACCGCGCAGGCGCTGCACAGCCAGAGCTCCCCTCCCGAGGCGACCAGCTGCCGGGCCAGGTCGGCGAGCGCCGGCATGCCGGGCACCTCGATGCGTTCCAACGTTCCCGGGACACCGAGCCACGCGGCCTCGACGGTGCAGACCACGACGGCGCGCTGCCCGCTGACCGCCGCGGTCGCGGCGGCGATGAACGGCACGGTGGCCCGCTCCGGGTCGTCCTCGCCGTGGGAACACGGGAACAGCAGCAGATCGCTCACGGGCACCCCAGGTCGTTCGCCGTGCAAGAAAGTAGTGGCGCTCCTCCTACCACCCTAGTAGCGTACCGGTCTCGTCGGGCGTTCCGCCCGGCGTCCCCACACGTGCGTCCCCCGCTCCGGCGCGACGCGCGCGAGCCCTGGATGGAGGGAGCTTGATGAAGCGATCGCACTGGGTGCGGCGCACGGCGGTGGTGATGGCACTCGCACTCGCCGTCGCCGCCTGCGGGAACGGCGACGACCCCGAGACGACCGAGGCCCCGGAGGCGACCGAGGCGGAGACCACCGACGAGGTGGACACCACCGAGGAGACCGAGGGCACCGAAGAGACCGACGGTACCGAGGAGGGGGCTGCGCCCGGCGAGTCCGACGGCGTCCTGAGCCTCGGCTACATCCTGCCCGAGTCCGGTCCGCTGGCCTTCCTCGGCCCCCCGCAGATCGAGGCCATGCAGCTCGCGGTGTCGGACATCAACGCGGCCGGCGGCGTGTTCGGCGCGGACGTGACTGTCTCGTCCGGTGACGAGGCCGGCGACCCGACCATCGCCTCGGAGAGCGCACAGCGGCTGATCGGCGAAGGGGTCGACGGCATCATCGGCGCGGCCGCCTCCGGCATGTCGCTGTCGTTCGTGGAGGCCGTCACCTCGGCCGGCGTGCTGCAGTGCTCCGGCTCGAACACCGCACCGACGTTCACCGACAACGACTACAACGGCCTGTACTTCCGCACCGCACCGACCGACGCGCTGCAGGGTCCGGTGCTCGCGGAGACCATGGTCGCCGACGGCGTCACCAACCCGGCGATCCTCGCCCGCGCCGACGACTACGGCCAGGGCCTGATGGACGCGACGATCGCGGAGCTGGAGAACGCCGGCGCCACCGTCGCGGCGCAGATCACCTACGACCCGGAGGCCGCGAACTTCGAGGCCGAGGTCAACGAGGTCGCCGGCTCCGGTGCCGACGGCGTCGCCGTCATCGCCTTCGACGAGGGCGCGCAGATCCTCGCGACCATGGTCGAGGCCGGCCTCGGTCCCGACAACATCCCGGTCTACGGCGCGGACGGCCTGAAGTCGAACGACCTGGCCGGCCTCGTGGACCCGAACGACGAGTCGGTGCTCGAGGGCATGCGTGGGACCGCTCCGGGCGGCGGCGACGTCGCCGCGGACTTCATCGAGCGCTACCGCGAGGAGACGGGCCTCGAGGACACCACCTTCGCCCCCGAGGTCTACGACTGCACGATGCTGATCGCGCTGTCGGCGGTCGCGGCCGGCTCCGACGACGGCGCCGCGATGGGTGCGGAGCTCGTCGAGCTGACCACCGGCGACACGGCGTGCTCCACCTTCGAGGAGTGCGTCGAGGCCCTGGAGGCCGGCGACTCGATCGCCTACCAGACCGTGTCGGGCGTCGTGCTGAGCCGGACCTCCACCGACAACGGTGAGCCCGAGTCCGGCACCTACGAGGTGTGGGAGATCGACGACACCGGCACCGTGAACACCGTCGACACCGTGGAGTCCAGCTTCTAGGACCCGCTGCGAGACGGACCACCCGGAGGGCCCCGCCACGGCGGGGCCCTCCGGCGTTCGCCGACGAGCACACCGCCGACGAGCCCGGCCGGACCGGGCCGTCAGCCGAGGATCCGCGCCTCGCCGTACCCGGCCGCGAGCCCACCGCCGGCTGCGAACCGGTCGGGATGGAACGCGGCGAGGCCCGGGTCCGCCTCGCCGAGGACCAGCCCGGCGACGTAGCCGCCGAGCGCAGGCGCGAGCTTGAACCCGTGGCCGCTGGTCCCGGCGTCGACCACCACCCCCGGCGCGATCTCCCCGATCACCGGCTGCCAGTCCGGGCTCACGTCGTAGAGGCTCGCCCAGCCGCCGCGGGGTTGCGCCGCCGCCAGGTCCGGCACGCGGCGCACCAGCGCCGTCCCGAGCGCCGCCACCTCGGCGTCGTGGATCCGCTCGTCCAGCGTGTCGGGGTCGTCGATCGCCGGCTCGGGGGTGAGCGGCCCTGCCAGGAGGGTCCCCCCGGTCTCCGGCTTGACGTAGTAGCCGCCGGGGACGTCGGCCATGACGACGTCGAGGTGGTCGGTCCCGCCCGTCGCGAACGTCGCCACCACGTGCCGTTCCACGGTGAGCGGCAGGGACGCGCCGACCAGGCGCGCGAGCCGACCGGTCCAGGGTCCGGCCGCGAGCAGCACGCGTCCGGCCGCGACCCGGGTCCCGTCGGCGAGGCCGACCGTGACCCCGCGGCCGGCGCCGCCGTGGACGTCCAGCCCCACCACCTCGGAGCGCAGGCGCACCCGGGCGCCGAGGTCGCGGGCGTGGCCGACCATGCCCGTGGTGGTCAGGACGGGGTCGGCGTACCCGGCGCCGTGCTCGTAGGCGGCGCACGCGACCCCGTCCAGGGCGAGGCGGGGGAAGCGCTCGGTCAGCTCGGCGGGCGTGAGCAGGTCGGTCGCCGTCCCGATCGCGGACAACGCGGCGGCGGTGCGCGTCACCACGCCGACGTCGGCGGGACCGTGGAGGAACAGCCCGCCGGTGGGGTGGAAACCTGCGTCGCGGCCCCCCGTGTGCTCGGCGAACGAGGCGAGCACGTCGAGCGCCTCGCGGGCCACCCGAGCGAGGAACGGGTCGGTGTAGTAGGCACGGCACACGGCGCTGGAGCGGCCGGTCGGGCCGCCGGCCAGCTCGCCGCGCTCGACGAGCAGGACGTCGACGCCGCGCCGGGCGAGGTGCCAGGTCGCGCTGGCCCCGTGGACCCCACCGCCCACGACGAGGACGTCGACGCTCGTCGTGCCCATGGACCCTCCTGCCGGCCAGCGGTGCCCGCCGCTGCCCGTGCAGCCTACGACGCGACCCGCGTCGGGGCCCGTCGCAGGGGCGAGGCGGCGCGCCGACCGTCCCGTGACTCCGGGAACTGGTCGACGCGCCGCCTCGTCGAGGTGCACCGCCGCGGTGCGGCCGTGCTCCCGGGGAGAGCTCGGTCAGCGGTGGGGGTCGCCGCTCGTCAGGCGACCGCCAGCTTCTCCGCGATGCGGTGGAAGTGCGCGCCGTAGGCGAGCGCGATGGCGCGCTCGTCGTCGGTCAGGCCCTCGCCATCGCCGAGCTGGGTCGGGCCGTAGGGGCCACCGCCGCCGCGCGTGGTCTGCACCTCGGGCGCGACGCCGTAACCGAGCGGGACGATCGGCATGCCGTGGTGGTAGGCGAAGGTGCTCATCGAGAGGATGGTCGACTCGTGGCCGCCGTGGATCGTGGCGGCGCCGGTGAAGAAGCCGGCCGGCTTGCCGACCAGCGCACCGGTCTGCCAGTGCGGGCCGGTCTGGTCGAAGAGGTTCTGCAGCTGGGCGACCGGGCTGCCGAACCGGGTGGGCGAGCCGAAGATCAGCCCATCGAACTCCGGCAGCTCGTCGACCGTCGCCTCCGACACATCGTCCTGTGCATCGATCGCGTCGGCGACGCCGTCCATCGCCTTGACCTCGTCGGGCAGCAGCGGGTCCGGCGCGCGCCGCAGGTGCACCTCCGCACCGTCCTTCGCCGCTCCCTCCGCGATCGCCTTCGCGAGCTCGTAGGTCGCGCCGTACATCGACCAGTACACGATGCCGATCTTTGCCATGTCGGTCCTCCTCGTCGTCGTCGCCGGTCTCGTTCGGTGTCGGGAGCGGGGATCGCCCCGCGTGGGATGGCGCACCAGGGGCACGCATCGAGCCGGCGTCTCGTCTGTTTCGTTGCTCACGCAACCGAGTATGGGATGCCGGGTGGCGCTCGGCACCGTGTCGCCCCGTCCGTCGGGACGGGCCCGACGGAGCGAGCCGACCGTTCGGCCGGGGGTCGCCGGCAAGCGCTACCGTCCGGTTGGGCGTGGCCGAGGAGGATCGATGGGTCGCCGGTGTTCCGTGCGACGCTGGGAGCGTTCCGGCGGCCGGCGTGTCGGCGGCCGGCGTGTCGGCGCCGACCACACGGCGGAGGCGAACCAGCCGACCGGCGCGTCGCAGCCCCCTGCGCCGACCGACGCCTCCGGCCGCGATCATGTGCCGGCGGGCGGTCCCCCGTTCCCGTGCGCGGCCGGGTGGTGGGCCGTGTCGCCCCCGAGCAGGTCGAGCGCGTGCGGCAGCAGGCCGACGATCGCCGCGAGGCTCTCCGTCGCACCCTTCGGGCTGCCGGGGAGGTCGACGATCAGGGTGCGCCCCCGGACGCCGCAGACGCCGCGTGACAGGTCGGCGAGCGGGGTGATGGCCCGCCCCGCGGCCCGCATCGCCTCGGCGAGGCCCGGTGCCTGCCGGTCGACGACGTCGAACGTCGCCTCCGGCGTCACGTCCCGCGGGCCGAACCCGGTCCCCCCGGTGACCGCGATCAAGCCGACCCCGTCCTCGTCCGCCAGCGCGCGGAGATGGCCGGCGATGGTCCCGCGGTCGTCGGGGGTCACGACCCGCCGGACGACGTCGAACCCGGCGTCGGTCAGCAGGTCGCGCACCGCCGCGCCCGAGTCGTCCTCGCGATGACCGGACGCGACCCCGTCGCTCGACGTGACGACCGCCGCGGTGCGGCGTGCGCGCTCGGCCACGATGACGACCTCCACTCGGGGGCCGCGCAGCCTAGGCCCACGCCGCCGCCGGAGCCCGTGGCAGCCCCCGCCGCCGACGGGTTCGCCGTGCTCGTCCTCGCCGCCGGCAGTGGCGCGCGGTACGGCGACACCAAGCAACTGGCCACGGTCGGCGACCGCCCCCTCGTCGCACACGCCGTCGCCACCGCGCTGGACGCCGGCGCCGAACCGGTCGTGGTCGTCGTCGGGCACGACGCCGAGCGGGTGGCCGCCGCTGCACGCGTCGCCGGCCAGGTGGAGGTCGTCGTCAACCCGGCGCACCGCCGCGGCCAGGCCAGCTCGCTCAGCGCCGGGATCGGCGCACTGACCTCGCACCCCGACGTCGAGGTGGCCGTCGTCCTCCTCGCCGACCAGCCGGGCGTGACCCCTGCGGCGGTGCGCGCGGTCGCGACCGCGCTCG
>SLMP01000060.1 GCA_007133465.1 Nitriliruptoraceae bacterium | reverse complement strand
TTGACCAGGCGTTCCCGGATCTCGTGCCAGCGTTGGCGGATGAGTTCTCCGGCGGCGCGGGCGAGCTGGTGGTGGGGGTCGTCGGTTCCGGCGGGTGGGAGGGAGTGCAGCGGTCCTGGCTGTCGGGCGGGTTCGGTGTGTTCGGCGATCTCGCCGAGCCGCCAGTGCAGGACGCTGGCGGTCGAGTGGGCGTCGTCGATGGGTCGCATGTCGATGGCCCGGTCGAGGAGCTGGTCGGGGTCGTGGCCTTGGAGGGCGGCCTGGCGGGTGCGGTCGAGCAGGCTGCCCCACTCGGTGTCGCGGACGGCCTGGCTGAGCCCGCGGTCGTCGAGCTTGGCCGATAGCCACTGGTGGGTGGTGTGGCGGGCGGCGTCTTCGAAGATGGCGCCGAGCCGGGCGAGGGAGTGCAGCTCGTGCCGGTTGTCGTCGGCGAGCTGGTGGGCGGAGAGCCGGTCGGGGTCGTGGCGTGCGAGCGCACGGGCGAGGATCTGCTGCGGGTCGGGGAGGTGGGTGTCGTCTGCGATGAGGTCACGGTCGGAGTCCAGCGCGACCCAGAGGTCGTTGGCGTGCCTGCCGCGGGTCGCGGCGACGTAGAGCTGCTGGTGGGTGGTGTCGGCATCCACGGTGGCGTGCGCCCGCTCGACGGTCATCCCTTGGGCACGGTGGGCAGTGGTCGCGTACGCCAGGTGCGTGTGGACGGCGAGGTAGTCGGCGGGCAGCGTCAGGGTCGCGCCGTCGCCGTGGCGTGCCACCTCGACGCCGCCGCCGGGGTGGGTGGCGGTGATGGTCCAGGTCTGGCCGTTGACGACCCAGGCGCCGTCACGGTTGGTGAGTCGGCGGTCGTTGCGGCGGGTGACGATGTGGTCCCCGACCGACGCAACGTTGTCGGCCAGTTGCACGGTCGGGCCGTCCGTGACGTGCCCGGCCTGGATGAGGGCGTGGCGGGCGCGTTCGCCGAGGACGGCGGCTTGGTCGTTGGTGGCGACGATCATGGCGACGGTCTCGCGTTGGCCGTGGTCGTCGGTGCCGAGCGCGTCGGCCTTCCACGCGTCGAACAGTGCGGTCTCGAGCTCGTCGAGCCGGCCGCCGTGGATCCGGCCCCGCATCGCGTAGGCGTCGATGGCGGCCGGGTCCCGGTCTCGCAGCAGCGTGGACGCGTCGGCTTCCCATGGGTGGGTGAAGCGGCGGATTTCGGTGAGCCGTGCGGCGCCGTGGCGTTCGGCGAGCAGGTCGAACGCCCCTCCGATGTGGATCGCGGACAGCTGCGCGGGGTCCCCGACGAGCAGGACCTTCCCTTGCGCTTGTCGGGCTTGCGCGACGAGGGTGACGAGGTCGTGGGTGGAGACCATGGACGCTTCGTCGATCAGTAGGAGCGGCTTCTCGGGGAGCTGCCAGCGGCCGTGCCGGGTCTCGTACAGCCACTTCGCGGTGTTCTCGGCCCGGACCTGCGCCTCGGAGGCGAGGACCTCCGCGGCGGCCTGGGACACGGTCAGCCCGACGACGTTGCCGCCGCCCTGCTCCCAGGCGTCCACGACCGCGCGGAGGGTGCGGGTCTTGCCGGCTCCGGCGGGGCCGACCAGCAGCCCGATGCGCTGCTCGGTTTCGAGGAGCTGGTGGACGGCGGCGGCCTGGTCGGTGCCGAGCCGGTGCCGTACGGCAGCATGCACAATCACGTCGGGCTCGACTGCGACCGCTGCGGGTTCGGCAGCCACGGCGAGGAGCCAGGCTTCGCGGTCGAGGGTGGACCGCAGGGTCCAACGCTGGCGGGCGTGCCGGGTGAACACCGAGGTGCCATCCGCCCTTAGGAACGGCTCGCCGACGTGGAGCGGGTCGTCTGCGTGGAGTGCGAGGACGAGGTCGGTGTCCAGCAGCCGGGTGATGAGCCGGTCCGCGTCGTGGCGGAGCTCGGTGGCGGGACGGTCGGCGACCTCGACGACATCGAGGGCGGCACGCAGCAGATCATGCCGGGTGAAGCTCGCCCGGCTCGAGCCAGCCAGCCGCTCAAGCAGCAGCCCGAGCTCATCCCGCGCCGCCGAAGGGGGTCGCCGGACAGGGTTGCGGCCGATGACCTGGCCAGAGAGGGTGGCGAGGTCGGTGCCCTGCTGTCGTGCCCGCCGTTCCCACGCTTCCAGCGCTTCGGTCGGGGACGGTTCACGCTTGGACCGGCGGGTCGCCAGCGTGGCGTCCTGGGCCATCTGGTGGCGGACCGCCGGTGGGGGTGGGGTGCCGTAGCGGTCTTCGTACGCGGCGACGAGCCGGGCCACCTCGGCGGTTATCGCCCGGCGGCGGGTCGAGAACACCTCGATCAGCTCCCCGGGCACGCCGTCGAGCTCCCGCAAGCCTTCGGGCCGGTCCCGCCAGGCGACGCCGAGCCTCCGGGTCAGCTCTGCCTCGAGGGCCCGGTGGTAGATGGCGGCCGCGCCGGTCTTCGCGGCCAGCAGCGGCCGGCCATCCAGTGCCCGCCATCTGCCATCCGAGGTGGTGCGGGCCCGGTTGAGGATCAGACAGTGGGTGTGCAGCTGCATGTCCCCGTCGCGGGACGTCCACTCGTTCATCCGCGCCACGACCAGCCCGTCGCTGTCGAGCACCTTCACGCCGTTGCGGCCGGCACGCACGAACCGCGCATGCTCCTCGAGATACTGCAGCCCGGCGTCGACCGCAGCGACCTGCGCCGCCCAGACCTGCTCCTGGATCTGGCGGTCTCCAGCGGCCCACAGCAGCGACACCGACTTCACCGGTGAGAACGTCGCATCCCATGCCGCCACCGACGCGCCCGACCCGGAGCGGGCCAGCTGCTGCTGGGCCTCCCACCGCTCAAGCGGGTCGACGATCTTCTCGGTCGCCGCAAGCCGGTCGGCCCGGGCCTCCGCCGCATCCTCCTGGGTCCGGAACCTGCGGCCCAGGTACCCGCCGTCCGGGCGAACCCCCTTGGCGTACAGCGGCACGAACTGGGCCCGTTCCACCGGACCCTCCAACGCGAGCTCCTGGGCGCCGCCGCCCCACCACGACGCCCCCGGCGCCGACAGCCGCTCGGCGACCTCAGCGTCCCCGTCGGGCGAGGACTGTTCGCCGAGGTAGTAGTCGGCCAGCCCACGGCGGGTCTGGTTGAGGTAGTAGTCCACCGCCCCACGCCCGGCCAGGATCTTCTTCACGCTCAGCATCACGACCCCGCCTGGGGGTGCCGCCGGCCCGGCTGGATCTGCTGATGCATCGGTGTGTCTCCGTTTCGGCTCCTAGAAGGGAGTTGTGAAACGGGGGTGCCGACTGTGACAGCGATGCGCTGAGCGCACGCTCTGGAGGGTCATCCACAGGCTGGGTGAGGTCGGTCGGGCGGTGGTTGCCGGAAGGTGCAACGGTGTCGGGGTCGACGGAGAGGAGCTGGTGTGGACGGTCGGGTGAACGGGGTGGCGGTCGCGGCGGACACGGCGGTGGGTTCACCCGCGTGGATCGCACGGGACCAGTTCGTGTACTTCCTCACCATGGAACGCGAGCTCGGCATGCCGGGCGACTGGCCCAGGTTCCGTGACGGGCTGGTCGCAGCGCTGAACGCCGCGTTCGGGCTGGACACGATCTGGTCCGACCTGCCGCCCGACACCCAACAACGCCGCATCCGGCAGCGGATCTCGGCCGCCTACGACCTGGTCGATGCTGCGGCCACCCGGCATGACCCGGTCACGGACTGGGACGGCTTCTTCGACGCGCTGTGGGCCGGCCGCGACCGGTTGCGCCCGGCGGGCTGAACCTCACCCGGGTGGGCGGACCAGCGCGCCCACGGCGTCGCGGAGCAGGTCGGTCTGCGGCCCGGTGAGCGCGCCGACCTGTTCACCGAGCTGATGGTCGGGCACCCCGGTGAGCAGATGGACGCGGGCATGCCAGCGGCCAACCGGGACCACCAGGGGCGCGGCCGCCACCG
>SLMP01000149.1 GCA_007133465.1 Nitriliruptoraceae bacterium | reverse complement strand
TCGAGGTCGCCGGGCGACGCCGGCCCGGCCCCGACGAGCACGGCCGCAGCGGCCGTCGTCGTCGCCAGGCGGGTGAGCCCGGCCGCGTCCGGCCGGCAGACGAGCACGTCCACGTCGTCGTCGACGCCGGCGTCGATCACGGCGGCGGTGATGCGCGGGTCGGCGGGGGACGGGACCTCGCCACCGACGATGCCGAGGACGCGCCCGCGCGGGACCGCCGGTAACGGCTCGGCCCGGGCCCAGAGGTCGGGCGCGCCGACCGCCTCGCCAGGCACAACGCGCAGGTCGGGGACCGGCGCCGGCGGCCGGACGAGCGCGAGTGCGCCGTCCCCCTGCCACCCGAGCAGCCCCGCGAGCGCCAGCACGATCGTCGTCGTGCCCACGCCCCCCGCCGCGCCGCCGACGCGCAGCACGCGCGGCTCGTTCCCGTCCCGCCGAGGCCGCTGCAGCAGCGAGGCGACCACCTCCGTGAGCTGGTCACGTCCCGACGGCCACGGCACCACCGCGTCCGGCCGCGCCGCGTGCACGAGCGCGGCGGTCGCCGGGGCGGCCGCGTCGTCGTCCACCACCAGCAGGGTCGGCAGCACCGCCGGTCCTGCCGCCCGTGCGTCGGCCAGCGGTTGGTGGTCCAGGAGCCGCACCGCCGGCGGGACGGGCCCGGCCGGGTCGTCGTCCACCGGCTGCCAGCCGAGCACGCCCTCGACCCAGCGGCGGACCGACGCCGCGTGGCGCCCCGACAGGGCGAGCGCCACCGGCACCGCGACCGCGACCGGCGCCGCGACCGCGTCGAACGGCGGCTCGCGCGGTCCCGGTCCCTGCACCTCGTCCCAGCGGTCTCTGCCGTCCCTGCCGTCCCTGCCGTCTCTGTCGTCCATGCCCGCCCGGCTCCTCCCGATCGATCGTCGGTCCACGAACCGGCCGATGCACCGTTCGACGCACCGTACGAGCGCCCGCGCCAGCGGCGACGACGAGCTCGCCCTCCCCTGTGGACAGCCGCGCCGTACCCTCGCGAGCGACGCGCAGGCACCTGCCAGCCGGCCGAGCCGACGCCGCCACCCGGAGCCGACGTGCGCATCCGGTCCCACCCGGTCACCTGCCCGGACTGTGGCGCGTCCTGGCCCGCGACCGCCCGCTACTGCGGCCGCTGCGGCGCTGCCGTCACGCTCTCCCGGGGGCGGGGAGGTGCTGGTGGCGGCACGCGGCCGGGACCACCTCGGGCCGTCCGCGGGGTCGCCGTGGGCGTCCTCGTCGTCAGCGTGGTGGCCGCCGTGGTGCTGGGCGGCGGGCCGGGACCGGGCACCGCCACCTCCTCGCCCCTCGACGCCGAGGTTGCCCTGCCGAGCGCCGGCTCCGTCCCCCCTGCCCCTGGCGCGACGCTCGCGGACGACGCCACCGCGGACGCGGACGACGGGCCGTCCGCGGCGCCCGCCCGGACGCGCCCCCGCCTCGATCGCGCCGACCGCGTCCTGACCCACCGGCAGGTGGGGATCCCGCAGACGATCACCTGCGTGCCGGCCGGGTGCAGGGCGTGGCGGCGGCCGCTCGACCGGGAACGGCCGCCGACGGTCGCCGCCGGCGAGGGGCTGGTCGTGCTGGTGGACGCCGACCGTGCCACCGGGCTGGATGCGGCGACGGGACAGGAGCGGTGGGTGGCGCCGCTCGACGACCTGCTGCCGACGACCGTCGGCGGGACCCGGCTCAGCGACCTCGTCGGGCGAGAGCGGCCGCAGCTCGTGATCGACGGCGACCTCGTGCTGGTCGGGACGCTCCGGCGCGTGGCCGCGCTGGACGCGATCGACGGGACGCGGCGGTGGGTGGCCCGCTCGACGGGGTGGCGGCTGGAGGAGCTCACCCCGCTGGCGGAGGTCGTCGTGGTCCGGGGCCAGCCCGTGCCGACCGACGAGCTCGACGACGCCGGCCGGCCCCTGCGCGTCGTCCCGGTGATCGCGCTCGACCGCGCCGACGGGACGGTGCGGTGGACGACCGACGAACGTTCGCGGCCCCGTTCGCGCACGGCGGCCACCGAACTGATCGACGTCGCCGAGGCCGGCATCACGGCGGTGGTCCGCGGCGAACTCCGAGGGCACGACCCGGCGACCGGCTGGGTGCGCTGGCGACGCTCCTGGGCGGCCGGCGCCTACGCGTTCCAGGCCGGCCCGTGGCTGATCACCGAGGGCAGCAACGGCCACCGGCTGCTCGATCCGGCCAGCGGGCAGGAGGTCGCCGACCTCGACGGCTACCTGGCCCACGGGGTCCTCGAGGTGGAGGACGTCACGGTCAGCGTGCTCCTCCGGCCGGAGTCCACCGCCACCGGCGCGACGAGCCACGCGGCCGACCTCGTCGCGTTGGCTGCGGACGGCTCGACCGTGTGGCGCGAGCCGTACGGGTTCGCCGCCCCGATGCGGTGCTGCGCGACCCTGCTGCCGTGGGAGGGGGGCGTCGCCGTCCTCGGGCTGCGCGGGGAGCGGGAGCTGCGCGACCTCGCGACCGGCGAACGGCGGGCGTTCGCGCAGCGGCTGCCGCTCGACGGGCCGGCGCAGGTGGCGCCGGACGGCACGCTCGTCGGCGAACCGGTCGGTGACCTCGCCGGCGTCCCCGCCACGAGCATCGTGACACCCGACGGGCGGGTGACCCACGTCGCCGGCCCCGAGCTGGCCGTCGTCGGGAAGGACCCGCTGGTCGTGCGTGGTCGCGGTGAACTGATGAGGGTCGGTCCCGCCCACGGCGAGTAGGCTGCGCGGTCGGCGCACGACAGCGGGGAGACCGGCGTGAGCGAGCAGGACGAGCAGCGGCAGGACGAGCAGCCGGACGTGCCGGTGGCCCCGGCGGAGGAGACGGGCGGGGCGGACGGACCCGATGACGCGGACGGACCCGATGACGCGGTCGCCGCGGACCCGACCGCTCCGGACCCGACCGAGGTCGGCGCGCCCGCGGATGCCGCACCCGGGTCCACCGGGCGCGGCCGTGCCGGCCGGCAGCTGGCGGAGGAGATCGTCGCCGGCGTGCGGGCGTCCGCCGAGGTCCTCGCGGAGATCGAGGCCGCCGCGAAGGCTGCGGCCGAGAAGGATCCCGGCGCCGCGACCGAGCGCCGCTACGCCCGTCCCGGGGCGGACCGGCTGTCGCAGGAGGCGCTCGAGGAGATCGCGGCCCGCGCCACCGGCGCGACGGCCGCAGCGTTCTTCGACCTCGACAAGACGATCATCGCGCGGTCCTCGACGCTGGTGATGGGGCGCCGGTTCCTGCGCGACGGCCTGCTCGGCCCGAGCACGGTCATCAAGACCCTCTACGCGCAGGCCGTCTACCAGTTGGTCGGTGCCGACCACGAGCGCATGGAGCAGGCCCGTGCCGCTGCGCTGGAACTCACCCGGGGCTGGGAGGCCGACCGGGTCGAGCGGCTGGTCCGCGAGGCGCTCGAGGAGGTCATCGCACCGCTCGCCTACCGCGAGGCACTCGACCAGATCGAGGAGCACCGCCGCGCCGGCCGCGACGTGTGGATCGTGTCCTCTGGCGGTGAGGAGATCGTCGAGCCGTTCGCGCACCACCTCGGTATCCACGACGTGATCGCGACCCGCGCCGGGATCGACGAGGACGGCCGCTACGACGGCACCCTCGAGTTCTACGCGTACGCCGCCGCGAAGGCCACGGCGGTCCGCCAGATCGCGGCGGTCCGCGACTACGACCTCACCCGCTGCTTCGCCTACTCCGACTCCGTCACCGACCTGCCGATGCTCTCCGCGGTCGGCACGCCCGTCGCGGTCAACCCCGACCGCGAGCTGCGCGCCGCCGCCCACGCGATGGGCTGGGACATCCGCGACTTCGTCGCCCCCGTCGGGCTCGGCGACCCGGATGAGGACGACGCCGGGGTCCCCAAGCGGCTCGTGGCCGGGCTCGCCGGCGCCGCGCTCGCCGCGCTCGTCACCTGGCGCTACGTGCGCGGGGGTGACGCACCGTCCGACGCCGCCTGACCGGCGCGCGTCAGGTGTAGTCGCGGTGGTAGTTGATCCGGCCGTCCTCGGCGAACGCGAAGAAGCTCGCTCGCGGCAGGTCGTTCCAGCGCCGCCCGGCGGCGGTGTACGAGATCGCCCACTCGACGCCGAGGCTGTTCCCGTCGTCGCCCTCGATCACCCGCTTGGCGTCGATCGCGACGTCGTCCTTCCCGGCGAGCCAGTCCTTGAGGTAGGCCTGGATGAGCAGGTTGCCGCGATGCGGCGGGTTGTACGGCTCGAGGTAGAGGGCGTCGACCGCGTAGAGCTCCGGGACGCCGTCGACGTTGCCTCTCCCGAGCATGTCGGACAGCCGTCCCCACGCCTCCGCTGCGTGTCCCACCTGTGAGCCTCCACTGTCGCGTGTGCCGCCATCCCACGTCCGGGCGAGGATAGTCGGCGGCCCCGTCCGCGCCGCATCCCCGCGACCGCCGGGGTCCGCGGCACGTCGCCCCCCGGCAAGGCGACCGCCCGGCTCCCGCGCGATGGCGGGGCCGGGCGGTCGGGTGGGCCGGGTCGGCGGGGCGCGGTCCGCCGTTCGTCGGCCGTCGATCGGCAGGTGGACGGTCAGGCCGCCTCGGTGCGGGGCCGGCTCAGCGAGGCCACGTTCGGCCGGGCGGTCGGCTGCACGTGACGTCCGGTCGGCTGCGGGGCCCGCGTCGCGGGACGGATCGCGGCGAACCAGGTCCGGCGCGAGCCGAGCCCGCGACGCCGACGGATCTCCGTGGCGCGACGCTCGGCGTCCGCGGTCCGGTCGCCTGCGACCTGGGCCAGCAGGGTGTGGGTCAGGAACATCGTGGTCTCCTCCCGGTGCGGTCTGCGCGGTCCCTGTCGTGGTCCCGCCGCTCGTTCTCTTACGTTCGATGGTTATCGAACCATAGCGTTCGACGTGTGTCAAGTGTTCGGCACCGGCCGTGTGATAGCTGTCGAACGCTGTGCGCAGGCCGACCTCGCGTGGAGTACCTGCGCACAGGGTCACCGCGGGGGCCGCGAAGGGCTCCGACGGGCCCTCCAGCGCGCTTCCGGTCGATCCGACGCGTCGACGACCCCCGCGCCGGAACGCGGCCGCCGGGTCCACCCGACCGCTCAGGACTCCCTGACGGTACGGTGGCGGTCGAACGACGAGGCACGCCGCGCACCCGTTCGAAGGAGGCCGAACGTGAGGGTCCTGGACCTGCGGGCCAGTAGCCGCGTCGCGCCGCCGACGGTGGAGGCCCGCGCTTCTGCCGCCGCCGAGCTGCTGCGGCTGATCGGCGTGCTCATCGCCCGCGACCCGAAGGACTTCGACGTCGGGGTGGAGCGCATCGAGGCGGTCCGCGCGCAGGTCGATCCGGCACTGCTGGCCGCTGCCAGCGAGCTCGGCACGCTCGCGCCACCGCCCGGCAGCGACCTGCCCGACCGGGACGACAAGTTCTTCCTCGTGCTGGCGGTGCTCGGCGCCTTGCTGCCCGAGCCGGCCGGGGTCACCCAGCTGCTCGAGCTTCTCGAGCAGGACCCGACCCTGCCCTGGCGGGCCAAGCTCGCCCACCAAGCGCAGGAGCTGGTCGATGAACCGGTCGGCCTGCTCACCCGCGTCCTCGCAGACGAGGAGGCGGCCCTCGAGGAGATCGAGATCTTGGCCGCGACCGAGCGCGGCGCCGGGCTGCGCCAGCTGCTCGACCGGTCGCCGGACGACTTCGGTGCCCGAGTCCGCCAGACCGTGCAACGGTTCGCGACCGAGGTCTGGCCAGCGCTGGCCGCAGAGGCCATGGGCCCCATCGAACGGGACACGGCGCACCGCCGGCAGCAGCTGGAGGCCACCGACGACCCGGCAGCCGTCGCCCTCGACGCGACCAACGGCTACGAGCTCGAGCCCGAGCCGGCGGGCCGCCGCGTCGTCCTGCTGCCCAGCTACTGGCTACGACCGTGGCTGGTCATCAATTTCCTCGAGGCAGCGCCCGACGGTGGCAGGAACCAGCCCCTCGAGGTCATCTCGACCGCCGTCGCCGACACCTTCCTCGCCCTGCCGTGCGAGGCGCCGCCGCCGAAGCTGCTGAAGCTGTTCAAGGCGCTGTCCGACGAGGGCCGGCTGACGCTGCTGCGCCGGATGACCCCCGGCCCCATCAGCCTGGGCGAGGCCGCGTCCGAGCTCGGGGTGGCCAAGGCCACCGCCCACCACCATCTGTCGATCCTGCGGCAGGCCGGACTCGTGTCGGTCCGCGACAAGGGCCGCGCAACCCGTTACGCCCTGCGTGAGGACCCTCCGAAGGTCGCGCAGGACGCCCTGGCCGCCTACCTCCAGCCCTGGTGCTGACGACCGACGCCACCAGCGGCTCGCGTCCGGACGGCAATCAGTCCGCCGGCAACACCTCGCGCACGAACCGGTCGACGGCATCGAGGTAGTCGTCACCGTCGAGCAGCGCGCGGTCGTTGTGGTCGGCGCCGGCGATCGCCTCGAACGGCGCGTCCAGTGCGGCCGCCACCTGCTTCGACAGCGGGGTCGGCACGATGCGATCGCGGTCGCCGGCGATCACGAGGATCGGTCCGAGGTGCCCGCGCAGGTCCTCGATCACGGGGAACCGGTCGCGGAGCAGCATCCGCACCGGCAGGAAGGGGTAGGCGGCCCGCCCGACGTCGGCGAGCTCCGTGAAGGGCGAACGCAGCACGACCGGGACCTCCGCCAGGCTCACGCCGCTGCCGCTCATCGACGAGGCCCCGCGCCCGACCGTGCCGGCGACGACGCCGGTCCCCAGGGACTCGCCCAACAGCACGATCCGCTCGGCGGTCACGTCCGTACGCGCGTCGAGGTGGGCGAGCGCCGCCCGGGCGTCGGCGAGGAGCCCGTCCTCGGACGGGCGGCCCGGGTTCCCGCCGTACCCGCGGTAGTCCAGCAGCAGCACCGCGTGGCCGCGGGCCGCGAGCCCGGTGGCGAGGGGCAGCCGGACCCCGCGGTTGCCGGCGTTGCCGGGAGCGACCAGCACCGTCGCCCCGTCCTCGTCCCCGGCCGCGGGGACGAACCAGGCCGTCAGCGCCAGCCCGTCGTCGGTGTCGAGCGCCACCTCCTCGACCCCGGCGGGGGTCGTCGGGACCGAGCGGTCCGGGAGGTAGATCAGCTGCCGCTGGAACACCGCCGCCAGCACGACCACCAGCGCCCACGCGGCGACCACGACCAGCACGACCCGGACCACCCGTCGGAGGATCTCCACGGGCGCAGGGTGCCACCTCGACGATGTGGCTGCGGGCAAGGAACCCGGTGACCCAGCTCGCCACCCCGCGCCCACACGAGCGCACCGTGACGGCAGGTCCGGCTCAGACGCCGAGGTCGCGCCGTTCGAAGCGCAGCAGCCCCGCGAGCAGGGCGACGACGACCAGCCCGGCGAGCAGCGCGTAGCCGGCCCCGTCGACGCCCTGGGTGAGCGGGTCGCCCCCGAGGTACCAGCCGAACGGGCTGATGGTCGACAGCCAGTCGCCGCCCGCCATCATCTCGCCGATCGTGTCGGCCATGTAGGCGAACACCGCGAGTCCGGCGCCCACGCCGAGCGCCAGCGCCCGGCGGCCGGTCGCCGCCCCGACGGCGAAGCTCACCGTCGCCATGGCGAGGACGAACAGCCACAGCCCGAGCGTCGCGGCGAGGATGTTGCCGGAGGTCACCTCCATACCGAGGGCGGGGGCCAGCACGAGCGTGGCGACCCCGAGCGCGGCGCACAGCACGAACAGGCCGAACGTCAGGGCGGCGAAGCGTTCGAGCAGCAGTTGCCGGCGCGAGACCGGCGCGGTGCCCTCGAGTTCGAGCGAGCCGTCCTCCTCGTGACCGGCCAGCAACCGCGCGCCCGCCGCGATGCCGAAGACCAGCAGCAGGGCCGGGGCGAGCAGGCCGTAGATGGTCGACTCGAGGTAGCCGGATCCGGTGGCGATGCGGTCCCAGCCCATGCCGCTCATCAGCGCCTCGGGCAGGCCCGCCATGACCGCCTCCATCTCGTCGGTCGCCATCGACGGGTAGAAGGCGAGGTACATCGCGGTGATCGCCGCGAGGCTGATGGCCCAGAGCGTGAGCGAGCGGCGCTGCTCTCGCAGCACCCAGCGGGCGACCGGCAGCCGCGTCCCGTCGGCGCGCGCGCCGTTCCGGTCGGCGGGAGCGGGGGTGGGGGTGCGGGCGGCGGTGTCAACGGCCATGGACGACCACCTCCTCGGCCTCGGCGTGGAGCTCGCCGGCGGGGACGCGGTAGAAGTCGAGGAAGAGGTCCTCGAGCTCGCGGTCCTCGGCGACCCAGCGCACGACGTGGTGGGCCGCGGCGGCCTTGAGCAGCGCGTCCGGCTCGCCACGGAGCAGGCAGCGGACGGTGTGGTCGGTCACCTCGACGTCCTCGACGCCGGGGATCTCGGCGAACTCGTCGGCGCGGATCGGGTCGGCGAAGCGCAGCGCGACCTGCTGGCCGGCATGGTGGCGCAGCGTCGCGACGTCGTCGAGGTCGACGATCCGACCCTCGCGCACGATCGCGACCCGCTCGGCGATGATCTCCACCTCGGAGAGCACGTGCGAGGACATGAAGACGGTCGCGCCGTCGGCGGTCGCCTCACGCACCATCGCCAGGAACTCCTGCTGCAGCAACGGGTCGAGCCCGCTGGTCGGCTCGTCGAGGATCAACAGTTCGGGTGCGTGCAGGAACGCCTGGATCACCCCGACCTTCTGCTTGTTGCCCTTCGACAGGCTGCGGATGGGCTTGGTCAGGTCGAGCCCGAACCGTTCGGCGAGCGGGCCGATGCGCCCGCTCCCGCGGCCGCCACGCAACCGGACCAGGTGCTCGAGCAGGTCGCCCGCCGTCTCGCGACCCTGCATCGCGAGCTCGCCCGGCAGGTAGCCGATCCGGGCCCGCACCGCCGGGCCGCCGGCGGCCGGGGTGGCGCCGAGCACCTCCGCGTACCCGGCGGTCGGGCGCAACTGGTCGAGCAGGATCCGGATCGTGGTGGACTTCCCGGCACCATTGGGGCCGAGGAAGCCGAACACCTCGCCGCGCCGGACCTCGAGGTCGAGCCCGTCGAGCGCGCGGACGTGGCCGGTCGTGCGGCCGCGCCGCGCCGACCGGTAGTCCTTGATCAGCCCGGCGGTGCGGATCACGACGTCCGCGGCGGCGGCGCGCGCGGAGGTGGTGGTCATGGTCGTTGCTCCTGGTGATGATGGCCTCCCGGGGAGGCGAGGTCTTCGTAGGCGGCCCGGATCCGGGCGTAGGCCTCCGGGGTCAGCGCGCCCTCGCCGAGCAGTTCGGTCGCCGGCAGCGAGTAGGCGAGCAGCCCCTGCGTATCGGCCGTGAGGTCCGCGCCGAGCAGTCGGGCGACGTGCTCGCGCAGCACCAACGCGCCGAGCGACCACATCGTCAGCACGACCGCCCGGCCGCGCGGGTCGGCCGACGGCCGCAGCGTGCCCGTCCGCTCCCCCTCGGCCATGTAGGCCTCGGCGTCGTCGACCAGTTCGTCGACGAGATCGGCCACCGCCGGCGACGGGTCGACCAGGACGCGCGCGAGGTAGCGGAGCAGCGGACGGGTCTCCTCCGCCTGGCGGAGGGCCACCAGCGGGTCGGCCCCAGGGCCCGCCGCCATCGCCTGGCGCTTGCCCTCGCGGATCGTCGCGGCCACGTGGTCGTCGCACGCCGCCCGCAGCCCGTCCTTGGACCCGAAGTGGTGGACGACGAGCGCCGCCGACACCCCGGCGTCCGCAGCGATCGTGCGCAAGCTGCTGGCCGCGATGCCGTCCTGCCCGAAGCGGTCGATCGCCGCGTCGCGGATGCGGGCGCGGGCGGTCCGGTCGGACTCCCTCGACGAGTCGGGCGCCCTCGACGAGGGCGAGACGGCTGCCGGCGCCGCACCTCCTGTGGTGCCGTCCGCTGTGGTCCCGTCCTCGACTGAACGCATGTTCAGTATCCTGACCAAATGTTCAGCCAGTGTCAAGGGCCAGCTTCCTCACGAAGGAGGGCGGCCACCCCGATCGAGGGGCGTCACGGTGTCGGGGACCTCATCGACGGGCGTCCCCGACGCGGGTGCGCACGCCGTGCCGCCCGAGCGCGGGGCGCCCAGCCGAGGAACGACGCGAACGACGAGCGGGGGGCTCGGCCGGCCCCCGGCCGTCAGTCCTGCCGCACGTACAGCCCGTCGATGACGTCCGCGTACTTCGTGTGGATCACGGACCGCTTGAGCTTGAGCGACGGCGTGAGCTCCTCCGACTCGGCGGTCCACTCCGAGGGCACGATCGCCCACTTCCGGACCTGCTCCACACGGGCGAGGTGCTCGTTGCCGGCGTCGATCGCGCGCTGCACCTCGGCGAGGACGTCGGGGTGCTCGACCGCCGCCGCGACCGACGAGAACGCGATGCCCTTGGTCTCGCACCACCCGGGCAGGACCTCCGCGTCCAGCACGACGAGGGCCGAGATGAACGGCCGCTCGTCGCCGACCGCGCACAGCTGCCCGATGATCGGCGAGGTCTGCTTGATCGTCTCCTCGATGTTGTTGGGCGAGAGGTTCTTGCCGCCCGCGGTGATGATCAGCTCCTTCTTGCGGCCGACGATACGGACGTACCCGTCGTCGTCCATGACCCCGAGGTCACCGGTGTGCAGCCAACCGTCGGCGTCGAGCGTCTCCGCGGTGGCGTCGGGCCGGTTGAGGTAGCCGGGGGTCACGTTCGGGCCGCGGGCGAGGATCTCGCCGTCGTCGGCGATGCGGACCTCGACGCCCGGCAGCGGCGGGCCGACCGTGCCGATGCGCACCTGTCCCGGCTGGTTGGCGGTGATGACCGCGGTCGACTCCGTCATCCCGTAGACCTCGAGGACCTCGATGCCGATCGCCTTGAAGAACATGAGCAGGTCGGCGCTGATCGGTGCGGCGCCCGACAGCGCCACCCGCAGCTGGTCCATGCCGAGGCCGTCGCGGATCTTCGCGAACACCAGCTTGTCGAACAGGGCGTGCTGGATGCGCAGCCCGAGCGAGGGGTGCTGGCCCGTCGCCTCCAACCGCACCTTCTTGGTACCGACCTCGATGGCCCGCAGGGCGAGCTTGCGCTTCCGGTCGTCCTCCGTCGCGTGGACCTTGGCCATCAGCGCCGCGTGCATCTTCTCCCACACGCGGGGCACCGCCATGAAGGTGTTCGGACGGGCCTCCTGGAGGGTCTCCAGCACCGCGGCGACCTCCTTGACGAAGTAGACCGTGCCGGCGAACCGCAGCCCGACGTAGTGGGTCGTCATCCGCTCGGCGACGTGCGCCAGCGGCAGGTAGGAGATGCCGCGCTGGCCGGGCTCGATGTCGAGGATGCGGCGGACCACCCCGAGCATGAACAGCAGGTTGCGGTGCGTGAGGATCACACCCTTCGGCGGGCCGGTCGTGCCGGACGTGTAGATCAGCGTCAGCGGGTCGTCGGGCGTGACGGCCCGCCAGCTGTTCTCGAGCTCGCCCTGCCCGCCGGCCAGCGCTTCCCCCCCGTCGGCCATGAACCGCTCGTAGCTCGTCACCCCGTCGCGGTCGAGGTCGACGCCGTCGGCGTCGAGGACCACGATCAGCTCGAGGCCGGGCAGGTCGGCGCGGATCGAGGTCCACCGGTCGAGGAAGGTCGCGTCCTCGACGATGGCGATCTTCGCCTTGCAGTTGTCGGCGATGTAGCGGATCTGCTCGGCCGTGAGCGTGTTGTAGACCGAGACGGGTGTCCCGCCGGCGAGCAGCGCGCCGATGTCGGCGATGACGTGCTCCGGCCGGTTGGTCATCATCAGCGCCACGAAATCGCCGTGGTCGACCCCGGCGCGGCGCAGCGCCATCGCGACCTGACTGGCCTCGCGCCGGTACTCCGCCCAGGTGCGGGTCCGGAACCCGTCGCCCTCCTTGACGACCAGCGCCGGCTTGCCGCCGTTCGCGTCGCAGGTGGCCATGAAGACGTCGACGAGGGTGCGCCCCTCGACCTCCGCGAGGATCTCCTCACGCTCGCGCAGGACCTGCTCGGTGTTGACCACGACTCCCTCCCAAGGGTGACCTTGCGGGAGTGGACACGTCGAGGACGGCGAGGTCAAGCCAGCACACCGTGCGTGGCCGGGACGGGTCAGCCGACGGCCGCGTCCACCGCCGCCCCGATGAGCACCACGGCGAGGTAGACCGTCGAGTAGTGGAACAGCGCCATGGCGTCGGCGACCGCGTGGGTGCGCCGCAACCGGTGGGCGTACCACAGCCACAGCGCCGTGAGCAGCCCCGCCGTGATGGCGAACACCAGGCCGAAGCCACCCGCGACCGCAGTGACCGCGATGACCGCGGCGAGCAGGTAGCTGTGCAGCAGGATCTGGCGGGTCGCCTCCGGGTTGCCGACCACGACCGGCAACATCGGCAGGCCGGCGGCCGCATAGTCCTCCCGGTACTTCATCGCGAGCGCCCAGAAGTGTGGCGGCTGCCACACGAACATGATCGCGAACAGCAGCCAGGGCCGCGGGTCGGCCAGCGAACCCCCGCTGACCGCGGCCCAGCCGGTCAGCACCGGCATGCACCCGGCGACCCCGCCGATCACGACGGCCTGTGGCGTGCGGCGCTTCAGCCCGAGTGTGTAGACGAAGACGTAGAACAGGATCGCCCAGGTAGCGAGGAGCGCCGCGGCGAGGTTGACGAGCAGCGTCAGCCAGACGAACCCGGCCACCCCGAGCGCGAGCCCGAGCACGAGCGTGCCGCGCGGCCCGACCTCGTCGCGGGCGGTCGGCCGTGCGGCCGTCCGCGCCATCTTCCGGTCGATGTCGCGGTCGGCGAAGTTGTTCAGCGCGTTCGCGCTCCCGGCCGACATCGCGCCACCGAAGACGGTGGCGAACACCAGCCAGGTCCCGGGCCAGCCGTCGGCCGCAACGACCATGGCGGGGACGGTGGTGACCAGCAGCAGCTCGATGATCCGCGGCTTGGTCACCATCACGTAGCGCTTGACCTGGTCCAGCCCCCCGGCACGGCGCGACTCGTACCGGCCCGAGGCGTGGATGGGGCCGACCGCCCCGGCGCCCGCCTCGGCCACGGGTGGCGCTGGCTCGCCGGCGCTCGCCGCCGCCCCGGGCACCGCCGGCGCCGGAGCGTCCTGGGCCAGGTCCACGGCCGCGGTGCCGTCGTCTGCGCGGCCGTCGCCCGGCCGAACGTCGCTCACCTCGGCGTCCCTGACCGGGCCTCACGCCACATCCGGGTGCCGAGCACGGCGAGCAGCACCCCGGCGCCGATGGCGGCGAGGTAGAGCACCAGGTGCACCGCGACGAAGGCGGCGCTGAACGACCCGGTGTCCTCGAGGAGGTTGACGATCCGCGTGCCCCACAGCCAGAACTGGAAGAGGGCCAGCCCGAGCAGCAGCACGGCGCGACGGCGGTGCGTCCGCGCGGACACCTCGATGGTGTCGCTGCCGGTGACGTGCAGGTCGGTGGCCACGGCGTACTCGCGGGCGAGGCGGGCGGACGGGGGTCTGTGCCCGAGGGTACGCGCCCGCACGGTCCCCGGGCCAGACGGGAGGGCGGCCGCAGCGCGGTCCCCGGGCCAGACGGAGGGCAGCCGCAGCGCGGTCCCCCGGGGCCGGACGGCGAGCGGCCGCAGCGCGGCCCGCGGGCGGAGGCGAGCGGGGGTGGCGGGTAGCCTCCTCCCATGGCCGCTCCGAGCTCCCCACCCGTGTCCGCCACCGTCTCGGCCCGCGACGAGCGGCGACTGCGCCGCTTCGCCCTGGCCGCGCTCGTCACCAACGTGGCGATCGTCTTCACCGGGGGCATCGTCCGCGTCACCGGCTCGGGCCTCGGCTGCCCAGACTGGCCCCGCTGCGACGGGGCGAACCTCACGCCCACGCTCGGCGCCGAGGGACAGGGCTGGCACGAACTGATCGAGTTCGGCAACCGTCTGCTCACGTTCGTGGTGCTCGCCGCCGCGGTGGCGGTCTTCGTGCAGGTCCGGCGCACCCGACCGCACCCACCGCTCGTCGAGGCGATGGCCTGGGCGCTGCCCCTCGGGGTGGTCGCGCAGGCGCTGCTCGGCGGGATCACGGTGCTGACGGGCCTGTCGCCGTACACGGTGGCGGCGCATTTCCTGCTGTCGATGGTGCTGATCGCCGCGGCCGTGGTGCTCTACGAACGGGTCAAGGTGCCGCGCACGGCCGGCGCGGCGACGAGCGCGGACGGGCCACCCGCGGAGGCCCCCGGCCGGGGTCTGCAGCACGCGACCACGGCGCTGCTGGTGGTCGCCGCCGTCGTGCTGGTGCTGGGCACGGTCGTGACCGGCGCCGGTCCCCACGGCGGCGACGTGACCGCGCCGCGGTTCGGGGTCGACATCCGCACGATGGCGATCGCCCACGCGGACGCCGTCTGGGCGCTGGTCGGCCTGACGGTCGCCCTGGTCGCGGTCACCTGGCGGTCCGGCCCGCCGCCCCTGCGCCGAGCGATCCGCGTCCTGCTCGTGGTCGAGCTCGCCCAGGGTGCGCTCGGCTACACACAGTACGCACTCGGGATCCCGGCGTGGCTCGTCGCCGGCCACATCCTGGGAGCGGCGCTGATGTGGACCGCGGCCGTGACCGTGTGGATCCGCGCCCGGCCCGTGACAGCGCACCCCGCAGCGCTGCTGGCCGCCGCCGCGGGCGCGGGCGCGGCCGGGGCGGTCCCCACCGAGGGCCGCGCCGCAGCGGTCGGCGAGC
>SLMP01000111.1 GCA_007133465.1 Nitriliruptoraceae bacterium | reverse complement strand
CCGAACGCCGGCTGGAAGAGGTGCTCGATCAGCTCCTTGGACAGCCGCCCGCCGCCGCCGTGACCGGTGACGATGCGGTCGTGGTCGCGCAGCGGCAGCGGGCACGACCAGGCGGTCGGGTCGATGGTCGGGAGCTCGTCAGCGGCCAACGGTGATGCCCTTCCCCGCGTCGAGGCGGCGGTACTGGTAGTAGGCGGCGCACGCGCCCTCCGACGACACCATCGTCGCGCCGAGCGGGTTGCGCGGCGTGCAGGTGCTCCCGAACTGCTCGCACTGGTTGGGCTTGATCAGGCCCTGGAGCACCTCGCCGGAGCGGCACAGCGGCGACTCCTCGACGTGCAGGTCGGTGACCTCGAAGCGGTGCTCGGCGTCGAACTCGCGGTACGCCTCGGACAGCCGCCATCCGCTGGCGGGGATCATCCCGATGCCGCGCCACGACCGGTCGCAGACCTCGAACACGTCGGCGAGCACCGCTTGCGCCGGCCGGTTGCCCTCGGACGCGACCGCGCGCGGGTAGGCGTTCTCGAGCTCCGCGCGGCCCTCCTCGAGCTGGACGATCGCCCGGCGGATGCCCTCGAGGACGTCGAGCGGTTCGAAGCCGGTGACCACGATCGGCACGTGGAAGCGCTCGACCAGCGGCCCGTACTCCGCGGTGCCCATCACCGTGCAGACGTGCCCGGCGGCGAGGAAGGCGTCGACGCGGCTGACCGGCGACGAGGCGATGGCCGCGACGGCCGGCGGGACCAGCACGTGGCTGACCAGCATGGAGAAGTTGGTGATGCCCCGGGCCTTGGCCTGGACGACGGTCATCGCGTTGGCGGGGGCGGTGGTCTCGAACCCGATGCCGAAGAACACGACCTGCTTGTCGGGGTTCGCCTCCGCGATCCCGACCGCGTCGAGCGGCGAGTAGACGACCCGCACGTCTCCCCCGTTGCTGCGGATCTTGAACAGGTCGTCGCGACTGCCGGGCACCCGCAGCATGTCGCCGAACGAGCAGAAGATCACGTCGGGGCGCGCCGCGATGACGAGCGCGCGGTCGATGGTCTCCAGCGGGGTGACGCACACGGGGCACCCGGGCCCGTGGATCAGCTCGACCTCGTCGGGCAGGAGCTGGTCGATGCCGTTGCGCACGATCGAGTGGGTCTGCCCGCCGCAGACCTCCATGAGCGCCCACGGGCGGGTGACGCTCGCCGCGATCGCGTCGAACTGCTGGCGCGCCAGGTCCGGGTCGTTGAACTCGTCGAGGTACTTCACGTCACGCCCTCGCCGTCGGTCGGCGCTGCGCGGCCACCGCCCGCGGCGACGCCGACGTCGGCTGCCTCGGACGGGTGCGCCGGCTCCTCGCCGAGCTCCTCCGCGAGGTTGCCGATCGAGCGGATCAGCGCGAGGGTCTCCATCGCCGACTCCTCGTCGATCCGGGTGATCGCGAACCCGACGTGGACGAGCGTGTACTCGCCGACCTGGGCGTCGGGGAGGTAGGCGAGGCACACCTCCTTGCGGATGCCGCCGAAGTCGACCGTGGCCATCGTCGTGCCGCGGTCGTCGCGGATCGAATCGATGCGGCCGGGGACGCCAAGACACATGGCAGAGGTCCTGTCTCGTGGTGCGGGGGTGCGGGCTGCGGGGGTGCGGGCTGCGGGATCGCGGGCTCTGCGGGGTCGCAGGACGCGGACCGTACGGGTGCTCGTGACGCTACGGGTCGCGGTGTCGGGTTGCGTGCCGCGCCGCCACGACCGCGAGCTGCCCGAGGGCGAGCCCGCCGTCGTTCGGCGGGACGAGCCGGTGGGTGAGCACCCGGAACCCTGCGTCCTCCAGTCCGGTGCGGGTGGCGGTGGTCAGCTGGTCGTTCTGGAACACCCCACCGCTGCAGGCAACGGTACGCGGCCCACCGGCAGCGGCAACCTCGGTCGCCACCTCGACGACCGCAGCGGCGACGGCGAGGTGGAACGCGGTGGCGATCGCCGGTCGCGGGACGCCGGCGCGCACATCGCGCACGACGGCTGCCAGGACCGGCCCGGGGTCGATCACCGGCGCGACCGGGAAGCGGTAGACCGGTAGCTCGTCGCGCGGCCCGTCGACGGAGGTGGCCTCGTCGAGGGAGGTCGCGGCGCGCTCGCCGGCCAGCCACTCGAGCTCGATCGCCGCCTGCCCCTCGTAGGTGATCGCCTGGCGGATCCCGAGCAGGGCGGCGACCGCGTCGAACAGCCGGCCCATGCTGGAGGTCGGCGTCACGGCGACCCCGCGCTCGAGCTGCTGGCGCAGCAGCGCCCGCTGCGGCGGCGTCAGCGCCGCGATGCACGCCAGGTCCTCGCCCCAGTCGATCCCCGCGGCCCACAGGTGCGCGAGCGCCATCCGCGCCGGGTTGGTGACCGCGCTGTCCCCACCGGGCAGCGGCACGACCGCGAGGTGGCGGACGCGCTCCGCGTGGGCGAGGTCGGCGAGCAGCACCTCGCCGCCCCAGACGGTGTCGTCGCAGCCGAACCCGGTGCCGTCGAAGGCGACGCCGATGACCGGCTCGTCGGGCGCGACGCCGTGCTCGGCGAGGACGGCCGCGATGTGGGCGTGGTGGTGCTGGACGGTCGTGAGCCGCTCGCGGTGGTGGCGCCTGGCCCAGGCGTGCGTGGCGTAGGCCGGGTGGGGGTCGGCCGCCACCACCTCGGGGTCGATGGCGAAGAAGGCGGTCAGCTGCGCGACCGCGCGCTCGAGGGCCCGCAGCGTCGCGAGGTCGCCGACGTCGCCGATGTGCTGGCTGAGCCAGGCGCGCCGACCGGTGGCGACCCCGATCGTGTTCTTGAGCTCCGCGCCGACGGCGAGCGACGGCGGGGCGTCCACCGGCAGGGCGATCGGCAACGGCGCATCGCCCCGCGAGCGGCGGAGCGGGACCAGCTCGCCGCCGATCGAGCGGACCACCCCGTCGTCGCACGGCACGTGGATCGGCCGGTCGTGGGTCAGGAAGCCGTCGACCAGGCGCCCGAGCCGCTCGTGGGCGTCGGCGTCCTCGAAGGCCATCGGCTCGCCGCTGACGTTGCCGCTGGTCATCACCAGCACGCGCGGCACCACCACCTCCGGGTCGAGCGCCGGCGCCAGCAACAGCTCGTGCAACGGGGTCGAGGGCAGCATCACCCCGAGCGTCGGGTTGCCCGGCGCCACCTCCTCGACGACCGCCGGCGCGGCCGTGTCGTCGGGACGGGCGTCGCGGCGGGCCGCGAGCACCACCGGCCGCTGGAACGAGGCGAGCGCCGCGAGCTCCTCGGGCCGGAAGGTCGCGATGGCCGTGGCCGTGCCGACGTCCGCGACCATCACCGCGAACGGCTTGTGCGGGCGGTCCTTGCGCTCGCGAAGCAACGTGACCGCCGACGACGACGTCGCGTCGCAGGCGAGGTGGAACCCGCCGACCCCCTTGACCGCGACGATCCCCCCGTCAGCGAGGCAGCGCTGCGCCGCGGCGACCGCGGCCTCCGTCCCGGCGACGGTCCCCACCGCGTCGACGGCTGCTTCCTCGGCCGCCGGCCCGCCCAACGGTGCGGCGGCCGACGGCGCGCCGGTGGCGGCCGCGGCGACGGTCGCGGTGGGCTCCCATCGCAGGGTCGGCCCGCAGTCGGGGCAGGCGATCGGCTGGGCGTGGAACCGGCGGTCGGTGGGGTCGTGGTACTCGACCTCGCAGCGCTCGCACATCGGGAAGCCGGCCATGGTCGTATACGGACGGTCGTAGGGCAGCGAGCGGACGATCGTGAAGCGCGGCCCGCAGTTCGTGCAGGTGACGAACGGATGCCGGAAGCGCCGGTCGTCGGGGTCGAACAGCTCGCGCCGGCAGTCGTCGCAGATCGCGACATCGGGCGGGACCAGCGTCGTGACCGCACCACCGCCCCGGCTCGGCACGATCACGAACCGGTCCGCTGTGACCCCGTCGGCCGCCGCCGGGTCGGGGCCGCCGACCGGTAGCTCGGTCACCACGACGGCCGCCACGCTCGCGAGCGGCGGCGCGTCGTCGCGGACGCGGCGGACGAAGGCGTCGATCGCTGCGGGCTCCCCCACCACCTCGATGAAGACGCCGTCGGCGTCGTTGCCGACCAGCCCGCCGAGCTCGAGCTCACGAGCGATGCGGTGCACGAACGGACGGAACCCGACCCCCTGCACGACACCCGTGACCCGCAGGTGCACCCGCCGGACGACCGCGGTCACCACCGCGGTGCTCTGCGCTGCGGCATACGTCGTCCTGTCGGTGCGGAACGGACGGCCCGGACCCGCACGCCGCGCTTCCGAACGGGCCCGCCGGGCTCGGACCCGTCCGATCCCGGCCACCGGGCAGTGTCGTCGTCGCGCCGCCCCCCGGCAAGGGCGCAGGTCCTCCGGCCGTGAGCGGTCCGACCCTGCGCGGCCGGGACCATCGCCGCGCACCCCTCAGCTGGCGCCAGCGACCTCCGGGAAGGGGTCGCGATCGAGCAGCTTCGCGATCACGTACCTCGCCACTTCCTTCAACGTCCCGAGGACCGGCACGACCAGGAGCGAACCGACCAGACCGCCGACCTGGAAGCCGACGATCAGCCCGATCAGGACCGTCGCTGGCGCCATCTGCACCGCAGCGCCCGTGATGAAGGGCGCCATCAGGTTGGCCTGCAGCTGGACCACGACGATGTAGACCCCGACCACCAGCAGCGTGAAGCCGACCGTGCCCCAGTCGAGCCGCGTGGACCCGAGCGCGATCGCGGTGAGCACGCCGGGGATGGCGGCGATGATCGGCCCGAAGGTCGGGATCATGTTGAGCACCATCATGATCAGGCCGAGGACGAAGGCGCCGGGCAGCCCGATCGCCCACAACACGAGCCACACGAGCAGCCCGGTGGCCAAGCTGTTCACGAGCTGGCCGTAGAGGTAGCCGCGCCAGACCCGTCCGATCCGCGCCTCGATCCGCTTGGCGTCACCCACGTACTCCGTGGGAACCTGGGCGTGCAGCGCCGTGTGGAACCGGGGGCTGCCGGCGCTGAGGTAGAAGGCGATCACGAAGGTCACGACGAAGGCCACGAGCAGGCCACCGACGACCTGCACCGACGACAGCAGCCGGCCGAGGACCAGGTTCACCTCGTGCCCGCCCACGGCGAAGGTCGTCATCGGGGCGTCGGTTGCGAGCCCGCCGCCCTCGCCCTCCCCGGGCAGCGCCGCCTCCTCCAGCCGCTCGATGGCAGGGTCGACCACGTCGCCGAGGTCGAGCGTGTAGTCACCGACCTCGATCGTGCGCACGCCGGTGAGGACGTTGACCGCGGTGCCGCGCAGCTCCTCCGCGGCCGCGGCTGGATCGATCTCGGCGAACGACGCGGCGATGCCGGCCACGGTCAGCACCCCGAACGACAGGACGAGCGCCAGCCCGACGAGGTAGCTCGTGACCAGCGCGAGCGGCCGGGGGAAGCGGGCGTGGCGTTGGAACAGGCGGATGATCGGCGCGACGAGGAACGCGATCAGCCCCGACATCGCGACGAGCGCCAGGGCGTTGCGCGCCAGGTAGACGGCGAGCAGCAAGCCGATCCCGAAGGCGACACCGGCGACGTTCTTGGTCGCGTGGTGCCAGGGCGGCGAGGAGGCCGCCGCCGCCTCGACACGGCCCCGCGTCGGCTGCGGAGCTTCAACAGCGACCGGCTCGTCACGGACCGGCTCGGCCGGTTCCGCGGCGGACGGGTCCTGCGGCGTGTCGCTCATGTGTCTCCCGGCCTCCGTCGACCCCGTCGAGCCTACGCAGCTCACCCCCGGCCGGGCCACCAGGACCGGCCGGGGCGGTCATGCCGGTTCCCGGCGGCCCGTCAGCAAGACCCGGTGGACCCACGGGGCCGCGAGGCCAGGCCTAGGCCCGTAGCTGCTCGAGCATCCGGGCCAACGGGTAGTAGACGTGCTCGCGTTCGATGTGCTCCTCGCCGACGGTGGCGACGATGCACACCTTCGCTGCGACGGTCCGGCCGGTCGGCTCGATGCCGTGGAACGTCCCGACGTGCCGGCCCTCGAAGTCGAACTCCATCACGGCGGTGCCGTCCGCCGCGTACGACGTCCGCGTGAGCTCGCCCCCGCCCTCGAAGGCCCGGCCCCAGACGTCCGCCAGCATCCCCTCGGCGACGGCGTGCCTGCCCTGCACCTCCCTGCCGGCAGCAACGTCGATCGAGACGACATCCGGTGCCAACGCCTCGAGGTCGTGGCCCCCGAAGTAGGGCTCCGCGATCCGCTGGACGCGCTCGGCGGTCATGTCCACCCCTCCCCTCTCCGCTCGCCTCGAACGTGCCGAGAACGGCGGCCCACGTCGAGGGCTCCGCGCCAGGTTCCGGGGCACTTGCGGTCCGCCGTCGGACGGGCAGGGTCCATCCCCAGCCCGACCGGTTGGCCCGGCTCGTGCTCGATGCCGACCTCGTGGGCCCTGAGCTGCGCCCCGCCCTCGGGGTCGTCGACGCCGATCGGCAGCCCTGACCGGCGCACCCGCCGCGGGCTCAGGTCTCGAGTTGCTCGGTCCACCGGTGCGTCGGGGTGGCGGTCGTGAGCCCGTTCGGCTCCTCGAACGCGACCGGTGGCCCGATGGGTCCGCTGGCTGCGACCGACAGCAGCCACTGCCCCGCCCGCCGCCACCAGCCGGGGAACACCCCTCCCTCGACGGGGTGGACCTCCAGCGGCCGCCAACCCGTGTCGTCGGCGTCCGCGGTGGCGGGCGGCGACGTCCCACCGCGGTCACCCGCAGCCACCTCGGACCCCACGCCGTCGAGGAGCGTGACCTCGACGCTGCGGGTGTCTCGGCGCAGCCCGGTCTCCAGGACCTTCAGCGCGCTCTCCTTGGCGCTCCAGAGCAGGTTCGCGACGAGGTGGGGGTCGTCGGCCGTCGCCACCGTGGCCTGCTCGGCGGGGGTCAGGTAGTCGCGCACGAACCCGGCCGAGCGCGGTTCGACCAGCTCGAGATCGCAGCCGAGCGCGACCGCGTCGCCGTTCGCGACGACGCAGACGGCCCAGTCGGCACGGTCGGTGAGCGACATCGCGACGCCGGCAGGTCGGCCGTCGGCGTAGGCCATCGGCGCGCCGGTGGGACGGTGACGCACCTCGATCGTCGCGAGGCGTGTGAGGTCGTCGGTCGGCATCTCGACCGCCCGCGCGATCGTGTGCTTCGCGGCGAACCGGGCCACGAGGAACTCGGAACGGCGCTTCTGGTAGCGCATGCTGGCCGCCCGGTCGCGCTCCGCAGGGGACAGCCACGCCTCCCCGTCGGGCAGGTGGTCGACCCCCCGGGTCAGCCACCGGACCGTCATCGCGTGCCCTCCCGTCGCGTTGCGCCCGCACGATGCTAGTGAGGCCGCGCGAGCCGCTCATCCGGCCCGATGGACCTGCCGTCCCGCGACCCAGGTGCCGGCGACGGGAGCGTCGTGCAGGTCACCCGGCGGCAGGCTCGCCAGGTCGGCCGCGACGAGCGCCAGGTCCGCGCGCTGGCCGACCGCGATGCGACCGGCGTCCGCTTCCTCGCCGGCCTGGTGGGCCGTCCCTGCCGTGTAGGCGGCGAGCGCCTGATCCAGCGTGACCGCCTCCTCCGGCAGGAACGCCTCCTGCGCCGCCGGCCCGGATGCGCCCCGCCGGGTGACCGCCACCGCCACGCCCTGCAGCGGCACGTGCGACGACACCGGCCAGTCGCTGCCGAAGCTCACCGCCGCGCCGCTGCGGAGCAGCGACCCGATCGGGTACTGCCACCGGGTCCGTTCGGGACCGAGCCGGGGCTCGGTCAGCTCGACCATGATCGCGTTGCGCTGGGCCCACAGCGGTTCGAGGTTGGCGACGACCCCGAGCCGACGGAACCGCGGCAGGTCGTCGGGGTGTACGAGGTGGGTGTGGGCGATCGTCGCCCGGCGGTCCCGCGGACCGTTGCGCGCCGCCACCTGCTCGATCGCGTCGAGCGCCAAGCGGATCGCCGCGTCCCCGATCGCATGCAGGTGCAGCTGGAAGCCGGCGGCGTCCATCGCGGCGGCCGCGGCGCCGAGCTCCTCCAGCGTCCAGTTCGCGATACCGCGCTCGTCGCCGTGGACGCCGTCGGCGGCGTGACCACACCCGTCGCCGGCACCCGCCGCGGTGTCCCCCGCACCGTCGCCCGTGACGTCCCCGAAGGGCGCGTACGGCTCGAGCATCGCTGCCGTGCCGCCCTCGATCACCCCGTCGACGAAGAACTTCACGGTCGTGACCGACAGGCGGCCACCGGGCACCCCGTCGTCCGCGCGACGTCGCGCCGCCACCTCGGCGTCCCGGCGGGCGTCGGCGAACGCGGCGACCTGCTCCCGCCAGCCGTCGACCTCCACCTTGCAGGCGAGGTCCAGGTCGGCGGTCAGCCGGCCGGCGTCGGCGACACGCCGGTAGGCGGGCAGGGTCGGTAGCTGCGTCCAGGCGTCCTGTCCCCACACCAAGCCGGCGGCCGCCATCCGCGCCAGGCCGACCTCCAGCCCGCGGGCCTCCTTCGCGGTGCCGCGGGGAGGCAGGTGGTCGTCGAGGAGGAGCTCCGCCTCCTCGAGCAGCGTGCCGACCGGGTGGCCCTGCGCGTCCCGCACGATGGTGCCGCGCGGCGGGTCCACGGTCCCCGCCGAGATGCCCGCGACCTCGAGCGCCCGCGAGTTGCACCACACCATGTGGTGATCGGACGACCACAGCGCCACCGGCCGGTCGGCGACGACCCCGTCCAGCAGCGCCGCCCGCCCGACCCCGCCGGGGAGCAGCTCCGGCGGGTAGCCGTAGCCGAGCACCCACGGCACGTCCGGGTGCGCCGCCGCGTACGTGCGCAGCCGTTCGAGCACCTCGCCGACGTCGGCGGCGTCGACGAGGTCGCAGTCGAGCGACTCGACCCCGCCGGCGAGCGGGTGGAGGTGCCCGTCGCGGAAGCCCGGCAGCAGGGTGCGGCCGGCGAGGTCCACCACCTCGGTGGCCGGGCCGCGGCGATCGAGCGCCTCCCGGTCCAGCGCGACGATCCGCCCGCCGGCGACGGCGACCGCCGTGGTCCGATCCCCGGTGCCGGTCCAGATGCTGCCGCGTGGCCCCAACCCCGACCCCTCCGCGACGAACAGCAGCTCCGCCGGTTCAGGCATCGTCGCCCTCCCGTGCCGCCTCCGAACCGACCGCCTCGGGCCCGGGGTCACCGAAGAGCCGCCGCAGGTAGCGCTCCCCCGCCGTTCGCGACTCCGGGTCGGCGAGCGCCGCGAGCAGGCTGTCCGCGTCCGACCACCCGTGCACGGCGCCCTGCCCGGCGACGGCCGCGACCGCGTCCAGCGTGGCCCGCACGGGCAGGCGTGCCTTGGTGGCGAGCGACCCCGCCAGCGCCGCCACCTCGGCGTCCAGGTCGGCGTCCGGCACCACCCGCGAGACCAGCCCGGCCCGCAGCGCCTCGTCCGAGCCGAACTCCCGGCAGGTCAGGACCAGGTCGCGGGCGACGCCCGGTCCGACCTCGCGGAGCAGGCGCGGGATGCCGCCCCACGCCAACGGGATGCCGAGGTCGACCTCCGGGATCGACCAGCGCGTGCCCGCCACCGCGACGCGCAGGTCGCACGCCAGGGCCAGGACCACCCCACCACCGACGCAGCGGCCGTGGATCGCGGCGAGCGTGACCTGCGGCAGCGATTCCAGCGCCGTGGCGGCCCGGTGGCCGGCGTCCGCGGCCGCACGTGCCGAGCCGTCGGTGGCGGTCAGGCGCGCCAGCGCGGCGAGGTCCGCGCCGGCGGAGAAGGCCCGCCCCTGGCCCCGCAGGACCACGACCCGCAGCTCGTCGCGCCGGCGCAGGTCCTCGCACACCCCGGTCAGCTCGTCGAGCAGGTCCACCGACAGGGCGTTGAGGACCTGCGGCCGGGCCAGCCACAGCGTCGCGACGGCGCCGTCCACCTCCAGCGCGAGATGCTCCAGCGACGCGGCGGCGGTCATGACGGCACCGATCGGTCGGCCTCAGGGGTGGCGCGGACGATAGACCGTCACCGCGACGTCGACCCCATGACGGACCCGGGCGGTAGCGTCACGGCATGCACGACGACGCTCCGGAAGGAGGGGACGTGCCGGTCCTGTTCGTCGCCGCGCTGCCGGAGGAGACGGCGTCGCTCCCGGCTGGCGCCCCCGTCCTGCACGTCGGGGTGGGCAAGGTGCAGGCGGCCGCGACCCTGGCCCACCACCTCGCCACCGCCGGCCGCGCCGTCGACCTCGTCGTGAACCTCGGCACGGCCGGGGGCCTGCGCGACCAGCGGATCGGCGACATCGTCGAGGTGGCGCGGGTCCACCAGCACGACTTCGACCAGCGCGGGGTGAGCCGCTTCGTCGGACGCGAGCTGCCGGGCGGCCCGCTCGACCTGCCGGGCCCGCCGGGGGCCGCCGGCCGGCTCGCCACCGGTGACCGGGTCATCCTGGACGCGGCGGACCGTGCCCGGCTCGCCAGCGACGCCGACGTCGTCGACATGGAGGGCTACGCGATCGCGGCGGTCGCCGCGGCGTTCGGGGTCGACGCCTGGATCACCAAGGCCGTGTCCGACGCCGCCGACGCGGACGCGCTCGTCAGCTGGCGCGACGCGATGGCCCGCTGCGCCGCGGCGCTGGCCGCGTGGGCCGACGAGCGGGGGTTGCGATGAGCGCCCGCTACGCGCCGGAGACCGCGTTCGTCCTGGGTGGCGGCGGGGTTCACGGTGCCGCCGAGGTCGGGATGCTCCAGGCGCTCGAGGAGCGCGGCCTCCGACCCGACCTGGTGCTGGGCACCTCGGTCGGGGCGATCAACGGCGCGATGCTCGCCGCGGTGCCGGACGCCGCGGTCGAACGGCTGACCGGGCTGTGGACCAACATCGGCGAGTTCAGTCCGTTCGACGCGTCCCTGCTCGAGCAGGCCAGCACGTTCGCGCGGACCCGTACCCACCTGCACGGCAACCACCGGCTGCAGCGGCTGCTGATGACCCACCTGCCGGTGCGTCGCTTCGAGGAGCTCGAGCTGCCGTTCCAGTGCGTCGCGGCCAGCATCGAGCGCGCTGCCGCCCGCTGGTTCGACAGCGGGTCGCTGATCGACGCGCTGCTCGCGTCGACGGCCGTGCCCGGGCTGCTGCCGGCGGTCGAGGTGGACGGGGAGCACCACCTCGACGGCGGGCTGGTCGACAGCATCCCGGTGGGACGGGCGATCGAGCTCGGCACGCGGCGGGTGTTCGTCCTGCAGGTGGGCCGCATCGAGCAACCGCTGACGCCGCCTCGCCGCCCGTGGGAGGTGGGGCTCGTCGCCTTCGAGATCGCCCGCCGGCACCGCTTCGTGGAGGCGATGGAGCGCATCCCCGCGGACGTCGACGTCCACCTCCTGCCGACCGGCGCCGGCGAGGCGATGCACTTCACCGACCCGTCGCAGTTCCGCTACCGCGACGTCTCCAAGGTGGGTGAACGGATCACCGACGCCTACGAGGCCACCCGCGACTACCTGGACGAACACGGGCTGGGCGAGCCGGCGGCGGCGGACGCGGCGGACGCGGCGGACGACCTGCGCGACGAGGTCGCCGCGACCACCGATGGGCCACCGGAGCAGGGGGCGTGATCCCGCCGAAACCCGTCCGCCGCCTGGTCCTCGGGCCGGCCGTGCCGCTGCTGACGCTGCTCTTTCTGGTCTCTGTCCCGCTGTGGATCATCCCCGTGGCGTTCCTCGGCACGGTCGTACCCGGACGGTGGCGCGGGCTGCGGGTGCTGTGGTTCACGATGGTGTTCCTGGTGGTCGAGTCGCTGATGGTGCTCTGGTTGTTCGTGCTGTGGGTCGGGAGCGGGTTCGGCTACAAGCTCCAGGACGAGCGGTGGCAGGCCCGTCACTACCGCGCGATGCGCTGGTACCTCGACCTCATCGTCGGCGCAGGCCGGCACACGTTCCACGCCGGCATCGACATCGACCTCGCCCACGCGGACCTCGACGCCACCGAGGGCACGCCCATCCTGGTGTTCAGCCGCCACGCGGGCCCCGGCGACTCCTTCCTGCTGGTGCACGGGCTCCTACGGGCGGGCTACCGGCCACGCATCGTGCTGAAGGAGACGATGCAGTGGGCGCCGGCAGCCGACATCGGCCTGAACCGGCTGCCGGCCTACTTCGTGAAGCGCGGTGCCCCGCGGGGCACCGGCACCCGTGCCGTGCGCACGCTCGCGGCGGGCCTCGGAGGCGGCGACGCGCTCGTGCTGTTCCCGGAGGGCAGGAACTTCACCCCGCAGCGTCGGCTGCACTCGATCAGCCGGCTCGAGGAGCTCGGTCGTCACGACGAGGCCGAGGAGGCCCGCGAGATGCGCTACGTGCTGACCCCACGCGCCGGCGGCGCGCTGGCGGCGCTGGAGGGGGCACCCGACGCGGACGTCGTGTTCGTCGCGCACTCGGGGCTCGAGGACCTGTCGAGCGTCGTCGACATCTGGCACGGCATCCCGATCGACGCCGACGTGCACGCCCTGGCCTGGCGGGTACCCCGTGAGGACATCCCGCGGGTCCGCGAGGCCCAGGACGCCTGGCTGCAGTGGTGGTGGCGCCGGCTGGACGCCTGGCTCGTCGAGACCGGCGGCGAGGAAGCGGTCCCCGACGCGGTCGTCGAGGCGGTCGCCGCGAGCGACGTCGAGCCGCCCCCGGTCTGAGCCCCTCCGGCCGCCGCGCCATCCGCCACCGGCCCCGAGCGGCGACCGGGGACCGGGCGGTGGCCGCCACTCGTCCGGCGGACAGCCGTGCTCAGCTGGTCGCGCGCACGGCCTCGATGAGCACCTCCGCGGCGCGGTCCAGTTCCTCGGTGGTGTGGGCGGCGGAGACCTGGGTGCGGATCCGCGCCTGCCCGCGCGGGACGACCGGGAAGCTGAAGGCGGTCACGTAGACGCCGTGCTCCAGCGCCCGTTCCGCGGTGGCGGCCGCCCGGGCGGCGTCGTGGAGCATGATCGGCGCGATCGGGTGGCTGCCCGGCAGCAGCTCGAGCCCACCTGCCTCGAGGTGGTGGCGGAAGCGCGCGGCGTTCGCGTGCAGCCGGTCGCGCAGCTCCGGCGACTCGGCGACGAGATCGAGCGCGACCAGCGAGGCGGCCACGATCGGCGGCGCCAGCGAGTTGGAGAACAGGTAGGGCCGGGAGCGTTGCCGCAGCAGGTCGACGATCTCCTGGCGGCCGCTGACGTAGCCACCGCTGGCACCACCGAGCGCCTTGCCGAGCGTGCCGGTGATGGCGTCGACCCGGTCGGCGACGCCGAAGTGCTCGGGGGTCCCCCGGCCGCCCTCGCCGACGAAGCCGACGGCGTGGGAGTCGTCGACGACCACCATCGCGTCGTGGCGGTCGGCGAGCTCGACGATGCCCCCGACCGGTGCGAGGTAGCCGTCCATGGAGAAGACCCCGTCGGTCACCACGAGGCGCCGCCGAGCGTCGGCGGCCTCCTCCAGGCGGGCGGCGAGCTCGTCGAGGTCGGCGTTCGCGTAGCGCAGCCGGCGGGCCTTGCACAGCCGGATGCCGTCGATGATCGACGCGTGGTTGAGCGCGTCGGAGATGACGGCGTCCTGCTCGCCCAGCAGGATCTCGAACAGGCCGGCGTTCGCGTCGAAGCAGGAGCTGTACAGGATCGTGTCGTCGGTGCCGAGGAACCCGCTGATGCGGTGCTCGAGCTGCTTGTGGATCTCCTGGGTGCCGCAGATGAACCGCACCGAGGCCATCCCGAAGCCCCAGCGGTCGAGCGCGTCGTGCGCGGCGGCGATCATCGCCGGGTGGTCGGCGAGCCCGAGGTAGTTGTTCGAGCAGAGGTTGACGACCGGCTCGCCGGCGACCTCCACGGTGCCGCCCTGCGGTGAGCTGAGCACGCGCTCGGGCTTGAAGGTGCCCTCGGCGCGCAGGTCCTCGAGCTCCGTGTGCAACGCGGTGCGCAGCGTGTCGTCCACGTCGGTGCTCCTCGTCGTCGGGTGCGGGGTCGGCGCCGGCTGCGAGGTCGGCGCCGGCTGCGGGCGTGCGTTGCGTCGGTCCTGGGTCGCAGCGAGCGGTCGCGAGACTACGACCAGTCGAGCAGGACCTTGCCGGCCTCCCCGCTGGCGGCCGTCGCGAACGCTTCCTCGAAGTCCTCGGCGGGGAAGCGGTGGGTGATCACCCGGGAGATGTCGAGGCCCGACTGCAGCATCACCGTCATCGCGTACCAGGTCTCGTACATCTCGCGGCCGAAGATCCCCTTGAGCGTGAGCATGTTGAAGATCACGGTCGTCCAGTCGATCGCGATCTCCTCGGTGGGGATGCCGAGCAGGGCGAGCCGGCCACCGTGGGCCATGTTGGCGAGCGCGTCACGCAGGGCGGAGGGCTCCCCGCACATCTCGAGGGCGACGTCGAAGCCCTCGGTCATCCCGAGCTCGCGCTGGATGTCGGCGAGGTCCTCGGACCGGGCGTCGACGGCCCGGGTGACCCCCATCGCGCGGGCCTGCTCGAGCCGGTGGGGGTTGATGTCCGTCACGACCACGTGGCGGGCGCCGGCATGACGCACGACCGCGGCGGCCATCTGCCCGATCGGGCCGGCGCCGGTGATCAGCACGTCCTCGCCGAGGACCCGGAACGACAGCGCCGCGTGGACGGCGTTGCCGAACGGGTCGAAGATGGCGGCGACGTCGTCGGGCACCTCGTCCTCGTGGCGCCACAGGTTGGTCATCGGCAGCGCGATGTATTCGGCGAACGCACCGGGGCGGGTGACGCCGACGCTCTCCGTCGCGGCGCACAGGTGGCGCCGGCCGGCCATGCAGTTGCGGCAGCGCCCGCAGACGAGGTGGCCCTCCCCCGAGACCCGGT
>SLMP01000019.1 GCA_007133465.1 Nitriliruptoraceae bacterium | reverse complement strand
TGATCGAGCGTGTCGGTCACGGCCTGTACCTGCGGTCCGACGCTCCCGCCGTCGATCTCGACCTCATCGAGGTCGCGATCGCCGCACCGCAAGCGACGATGTGCTTGGCCAGCGCGCTCGCACGGCACGATCTCATCGACGAGATCCCATCGGAGATCCATCTCGCACTTCCGAAGAACCGGAACCGACCCAAGCTGTCGGCACCGGTCCGCTGGCACCACTTCGACCCCACCACCTTCACGATCGGTCGCGATGAGTTGCAGGTCGCGCCGGGATTCACCATCTGGCTCTACGACGCACCTCGCAGCATCGTCGATGCATACCGGCTCCGACACCTGGAGGGCCACGAGATGGCGCGGGAAGCGCTTCGTGTCTGGATCCAGCGAGACGGAAGCCAACCGTCGACGTTGCTGCAGATCGCGGAGCGGTTCCCGAAAGCGCGCACCTCGCTCCGCAACGACCTCGAGGTGTTGCTGTGACCGACACCGCCCGCGACCGCTACCGCGACCTTCAGCGACTCGCGCGCACGGAAGGCCGTCCGTCAGACGAACTGATGACGCTCTACGCACTCGAAGGCTTCCTGGCGCGGCTGGTGACGACGACGTACCGCGACACGTTCGTGCTCAAGGGCGGGATGCTGCTCGCTGCGCACGACACACGGCGCCCGACGCGTGACATCGACGTCCAGGCGTTGAACTTCGACAACGACGTCGGCCACGTCCTCCAGGTCGTCCGCGAGGTGCTCGCGGGCAACCTCGACGATGGACTCGCCCGTCGAGGCCTCAAGCGTGTGCGATACCGGGCGTCGGTTACCACTGCGCCGCCCGGTTCGGTCGCCCGGTGAGCGGCGCCGCTGGAGGAACATAGCCGATACGCTATTGCCGACTCCGATCGAGTCAGGAGCGATACGAGTGGATGCAGGAGCACTGCTGCGCGAGCGGCGCCGCGCGCACGGCCTATCGCAGCAAGAGCTCGCGGTCCGCGCCGGCACCCGCCAGGCCACGATCAGCCGGATCGAGAACGGCCACGAGGTCCCGACCGTCCAACGCCTTGAGCAGTTGCTTACGGCGCTCGGCGAACGCCTCGAGCTGCGGGCGGTCCCACTCGACGCCGAGCGGCCTGCCGGTGACATCCAGGCCGATCGGGCCAAGTCGATGGCGGCGCGACTCGAGGACGGGTTCGCCTTGGCGTCCTTTGCCAGCCAACTCGCCGGAAGTGCGCGCCGATGACGCTCGACCCCGCCCGCATCTTCGCCACCCTCGACCGGCACGGGGTCGACTACCTCACGATCGGTGCGTTCGCGGTCATCGCCCACGGCTACGTGCGCGCCACCGCCGACATCGACCTGGTCGCCCGACAGGACCGCGACAACCTCGAGTCACTGGCCGCCGCGTTCGCTGAGCTGCAGGCACGGCTCCGCGGCGTAGACGCCGACCTGCTCGACATCGACCCGACCGACCCGGACACGTTGGCCAACGGTGCCAGCTTCACCCTCGACACCGACGCAGGCCCGGTCGACTACCTCAACGACGTCCCTGGCGCTGGGGACTACGCCGACCTGCGGGCCCGCTCCGTGGAGAGCACCGCCGCAGGCGTCGTCGTCCGTGTCGTCGGCCTGGACGACCTCATCCGCATGAAGCGAGCATCCGGACGCCCCCAAGACCTTCGAGACATCGCGAACCTGTCGCCACCCACAGAATGCAACGAGTAGCGATACCGGGCGTTGTCCACACGTTCCGACTGCAGCCGAGACGCCCGCGATATCGTGTGATACCGCCGACGGAGGAGCCACGCATGACCGACGTGCTGATTCGCGACGTTCCCGACGACGTCGTCTCCGCCATCGAGGCCAAGGCCAAGCGTCTTGGTCTGTCCCGAACCGAGTACCTCCGTCGGCAGATGCTGCGTGTCGCCTCGACATCTGATGAGCCCGTCAGCGTTGAGTCGCTCCGCCAGTTCGCCCGGACCTTCGCCGACCTCGGTGACCCCGAGGTCATGCGCGGGGCGTGGGAGTGACGGACTGGCTCATCGACAAGTCCGCCCTGGTCCGTCTCGGCGACGCCGTCGATGGGCAGATGTGGGCCGAGCGCATCGAGCGCGGTCTGGTGCGCGTCAGCACCGTCACACGGCTGGAGATCGGGCATAGCGCGCGTACCGGAGACGAGCTGCGTGCGGGTCTGAGGCGGCCACCACTGGCCTCCATGCCCGTCGAGTACCTGACGCCAGCCATCGAGGACCGCGGCGTCGAGGTCCAGCAGTTGCTCGCCGACCGTGGACACCACCGGGCTCCGGCTGTGCCCGATCTCCTGATCGCGGCGACCGCCGAGCTGGCTGGCCTCACGGTTCTCCACCGCGACAAGGACTTCGACATCATCGCGGACGTGACCGGTCAGCAGCTTGAGCGGCTTCATCTCGACGAGTAGCTCGCAACGGGCGTTCGTTCCTGGGCTGTCGCGGGAGAGGTCGGTGCTCCGTTGGGGGCGATGGGAAGGTTGCGCAGCCTGATGCGTTCAGGCGTGACGCTGGCGATGGCGCCCTGCTCGAGATCCTCACGCACGCGGGCCAGGCTGGCCATGACGCCGCTCATGTCACCGACGTCACGGCCTGTCCGGACTCGCGTCGTTCTACCGATCCGGTTCCAGTCGCGAACGGGAACGCCGGTTCCGGACGGCTTCAGAACGAGGCAGGACCGCCGGATGTGGCTACCCCGCTTGGGAGATGCCCCCCGCGGGGCAATGGGGTGGCCACGACTGTCAGATCAGCGCCAAGGAGATCTGCCATGCCAACACCCGCGCAGACGCAGCAGGACGTCGTCGTCGAGGCCGACGATCGCGGCCGCGTCAGCCTCGGTCGAGCCGGCGTACAGCCCAACCAGCGCCATGTCGCCCATGTGGCACCGGATGGCACCGTCATCCTCACCCCCGCGGCCGTCGTGACCTCCTACGAGGTCCGCTTCCTCCAGAACACGGGCCTTGTCGAGCAGATCGAGGACAACCGGGCGCATCCCGAGCGGCTGAAGAGGGTGGATCGCAAGGCCCGGCGGCGTGGCTGACCTCTAGCTCGATGACGAGCCCGAACGACAACTCACCAGACTCGAGACCGACCTCAGCCTCGCCACCGTGTTCCGGTCAAGAGATGAGAAGCTCGACCTCCTGGAAGCGGATCCCAGCAACTCTGCCGTCCGGCCCCGGCGCTTCACGGATGGCCTCTGGTGTGTGATCGCCTACAACTCGGCGAGGCTCGGGCGATCCTCTGGGAGCCACACCCGGAGCTCGATGGTGACGTCGCATCCGGAATCTCGGCCCAGCGGCCTTCGACTGAACATGCGACGGACCGACCCGCCTCCCTGCTGGCCGTCGCGCTACGTGGTCCACAGCCGGTCGACGGGTAGGACCTGGATGCGGTCCTCCGCACGATAGGCCCGGGCGCCGGTGTTGAGCACAACTCCGGTGAGGAACGCGTCGCCCAACGCACCGCGTATCGCGCGGAGTCCGGTGAGGTCCTTCGTGGTGACGCGGCTCCCCGCCTTGACCTCGATCGCGACGACGCTTCCTTCGCGACCTTCGATGACGAGATCCACCTCGGCGCCGTCGTGGGTGCGCCAGTGCCCGATCCCTACGATGTCGTCCATCCAGGACAGTTGCTTCATCACCTCGGTGGCGACGAAGGTCTCGAGGAGGTGGCCGAATTCCTGCATGGCGGTGGCGTCACGTCGTGCGAGCTCCTCCGGAGTCAGTCGCAGGAGACGTGCAGCGAGCCCGGGATCGACCACGTGGACCTTGGGCGTGGCCACAGCCCGAGCGCGAAGCGTCCTGCCCCAGGCAGGAAGGCGGTGGACGAGGAACAGCGCTTCGAGGAGCTTCGTGTAGTTCTCTGCGGTTCTCGCCTTCAGCCCTGCCGCCTCGCCCGCGCTCGCGATGTTGAGCACCTGCCCGGTCTGTGCGGCAAGTCGTGCCAGGAGCGTGGGCAGGGCGGCTTTCTGCTGGATCCGAGCGAGGTCAGCGACATCACGCTCGAGGCAGCGTGCGAGGTAGTCATCGAACCAACGACTGCGCGCCG
>SLMP01000092.1 GCA_007133465.1 Nitriliruptoraceae bacterium | reverse complement strand
CGTAGCCCCAGTCCTCCTCATCGGGGTACGAGCCGACCTCGGCGTAGCCGATCGAGCGGCCGCGGTCTCCGGCCAGCTCGAGGGAGAAGGCCCCGTCGCCGTCGCCGGTCGCGACGAGTTCGAGCAGCGTCCCCTCCTGTGCGTCGAACGTGTACCGGGCGACGTTCGCGATCAAGAGCTCGTCGACCGGGCCGCCGGTGAACAGTGCCACCGGGTCCCCCAGCTCGAACTCCTCCCAACCGTAGAACTCCTCCTCCCAACCACGCAGCTCGTCGGGGAGCTCCTCGTTGGCAGCGCCGAGCCGCTCGTTGTCGGCCGTCAGCCGCTCGTTGTCGGCCGTCAGCCCCTCGTTGTCGGCCGCGAGACCCTCGTTGTCCGCTGCGAGCTCGTCGCGATCGGAGACGGTCCGGAAGAGAAGGGCACCGAGGACCGCGGCGAGCACGACGAGCACGAGCACCGCGATCGTGAGCAGTAGCGGCGGGGCTTGCCTCGGCGGCGCCAGCGGCGCTGCGCGGTCGACCGCGATCGACGGGTGATCGGTGTCGGCAGAACGATCGGTGGGTGGTGTCGGGAGCTGGATGCCGGTCATGGCCGGTCCTCCTCGGCCCCGCGCACGGACGGAGCCTGCCCCCATCATGGCGCCGGCAGCTCGCCGTCGACATCGGGCAACGCCCCCAACCCCCCGTAGGGCGCCAGGCGGCTGCCGCGGTCAGGTCGATGAGCCGGTCGATGCTGAGGACCGGTCGGAACGGGACGGCCCCACCGCGACGACGACCTGCGTGGATACACCCAGCCGACGCCTCGCGGTTGGGTGGTACCCCCGAAGAGGTGGGCGCGCACGCACTCGTAGGGTCGATCCATCGACGACGAGGGAGTGACCCACCATGACGACCGACCTGCGAGACCGTCTGCGAGGAGACGTCATCGACGCGGGCGACGACCGCTACGAGGAGGCACGGCAGCTCTACAACGGGATGATCGACAAGCGCCCGCGCTTCATCGTCCGGTGCACGAGCGTCACCGACGTGATCGGCGCCGTGCGCTACGGGCGCGAGACCGGCCTGGCGATCGCGATCCGCGGTGGCGGCCACAACGGTGCGGGGTTCGCGAGCTGCGACGACGGGCTGGTGATCGACCTGTCGCCGATGAAGGGCGTCCGCGTCGACCCCGAGGGGCGGACCGTGCGCGTCGAGCCGGGGTGCACGCAGGGCGACATGGACCGTGCCACGCACCCGTTCGGACTGGCCGTCCCCGCCGGCATCGTGTCCTCGACCGGGGTCGCCGGCCTGACGCTCGGTGGCGGGCACGGCTACCTGACGCGGCAGTACGGCCTGACCATCGACAACCTGCTCGAGGCCGACGTCGTGCTCGCCGACGGGCGACTGATCACCGCGAGCGCGGAGCAGCACCCCGACCTGTTCTGGGCGCTGCGCGGCGGGGGCGGCAACTTCGGCGTGGTCACGAGCTTCCGCTTCCGGGCACACCCGGTCAGCACCGTCTTCGGCGGTCCGATCTTCTACGACATCGCTGACGCACGCGAGGTGATGCGCTGGTACCGCGAGTTCCTGCCCCAGGCGCCGGAGCGCTTCTCCCCCTTCCTGGGTCTGAAGCGGGTGCCCTCCGTCGAGGCGTTCCCACGAGATCTGTGGGGTCGCGAGATCTGTGCGCTCGTGTGCTGCTTCGACGGTCCTGCCGACGAGGCCGACGAGGTGATGCGCCCGATCCGACAGCAGCTGCCGGCACCGCTGCTCGACGGGTGCACGCCGCTGCCCTATCCGGCCCTGCAGAGCCTGTTCGACCCGCTCTTGCCGCCAGGTCTGCAGTGGTACTGGAAGGGCGACATCGTGCGGGACCTGCCCGACGAGGCCATCGACGTCCACCTCGAGCACGCGGCGAAGGCGCCGAGCGAACTCTCCCTCATGCACCTGTACCCGATCGACGGTGCGGTGCAACGGGTCGGCGCCGACGAGACCGCCTGGCGGTTCCGGGACGCCACCTGGTCGATGGTGATCGCCGGGATCGACCCGGACCCCGCGTCGGCCGACCGCTTGACCGGGTGGGCACGCGACTACTGGCAGGCGGTCCATCCCCACACCGTCGGCGGCGCCTACGTGAACTTCATGATGGACGAGGGCCCCGATCGGGTCCGCGCGACCTACGGCGACAACCTCGCGCGACTGGCCGAGGTCAAGCGGGCCTACGACCCGACCAACCTCTTCCGCGTGAACCACAACATCGAGGTGTGAGTCCTCGTGGCCCGGGCCGGGACCGGACCGCGACCCCGACCTGATCGTCCGTACCCCGCGGAAGGGACACATCCTGGAGATCGACGTGGCGGCGTTGCTCGAGGCGGTCGCCGAACGCGACGTGGTGGTCGCCATGATCCCGGCGATCGGCGACTTCACCCCGACCGACGGTCGATCGTTCGCGCCCTACGGCGACGCCGACGGCGAGGGTGACGATCAGCCCGGACCAACGCGCTGACCGAGCGCTCGGACCCGCGCTACACCCAGCCGAGGTCGCGCAGCACGAGCCCGTCGTTCCAGACCTTGGTCATGGAGCGGATGCGCTCCGCGTCGAAGCGCAGCAGGTAGACGTAGTCGGTCTCCGTGCTCCGTCCGGTCGGCGCGACGGGGCCGCCCTCGCCCGTGTGGGTCCCCCGGAAGACCGCGGACGCGACCACCGTGTCGCGGCCCGCGTCCTCCGCGAGGGCGTTCAGTTCGTAGCGGCCGTCGGGGAGCACCTGGAGGATGCCCTGCATCCAGTTGGTGTAGCCCTCGACCGTGTCGACGTCGGCCAGTGCATCCGACTGTGCCGCGAACGACGCGTCCGGATGGCAGTACGCCTGGCAGGCACCCCAGCCCCCGCCGGTCTCGCAGGCGTCCAGGAACATCTGTGCGATCTCCGTCCTCGTGCTCATCGTGTCGCCTCCCTTGTCCGCGACGTCCGTCATCCTCCGGCAGCAGCGCACCTCGGTCAACGGTCGTGGGGCTGCGCCGACGAGGCGAGGCCGGTCGACCGGGCCGCACGCCCCTACCGAGCCTTCCGGACGCGCCGTAGCGTCCCGGCCAAGACACGCACCGGACCGTCAAGCCGTCCTTGCGACGATGTCGCTCGGGGGCGTCCACCGACCGTGGTCGAGCGGGACCCCGGGGTCCGCGGGCGGACCAGCTGAAGCCAGGGAGCGGGAACGAGATGGCGCGCACACGGATGACCAACGCCGACGCGGCGTGGCTGCACATGGACCGCATCACCAACCTGATGATCATCAACTCGGTGATGTGGTTCGACGACCCGGTGGACTGGGACCGGCTCGTCCGGGTCTACGAGGAGCGGCTCGTCGCGCCCTACCCACGCTTCCGGCAGAAGGTCGTCGAGCGGCGCGGGGCGATCGGCCGCCTCCTGTGGGAGGACGACCCGGACTTCGACCTCGAGGCCCACCTGATCCGGACCACGCTGCCCGCTCCGGGCGACCGTGCCACGCTGCAGCGCTACGTCAGCGAGGAGATGGGCATCCCCCTCGACCTCGATCGGCCGCTGTGGCGGGTGCACCTGATCGACGGCTACGAGGGGGGCGCCGCGATCTACACGCGCATCCACCACGCGGTCGCCGACGGCATCGCGCTCATGCGTCTGCTGTTGAGCCTGACCGACGACGCCGCCGACGTGGAGCTGTTCAGCTCCGCCGATCCCGAGCACCGGAGCGCGCCGGGCCTCACGGACCGGGCGCGGGCGCTCGTGTCCGGTGCGGTGTCCGCATCCGGTCAGCTCGTGAGCGAAGGGAAGGACGTCCTGTCCCACCCGTCGCGCGCGGCCGACCTCGTCGAGGCCGCGTCGGGGGCGACCCGGGCGCTCGGCAAGCTGGTGCTCGCCCCACCCGACCACCGCACCGTGCTCAAGGGCATCATGGGCACCCACAAGCACGCGCTGTGGGCCGACCCGATCGCCCTCGCCGACGTCAAGGCCATCGGCCGGGCCAACGGCGCGACGGTCAACGACGTGCTCTGCACGGCCGTCGCCGGTGCCTTGCGCACCTACCTCGGGAAGCGGGACAGCCTCGTCGACGACGTCCGGGCGTTCGTGCCGTTCAACCTGCGCTCGCTGGACGCGCCGTTGCCTCGCGACCTCGGCAACCAGTTCGGGCTGGTGTTCCTGTCACTGCCCGTCGGGCTCGAGGACCGAGGCGCCCGCCTCGAGGAGGTCAAGCGGCGCATGAGCGCCATCAAGTCCTCCCCCGAGGGCGCGGTGGCCTACGGGATCCTCGGCGTCACCGGCATGAGCCCGGTCCAGATCGAGAAGCTCATCATCGACGTCTTCGCGAGCAAGGGCAGCCTGGTCCTGACGAACGTCCCAGGACCGGCCCAGCCGGTCTACCTCGCCGGGACGAAGGTGGCCGGCGTGCTCGGCTGGGTGCCGGCGGCCGGTGGCATCGGGGTCGGCGTCAGCATCTTCTCGTACTGCGGCGAGGTGACGGTCGGGGTCTACGCGGACGGCCGGCTCGTCCCGGATCCGGAGGTGCTGGTCGAGGCGTTCAACGACGAGGTCGCCGTCATGGTCGAGGAGGGCGCGTCCCTGACCACGTCGGGGTAGCAGGGAGCGCCCGCCCGGTCGGGCGCCCCCGGACGACGACGGTGGGGGCTGCCACGGGCGCAACGCGACGTCCTGTAGCGTGTCGGCAGACTGCCACCCACCGCAGCGGGGGCCGAGGAGGGCGTCACCGTGAACCGTCGAGCCAGCCTGCCAGGTGTCGACGAGCTGTTCGGCTCCCAGGGTGGGCAGCCCTCGCCGCCGGCCGAGCAGGCGCCGGCCACCCACCCGGACCGGGCCCAGCGGCTGGACGACGCCGCCCACCAGACCATCCGCAAGCTGACGGCTACCGAGGACGAGGTGATCGTCACGGCCAGGCGCCGCGCCGCCGACGTCGTGGCGCTCCCGATCCCGGAGGTCGGTGCGCTGCTGCGCTGGGCCGCGCGGACCTGCGCTGCGCGCCACATCGTCGAGGTGGGCGCGGCGGGCGGCGTGACCGGGGTGTGGCTGCTCGCCGCGCTGCCGGACCGCGGGGTGCTCACCAGCATCGAGCCGGACCCGCACGCGCACGGCCTCGCGAAGGAGACCTACCGCGACGCCGGCGCCGGCACCCGCGTGCGTTCGATCCCGGGTGAGGCGGCCACCGTGCTGCCTCGCCTCGCGGACGCCAGCTACGACCTCATCGTCCTGCAGGGTGCGCGCGGCGACTACCCCGAGGACCTGGTGCACGCCCGTCGGCTCCTGCGCCCCGGGGGCATGCTGGTCGCCCGCGGCGTGCTGCGCGTCGACGAGCACGGCGACGCCGTCGGCCGGTTCGTCGAGCAGCTGGTGGAGGACCCGCAGTTCGACGCGTTGGTGCTGCCGATCGACGACGGCATCGCCCTCGCCACGCGTCGGGGCCAGCCCGCCGACTGAGTCGCCGCGCACGCCGCGCTGCCACGCGCTCGCCCACCGCGGGTCGAGCGCAGGATGATCGTGCGGGGCGACCCCGGGGACGCGCTACTCCCCGAGCTCCTCGGCGAGGGTCTCGGTGTCGATCAGCCCGCCTGCGGCGGCGAGGGCCCCGGCGGTCATCACGGCGCGTTCGTAGACCGCCGCGAAGTAGTGCGGCGCGACGATCTCCTGCCCCGGGAGCGGAGGCGTCCCGAGCGACCGGCTGACCGCCCCCGGATCGTCGGTGATCCGCACGTCCGTCTCGGACGACGGCAGCGCGGCCGCGTCCCCCCAGAAGCTGAGCCCGTCGACCTTCGGCCGCCGGTTGCGGTCCTTGCGCTTCGCGCCGCGGGCGGGGGTGGGGCGAGCGTTGTCGGCGGCCTGGCCGTTGCCCCCTGCCTGACCGGCGCCCTGCCCGCCGGTGGGAGCCCCGCCGGCCGTCGCGCGCTGCGAGGTGTCGGACGTCCCGCCGCCCGAACCACGCTTGCGGCGCCGGCCCGATCGCGGCCCGCCCTCACGGGGACGGTCGGCGCCGCCGGCGGTCGGGCCACCGGCCGACTCCGGCGCGCCACGGGGATGGTGATCGCGTCGTCGTGCCCTCATGCTCGATCTCCTGCCGCCGCGGCCAGCTCCGCGGCGTCGTCGGTGAGCACCACCTCGGGGTCGATGCCGAGCGCGCGACGCAGCTGGGCGCTGTCGAGGTCGCCGACCGAGCTGGCGCGCGGCAGGGCGATGTCGGCGATGCGGCGCTTGCCGGACACGACCTCCTCGACCCGCTCGTCGACGGTGCCGGGGCAGACCAGCCGGTGGGCGATGACCTTCTTGGTCTGACCGATGCGCCAGACCCGGTCGCGGGCCTGATCCTCCACCGCCGGGTTCCACCAGCGGTCGTAGAGCACCACGTGGCTCGCAGCGGTGAGGTTCAGTCCGGTGCCCCCGGCCTTGAGGGACAGCACGAGCGCGCCCGGCCCCTCGCCCTCCTGGAAGCCGCGCACCATCGCGTCACGCGCGCCGCGCGACAACCCACCGTGGTAGCAGGCGATCGGTAGGCCGGTTCGCTTCGTGAGGTGCTTCGCCAGCCGCTCACCCCACGTGGCGAAGTGGGTGAAGATGAGCATGCGCTCACCGGCCGTGAAGACGTTGTCCACCAGCTCCTCGAGCCGGGCGAGCTTGCCGGACCGTCCCGCCAGCGGCCCGTCGTCGCGGGTGTAGGCGGACGGGTGGTTGCAGATCTGCTTCAGCGCCGTGATCGCCGCGAGGACCGCGCCCTTCTTCCTCGTGGCGTCCTCGTCCGAGGTGTCCGCCACCAGCTCGTCGAGGACGGCCTGGTAGAGGCCGATCTGCTCCGCGGTCATCGGGCAGTGGTCCAGTGCGTCGATGCGGTCGGGCAGTTCGGCCGCGATCACCGGCTCGGCCTTCGTGCGGCGGAAGACCAGGACCCCGTTGAGCGTCCGGAGCGCCGACTCGGCGCCCCGGCCCGTCTCCGCGGCCCGTTGCATCTGGGAGATGAAGGTCGCCCGATCCCCCACGAGGCCCGGGTTGACGAAGTCCATCAGCGCCCACAGGTCGCCGAGGCCGTTCTCGATCGGGGTGCCGGTCAGCACCACCCGCGTGCGGGCGTTCAGGCGCCGGAGCTGGATCGCGGTCTCGCTGGCGGGGTTCTTGATGACCTGGGCCTCGTCGAGCACGACCTTGCCCCACTGGACCTGGTCGAGCGCGCCGATGTCGCGCAGTGCCGTGCCGTAGGTCGTGACGATCACCTGGGCGCGGGCCACCTCGCCGGCGATCTCCTCCGGCTCCGCCCGCGACTGCCCGTGATGGACGAGCACGTCGAGGCCCGGGGCGAACCGGGCGGACTCCGCCGCCCAGTTGCCGACCACGGCGGGCGGCGCGATGACGAGCGCCGGCCCGTGCTCGACGGCGGTGAGCAGGTGCGCGAGCATCGTCGGGGTCTTGCCGAGGCCCATGTCGAGCGCGAGGCAACCACCGAGCCCGGCGGTGTCGAGGAACTCGAGCCACGCGAGCGCGTCGGCCTGGTAGCTGCGCAGCTCCCCTTCGAACCCGTCGAGGGTGGTCGGCGGGTGCTCCGGGATCGCGCGGGCGCTGCGCAGCAGGTCCGCCGCCCAACCCTCGCCGGCGACCGACACCGGCCGCCCCAGCGTCGTGCCGTCGAGTCCCAGCGCGAACCGGAGCATGTCGGCGCCGGTGAGCTTCGTCCGGTCGGCGCGCTCGGCCAGCGCGGCCGCGGCCGCCTCGAGGTCCGCGTGGTCGACCTCGACCCACTGCCCGTGGGAACGGACCAGCGGGCGCGACTCCCCCGCCAGGCGCTGGATGTCCTCGGCGGTGAGCTCGACGTCGTCGAACACCGCCGACCAGCGGACCGCGGTGAGCTGCTGCGCTCCCACGGCCGTGTCCTGTTCGCCGATCGAGGTGATGCGCAGCGTCGGGGTCGCCTTCTTGCGCGACAGCGGCGGGACCCGCACCTCGAAGCCCGCGGCGACCAGGACGGCCCCGAAGCTGGTCATCAGCTCCCAGGCCTCGTCCTGGCTGAGGATCACCTGACCACGCCGCGTGTCCTTGCTGCGGTTGAGCGGCTCGTAGAGCCCCTCGAGCCGCTCGAGCTCGCGCTTGAGCGCCTCCTTGCGGGTGTGGTTGGCCCGCGACATGGCGGGTTCGACCGGCTCCTCGTTGCGGCGGCCGCCCGTGGCGAGGGTGCGCAGCAGCCAGGCGTCGCCCTCGTCCGGTGGGTCGAGCTGCACGATCAGCTGGACCCGCGAGGAGGAGGTCACCGGCTCCGCCCAGCTCTTCAGCGCTCGGCCGATCTCCATGCCCTGCTGGTGCGGTGCCTCGAAGGTGGCGCCGTCGAGGTGGCCGAGCGTGGCCTCGGCGACCTCCGAAGGACGGTGGGGTTGCGGCGGTGGCGCGGGGACCTCCAACCGACCGGCGGCGTCGCGGCAGATCGCGTCGACGAACCCGTCGACGACCGAGCGGGTGATCGCCCGCGGCGCGCGGTGCCGCTCGATCGCGCCCACCGTGCCCGGCATCGCGGCGACCAGATCGGACAGCTCGTCGTCGTCGATCAGCGTCGGGATCCACCGCACGCCGAAGTAGGACCGGTTGGCCGGTGCGTCGCCGACCTTCTCGAGCTGCGGGACGAACCGGCCGTGCGCCACGAGCCGGACGGCGAGGGCCGCAGCGAGGCCCATCCACGTCGCGCTGGCGCCGAGCCCCTCGTCCTCCGCCGTGCCCGCGAGCGAGACCAGCCACCCGAGGCTCGAGGCGATCGGTGCGGCCAGCGCCTCCGCTCGCTGCCCGGTCGGCAGCTTCACGCGGTCGCGCGTCTCCCAGGCGTCGGCCATCGCACCGGCGGCGGCGAGACGCGTACGGACGGCGTCGGCGGGTTCCGGGTCGTGGTCCTCCTCGCCGGTCCAGGCGACGATGCAGCCACGGTCCCACGACAGCTGCAGCTGCGCCGTGGCCGGCCGGACCCGTGTCGGCGGTGCGGCCACCTCGGCAGGGTCGCCGGCCTGCGCCTTGCCGCGGCCGTCCTTGCCGGCGGCCTGGCCCTTGCCGCCGCCGTCAGCCGGCGCATCCGGCGCCTTGCCCGTCAACCGGGCGAGCATCCCGTCGATGCGCCCGCGTTCGTCCTCGAAGTCGTCGAGGACCAACTGGCGCTCGGGGCCGGTGACCTCGCGAGCGACCCGCTGGAGGGTGGCCTGGACCTCGCGGCGTAGCGACTGCAACGCGTCGACCCAGTCCTCCTCGTGGTGTTCGAGCACCTCGAGGTCGGCGTCACTGGCCAACCCGTCGAGCTGTGCCTGCGCCAGCTCGCGCCACTCCTGCGGCGCGACCGGCACGGTCTGCGTCGTCGTGCTGATGGCGACTCTCTCTCTCCTCCGGCCACGCGGCGCGTGGCGGCGCGGCGCTGGTGCGCCGCACATGGACCTACCTCTCCGCTCGGGCCCTCGTGGCCCGTGGACCCCACCCCGGGGGCCGTTGCCCGATCGCCTGCTCGGCGTCGACCACCGCCGATGGACGGCGCCTGCACGTCTGCTTCCGGCTGCCTGGCGGGACACGCCACGGGCGGCGAGGCGTCGTCCCGCGCGCCTCGGGTGCGGGCCCCACGTACGGACGGTGGGGCCCTGGCGATGCGGCCCGGGCGTTGCCCGGGGACCTGGGCCCTCCCGCAGGATCATGGCAGGCGCGGCCCGGCGGTACAGACTGGCCTGCGCAGCGGGTATGAGCGTAGCCGTTCACGGACGGCAGCACCAGTACCGGCGTGGACGACCGGCCATCCTCGTGGCATCCGCCGTGTCCGGATGCAGACGCCGTCCGAGCGCGCGGCGGCGGCGCAGCATCCGTGCGACTGCCGCGCGCCCCACCAACGTGCATCGACATCCATCGATGTTCGTGGCAGGATGTATCGACGGCCATCGATACGTTGGCCCGAACCGGGAGCAATCCATGACCAGCACGGCGACGATCGCCGACGCGAGCGTGACCGGGGACGTGTCGTCTCCCGTCCGCTGCTGCGCGCCGTTGGCCTCGCCGGCGCTGTCGGACACGGAGGCCGGCGCCACCGCTGCGCTGTTCAAGGCGCTCGCCGACCCGAACCGGGTGCGGATCGTGCACCTGCTGGCCACCTCACCCGGACCGGTGTGCGTCTGCGACCTGACCGAGCCGCTCGGGATCGGGCAGCCCACCGTGTCCCATCACCTGCGCAAGCTGCTCGACGCCGGGTTGGTGCGGCGCGAGGCCCGGGGCACGTGGGCCTACTACTCGCTCGACGGCGACGCGCTCGACCGCCTCGTCCGGGTCGCCGACCTGACCGGCATCACCGGCGCCGCCGGGATCGCCCCGGCTGCCGACACGACCGAAGTGACCGAGGAGACCTGACCCATGGCGAGCGAACCCACGAGCGACCTCGTCGCGGAGGTCCGCGACCACTACGCCCGGGCCGCCACGCTCGGTGCGCGGGTGGCGGACCGTTGCTGCGGCGAGACGACGACCGCGAGCGGCTGCTGCGAGGACACGACCGCGAGCGGCTGCTGCGGCGGGTCGGTCGATGCCGGTGAGGGCTTCGGCCTCGGGCTCTACGACCTCACGGCCCGCGATGCCCTGCCGCAGGCGGCCGCCGCCACCAGCCTCGGCTGCGGCGTCCCCACCGAGGTCGCGGACCTGCACCCGGGTGAGGTGGTGCTCGACCTCGGCTCGGGCGGTGGCATCGACGTGCTGCTCTCGGCCCGTCGCGTCGGCCCGACGGGCTGGGCCTACGGCCTGGACATGACCCTGGAGATGCTGGAGCTCGCGCGGCGCAACGCCGCGGAGGCCAGCGTCGACAACGTCACCTTCATCGAGGGGCGCATCGAGGACATCCCGCTCGAGGACGCGACCGTCGACGTGATCATCTCCAACTGCGTGATCAACCTGTCGCTCGACAAACCAGCCGTGATGCGCGAGATGGCCCGGGTGTTGCGGCCGGGCGGCCGGCTCGGCATCAGCGACGTGGTGGCCGCCGACCACCTGGCCCCGGAGCAACGTGCGGCGCGGGGCAGCCACGTCGGGTGCATCGCGGGCGCGTTGTCGTTCACGGAGTACCGCGCCTTGCTGGCCGCGGCCGGCTTCGAGGCCGTCGAGGTGGTCCCGACCCACGCCGTGGCGGAGGACCTCTTCGCGGCGATCGTGCGGGCTCGTACGCCCAGCCGGGACGGTGGCGGTCAGTCGCCGGCGGAGACGTCCAGCCCGTAGGCGTCCATCAGCAGTTCGGTGCCGTGGTGACGGTGCTCCTCGATCCGTGCAGCGATGGTGCGGGCGGTCCGCTCGAGCTCTGCGAGCGGCTCGCCGCCCCGCCCGGCAGCACACAGCCGCTCGCAGTCGGCCAGCAGCCGGTCGTGCTCCTGCGCGACCGCGTGGACCCGCGGGGAGAGCCAGGCCGCGTCGTCCAGCACCTGGCTCAGCAGCCCGTCCGGGCCCTCCGCCTCCTCGTTGTGGGCGGCGAGGCGGTCGTGCGCCGCCGCCAACGCCGCCGTGAGCTGCGCACGCCGGTCGCGTTCGTCACCGCCCGTCACCGCGAGCGCCGACTCCAGGGTCGCGACGGCGACGCGCAGATGCTCGGGGCGATGCGCCAGCTCCTCGCGGCGGGCGACCGCCACCTCGTCGGCCACCGCCGAACCCTCGGCCTCGGGGGCGGGGCGGCCGGCATCGCGATCCGTGAGCTCCGCCATCCCACGCCCTCCCCGCTGCGACCGTCCTTCATCCTCGCCCGTCGGCGGGGACACCGCAAGCGGTGCGGAACCGTTCGGCGTGCACCTCCGGCGGGAAGCGCACGTCCACGAGGGGCACCGCTGCGACCCCCGGGGCGTGGCGGTCGGTGACCGCGAGCTCCCCCCACCACCGTCCGGTGCCGTCCGGCAGCTCCGGGTGCAGCACCACCTTCGCGTCGAACGGCGCGACCGTCGTCGGCAGCTCCGGCTCCGGGTCGACCAGTCCGTGGACCCCGACGACCCACCGGACGAGCAGCCGGGCGACCACGTCCGGGTCGACGTCGAGGAAGCGCTGCGACCCGGTCGGGACCAGCAGCAGGTCGAGCGGACCGAGTGGCACCAGGGGCGCGACCAGCCGCACCCCGTGGTCCTCCGCGACCGTCACCGGGTCGGCGAGCAGGGTCGACGCGGTGCCGGGCTCCGCCCACCGCTGCTGCTGGACGATGGTCGCCGCGGGCACCACGGCCGGCGTGAGCACGTGCCCGTGCGGGTGGTGCTGGGACGCGCCTGCCGTCCGCCCCGTCGCCGCGGAGACCATCGACCAGCGGTCCGGGCGGCGCGCCACCAGCAGCTGCTGGACGGCCAGCATCGTCGCCCAGTCGGAGGTGAGCCCGTCGTACAGGTGGGTGAGGGTCGGGTCGTGCTCGGTCGCGACCGCCAGGTCGGCCCGTCCGGTCGGCCCATCGATCGGCGGGTAGATGTTGTGGACGCCGTACCACCGCTGTCCGTCGCGGGTCGCCTCCTCCGGCAGCAGCCGCGGGTCGTCGTCGGCATACCGGCAGAAGGGACAGGAGGACGGGTCGGCGGCCAGCAGCTGCCGCTTCGGCCGAGGTTGGGGCCGGTGCTCGCGCAGGGCCGTCCACATCCCGAGCCGCCCCGTGAAGGGGCACGACGTGACCCGCGGCGGCGCGGAGCGCCGCCCCCCGAGGTCCGGCTCGGTCACGATCCGTTGGTGGGTGTCGCTCGTGCTCATGGTCGCCCTCACGAGGCGAGGATCGCGTCGGCGGTGCGCCGGCCGGAGACCAACGCGCCCTGGATCGAGCCGGTGTCGCGATGGTCGCCGCACACCCACAGGTGGTCGCCCACCCGGACCTCGCGCGCCAGGGTCGGCAGGTCCGCCACGTCCTGGCGCGGCTGCGCGTAGGCGATGCGGTCGACGCGCAGGAGATCCCACCCGGCGACCTGGTCGTCGTACCAGCCGGTCAGCTGCCCACGGACCGAGCGGTCGAGCGCCTCGTCGTCGAGCGGCGGCACCCCGACCACCGCCACCGACACCAGCGATCGTCCGGCCGGCGCGTAGGGCGTGGCGACGTCGCTCATCACGGCGAGGTTGTTGACCCAGCCGCCGCCGTCGGCGTCCAGCACGAGGTCGGGGCCGCCGACCGGCGAGCGTGCGGCGCCGTACCACAGCGTGGTGGTCCCGCGTCCGGGAGCTGGGCTACCCGGGAACCGTTGCCCGAGCAGGGCCACGGCGGCCGGCGCCTCGGTCGCGACCACCACGTGGCGAGCCCGCACGGTGGCACCGTCGGCCACCGCCACCTCGCCGTCGCGGACGCCCGTGACGCGGGCTCCCAGCCGCAGCGTGGCGGGGGGCAGCCGGCCGGCGAGCTGCGTGGGCAGTTGCTGCATCCCGAGGGCGGGCACCGCGACCGCGCCGCGGAAGAACGAACGGAACACGAGCTCCGTGACCCGCGACGAGGTGCTCATCCCGGGGTCGAAGAACGTGCCGGCGAGGAAGGGACGGAAGAAGCTCGCGGTGATGGCCGAGGAGAACCCACGCGCGCGGACCCGCTGGCGGGTGGGCACCTGCGGCCGCGCCGCGACGACCGGGCCGGGAGGGGCGGTGACCGACCGCCGCCAGGCGAGCAGCCGCAAGCCGTCCCGGATGGTCGCGACCGGCGAGAACGCGCTCGCGAACCCCGCGACGGGTGCCTGGAACGGGTCGGTGAGCCGCCGGAAGTGGCCCGCGTGACGGATCAGGACGCCGGGCGAGAACGCCCGCATGTCGAGGGCGTCGAGGTCGAACCAGCGCCGTGCGGCCGGGTACCCGGTGAGCAGGACCTGGAACCCGCGGTCGAGCCGGTAGCCGTCGACCAGGTCGGTGCGCACCCGCCCGCCGACGTCGTCGCCGGCCTCCAGGACGACCACCTCACGGCCGGCCTCGGTCAGCCGCCGCGCGCACGTCAGGCCGGCGAGCCCGGCCCCCACGATCGCGACGTCCACCACCTCGGTGTCTCCTGCGGTCGGCTGCCCCGGTCGGGCAGCTCGGGACGGAGGTCGTCGACGGGCCCCGCCCGACCGGCGACCCTACCGCCCGCTGCCTGCGCGCAGCGCCACGCGCAGGGCGTCGACCAGGCGCTCGTGGCTGAAGGTGAACCCGGCATCGAGCAGGCGGGTCGGCTGGACCCGCTGGCTGACCGTGGCGAGGGTGTCGCCCATCTCGCCGTACAGCGCCTTGATGGCGAACGGCGGGATCGGCAGCAGGGTCGGCCGACGCATGACGGTGCCGAGCGCCTCGGTCAGCTCGCGGTTGGTGGCCGGGTTCGGTGCGACGAGGTTGACCGGCCCGTCGAGGTCGCCGTCGAGCAGGAACCGCAGCGCGCGGACCTCGTCCTCGAGGGAGATCCACGGGACGTACTGGCGACCGTTGCCGATCCGTCCCCCGACGCCGAGCTTGAACGGCAGCTCGACCTTCTCGATCAGCGGGCCGTCCTTCGCGATCACCACCCCGGTGCGCGGGTGGGCGACACGGATCCCGGCCTCACGAGCCGGGTCCGCGGCCGCCTCCCAGTCCCGGGTGACCCGCGCGAGGAAGTCGTCACCGGCCGCCGAGCTCTCCGTGAGCACCTCGTCGCCACGGTCGCCGTAGTACCCGACCGCACTGCCGGAGACGAGCACGGCCGGTGGCGCGGCGAGGTCCGCGAGCGTCATCGCGATCAGCCGGGTGCCCGCCGTACGGCTGTCGTGGATCCGCCGCTTGGTCTCGGACGTCCACCGGGACGCGCCGATCGGCTCGCCCGCCAGGTGGACGACCCCGTCGACGCCTTCGAGCTTGTCCCGCTCGATCGTGCGGGCGCGCAGGTCCCAGACGAGGTCGTCCGGGCCGGCCTTGCCGGGGTCACGGACGACCCGCTGGACCGTGTGCCCGTCGGCCGTCAGCGAGGCGACGAGTGCCTCGCCGATCAGGCCGGTCGATCCGGTGACGGCGATCCTGGACACGGGGTCCTCCTGCGGGGGGCGGGCGGG
>SLMP01000129.1 GCA_007133465.1 Nitriliruptoraceae bacterium | reverse complement strand
TGATCGCGCTGCACGAGGCGCTGTCCGCCGGCGTCGTCGCCGTCGCCTGCGAGCAGGTCGGTGGCACGCGAGCCGTGCTCGCGTCGACGACCGCCTACGCGCGCGACCGGGTGCAGTTCGGCCGCGCGATCGGCTCGTTCCAGGCGGTCAAGCACCGCCTGGCGGAGATGCTGGTCCAGGTCGAGTCGGCCCGTTCGGCGGCGGCCCACGCCGCGCGCGTGGTGGCGTCCGGGGACCTGCAGGAGCGGGCGATCGCCGCGCCGCTCGCCGGCGCCTACTGCGCCGAGGTCTACGAGCAGGCGGCCGGCGACTCGATCCAGCTCTTCGGCGGCATCGGCTTCACGTGGGAGCACGACGCGCACCTGTACTTCAAGCGGGCGAAAGCGACGAAGCTGCTGCTGGGCGACCCGAAGCATCACCGGGCGCTGCTCGCGCGGACCCTCGGGGTGTGACCACCGGCGAGGCGCCCGCGGTGACCGTCAGCGAAACCGAGACCGCCGCGGCCGAGACCGCACCTCCCGCCACCGTCCGTGGGCGGCGCCGGCGCGAGGCCGTCCTGGACGCCGCCGAGGAACTGTTCCTCGCACGCGGCTTCCTCGGCACCTCGATGGACGAGCTCGGTGCGGCCGCCGGCATCACCGGTCCCGGGTTGTACCGGCACGTGGCGTCGAAGGACGCGCTGCTCATGGCCGTCCTGGACCGCATCTGGGCCGACCTCAAGCCGGCGATCGCGGCCGCGCGCGAGCTACCTCCCGACGCCGCGCTGGAGGTGTTGCTGGGGGCGCACCTCGACCTCGCCGTCGGGCAGCCGGGGGCGCTCGTGCTGCTGATCCGGGAGCTGCGGCACCTGCCGGGGGACTACCGCGCGCGGGCCGACCGCAACCACCGTCGGTACGTGGACGCGTGGGTCGAGGCCCTCACCGGGCGGGCGCCGGGCGCGCTGTCCCGTGGCCAGGCGCGGACGGTCGCGCTGGCGGTGCACGGGCTGATCGACAACGCCGTGCTCCGCGGCGGACCGGACCGCGTGGCCGCCGAGGGGCAGCGCGCCCTGCTCGAGCGGTTGGCCCGCGGGGCGCTGGAGGCCGCCGTCGCCGCGTGACGTCCCGGTGGTCGTGGACCCGCTGCCCGAACGCCCACCACAGGGGGCGCCCGCGACACCTAGAGTCGCGACCATGAACGACCACGACCACGACCCCGCTGCCACCTCGGCGCCCGATCCCGTCGCGCTCGCGACGGCCTGGATCGCCGGCGACCCCGACCCGGACACCCGTGCGGAGCTGCAGGGGCTGCTCGACGCCGGCGACACCGACGCGCTCGCGGAGCGCTTCGCCGGCCAACTCGAGTTCGGCACCGCCGGCCTGCGCGGCATCGTCGGGCCCGGACCGATGGCCATGAACCGCGCGGTGGTGATCCGCACGAGTCGCGGGCTCGCCGACCACCTGCTCGCCGCGGTCCCCGACGCCGCCGAGCGTGGCGTGGTCGTCGGCTTCGACGCACGCCACGACTCGCGCCGGTTCGCGGAGGACGTCGTCGGGGTGTTCGCCGGCGCCGGCATGCGGGTGCACTGGTTCCCGACGCCGCAGCCGACCCCGATGATCGCCTACGCGCAGAAGGTGCTCGATGCCGCCGGGGGCGTGGTCGTCACCGCCAGCCACAACCCGCCGGAGTACAACGGCTACAAGGTCTACGCCGAGGGTGCCGCGCAGATCATGCCACCGACCGACGCGGCGATCGCCGCCGCGATCGACGCGGTCGGGCCGGCTGCTGAGGTCCCGCGCGAGGACCCGGCCGACAGCGACCTGGCCGCACCCGTGCCCGCCGAGGTGGTGGACCGCTACCTCGCCGACCTCGCCGCTGCCCGGCCGGCCGTCGATGCCGACGGGCCGTGGCCGACGATCGTCTACACCCCGCTGCACGGCGTCGCCCGCGACCTGATGGTCCGGGCGTTCGCGGAGGCCGGCTACGACGACGTGCACGTCGTCCCCTCCCAGGCCGAACCGGACCCGGACTTCTCCACCGTCGCCTTCCCGAACCCGGAGGAGCCCGGGGCCTTCGACGCCGCGCTCGATCTGGCGGGCGAGGTCGGCGCGGACCTCGTCGTCGCCAACGATCCGGACGGGGACCGCCTGGCGGTCGCCGTCCCCGACCGTGCCGGTGGGCACCGGCCGCTGTCCGGCAACCAGATCGGGGTGCTCCTCGCCGACCACCTGCTGGCCGGCTCCACGGCGGACCGCAAGCTGGTCGTGTCGAGCATCGTGTCCACCCCGATGGTCGCGTCGGTCGCGGCGGCCTACGACGCTCGCGCGGAGGTCAGCCTCACCGGGTTCAAGTGGATCTGGGGTGCCGGCCGCGTGCTCGAGGCGGACGCGGGCTACACCTTCGTCTATGGCTTCGAGGAGGCACTCGGCTCCTCGGTGGGCAACGTCGTACGCGACAAGGACGGCATCGGCGCGGCCCTGGCCTTCGCGGACCTGTCCCGCGCGCTGGCGGCCAGCGGGCGCAGCGTCCTCGACCGTCTCGACGAGCTCGCCGTCGAGCACGGGCTGTGGGTCAGCCACCAGCTGTCGATCACCCGCCCCGGTCTCGAGGGTGCGAGGGAGATCGCGGCGGCCATGGCGGTCCTCTCGGAACGGCTGCCGGAGGGGCTCGCCGGCCACCCCGTCACCGCCGCGACCGACTACCGGACCGGCGCCGAGCAGCGCCCGGCGTGGCTGACCACCCACGACCTCGTGGCGCTCGACCTCGCCGACGGCCGGGCCATGATCCGCCCGTCGGGCACCGAACCCAAGTGCAAGATCTACATCGACCTGCGTGCCGACGTCACGCCGGACGACGACCTGGACGCCCGGGCGCGCGATCTCGAAGCGGAGGCGTCCCACGTCGCCGAGGCTCTGGCCGACTTCGTCGGGCTCAGCTGACCGGCGGGCCGACTGCTCCGACCCCGACCTCCCGGCCCCCGACCTCCCGGACCCCGACCTCCTCCGATACACGATCCACCTGCCCCACCCCGACCACGACGCCGTCCCACCCACCGGCCGGAGCTCCGGCCGGACCCCCCGCGACAAGGAGCGATCCGATGCCCATCGCAACCCCCGAGGTCTACGAGGAGATGCTCGACCGCGCCAAGGCCGGCGCGTTCGCGTACCCCGCCGTCAACGTGACCTCGTCCCAGACGTTGCTCGCCGCCCTCCGCGGGTTCGCCGAGGCCGAGAGCGACGGCATCGTCCAGGTCTCGACCGGTGGCGCCGCCGCCTGGTCGGGTTTCACCGTCAAGGACATGGTCCTCGGTGCGACCGCCTTCGCCGAGTACACCAAGATCGTCGCCGAGAAGTACCCGGTCACCATCGCGCTGCACACCGACCACTGCCCGAAGGACAAGCTCGACTCCTTCATGCGGCCGCTCGCGGAGATCTCCAAGGAGCGTGTCGCTCGCGGTGAGGCCCCGCTGTTCAGCTCGCACATGTGGGACGGCTCCGCGGTCGAGCTCGAGGAGAACCTCGCCATCGCCGAGGAGATGCTCGAGCTGTGCACCGCCGGCAAGACCATCCTGGAGATGGAGATCGGCGTGGTCGGCGGTGAGGAGGACGGCATCGTCGGGGAGATGAGCGAGAAGCTGTACTCCACCCCGGAGGACGCCCTCGCGACCGCAGACAAGCTCGGCGTCGGTGAGCGGGGCCGCTACCTGCTGGCCGCGACCTTCGGCAACGTGCACGGCGTGTACAAGCCGGGCCACGTCAAGCTGCGGCCGGCGATCCTCAAGGACCTGCAGGACGCCGTCGGGCAGAAGGTCGGCAAGGACAAGCCGTTCGACCTCGTCTTCCACGGCGGGTCGGGGTCGTCGATGGAGGACATCCACGAGTCGCTCGACCACGGCGTGGTCAAGATGAACATCGACACCGACACGCAGTACGCGTTCACGCGTCCGATCGCGACGCACATGTTCACCAACTACGACGGGGTCCTGAAGGTCGACGGCGAGGTCGGCAACAAGAAGGTCTACGACCCGCGCTCGTACGCCCAGAAGGGTGAGGAGGGCATGGCCGCACGCGTCGTGCAGGCCTGCCAGGAGCTGCGGTCGGCCGGCACGAAGCTGACCTGACCGACCACGTCGCGCGGGTCGGCACCGGCCCGCTCGACCGGGTTCGGCGTGTGGTGGGGGTGGCGAGGTCCATCCCCACCGCCGTGTCGGGAATCAGTCGAGGTCGCGCGCGAAGCGGTACTCGGTCGTGTGCGACGGGTCGTCGAGGTCACGTTCCTCGCCGGTGCGACGGAAGCCGAGCTGCTCGTAGCGGCGGTGGGCGGCGTCGAAGCGGGTGTCGGACCACAGATCGATCGTCGTGGCGCCGAGCCGACGGGCGTGCTGCTCGAGCAGCCCGACCAACCGGGTCGCCAGGCCCTGGCCACGCACCTCGGGAGCGAGGTAGAGCCGCTTGAGCTCCAGGTGGCCGTCGGGTCGTCGTGGGCCGGCCCCGACGCTGCCCACGACACGGCCGCCGTGCTCGACCACCCACCACGGGCCCTGTCGTCGCGCGGCCTCCGTCGCCGGTGCGCGCAGGTCGGCGTCCACACCCGGGAGGTCGAGGACGCAGCCGGGGTACTCGGCGTAGGCAGCGCCGATCAACGCGATGAGCGCGTCGGCATCCGCGTCGCGCACCGCTCGCAACCCGGGGATGCCCGTGCGCTCGCCGGCCGTCACCCGACCGGCTGCTGGGCGAGGTCGCCACCGGTGTGTTGGCCTGGTGGTGCCGGCGGGCGCTCGCCCTGACCGCCGGCGTCGGGCGCCGGCCGCGCTCCCGCGGGGGGGCCCGCGGTCCGACCGTCGTCCTCGGTGCGGTCACCTCCCGAGCCGGCGTCTGGGTCGCGGCCGTCCGCGCTGTCACGGTCATCGGCTGCGGGATCGTCCCGGTCGGGGCGGCCGCTGTCGCCGGGGTCGGCGGTCCCGCCGCGGTTCGCGCGTTCGCCCGGATCCGCCGATGCGCTGCGGGACTCGGCGCCGCGCCCCGACGCTGCACCGCCGTCGCGCTCGGTCGCGGCCGTTGCCGCGCCGGGGCGGTCCGCCGCTGCCTCGCCGTCCTGCGGCCTCCGGGTCTGTGCGGCGCCCGCGGTGGCCGAGCGGTCGCTGTCGCCCTGGCCTGTCGAGCCGGGGGCGTCGCCCTGCTGTGAGCCGGCGGCGTTCGTCTGGTCGGGCCTGGCCTCGCGGCCGCGGGGTTCACGTTGCCCGCGGGCGGCGCCCGCCGACCCGGACGGGCGGTCGGAGCGGTCCAGGTTCCGAGCGGCGGAACGCTCGGTCTCGGCGGGCGGGTCGCGGTCGCGGCCGTCGGACCTCCCCGCCTTCTCGGAGGGGTCGGCGGAGGCGGAGCCGCCCGCGGCCTCGGTCGCCGTCGCGGTGCCGCCGGCGGGCGGTCCGTCGCCGCCGGCCGAGGGTCGTCCGTTCGCCCGGGCCGTCGCGTCCACGCCCTCGCTGTCGTCCGTGGCGTCGATGCCGTCTGCGCGGTCGCCGTTGTCCGTGGGACGGCTGCCGTCCGTGACGCCGCTGCCGACCGCGTCGTCGGCACGCGAGACGGTGTCGAGGTGGCTGGCTCCGTCACCGGCCGTTGCCTCGGTGGGGTCCGTGGTCGACGGGTTCGACGACGTTCCGGGGTTCGGCCCGTCGCCGCCGAGGACGTCCTCGTCCTCGGCACCGCCCGGTTCCCGGGTCTCGGGGTGCGTGGCGGGCTGTTCGGGCGACAACGACGCCGGATCCTCGCTGTTGGCAGCCAGCGACGCCGCACCCACCGACGCGCCGATCACGGCGGCGGCCACCGCGAGCTTCACGCCGAGCGAGACGCTCGCGATCCCGCTCGCGAGCGCTCCGACGGCGGCCCCGATGGCCGTGGTCGTTCCTGCCGCTCCCGAGACGGCGGCCGCGCCGACCGTCGCGCCGGCGAGCCCCGCCGTCCCGGCAGCGCCGGCTCCCGCAGGAACGCCTGCGCCCGTGGCGCTGGCGCCCGCAAGCGCGCCTCCGGTGGCTGCCGTCTCCGCCGCGGCAGCGGCACCGCCATGCAGCGCCGCCCCGACGATCCCCGCGCCGCCCGCCGCCGCGACGATGCTGCGCAGATGGACGCGGGCGACCGCGTTCGGGACCGGCCGAACCGCCGTACGGCGGGCGGCGACGAGCAGGGCCGCGAGCTCCGGGTCCCGCAACTCGCGCCCCAGTCGCTCCTCGATCGCGCGGTCCATCACTTCGCCCCTGTCGTGGGGGAAGCGTCGACGACCGCGTTCGGGACACCGACCGTGCGTGGTGCGCCCAGCCATCGCGCGGGGCGCTCGACGACGCCGAGCTCCAGCTCGCGGCCCAACGCACGACGCATCGCCTCGACCGCGCGGCGCTGGAGTTGCTTCACGGCACCGCTGCGCTTGCCGGTGATCCGTGCGACCTCGGCGATGGACTGGTCGCCGATCACGCGCAGGAGCAGCACGGTGCGCTGGTCGTCGGTGAGCGTGCGGAGCGCCGGCTCGAGCGCGCCGAACCCGAGCGTGGCGAGCGCGTCGGCCTCCGGGTCGTCGGGCGCGAACGTCGGCCCGAGCTTGTCGGGCGGCATCGGCACGCTGGGTCGGCGTTGCTCGCGCCGACGCGCGTCGAGGAGGCGGTGGTGGGCGATCGCGAGCACCCACGAACGGAAGTTCTGACGGTCCCCGGTGAAGCGGTGCAGGTCGCGCACGACCTCGAGCAGGACCTCGCCGGCGACGTCCTCCGGATCACGCAGCCGCTGCGCGCGCAGGTACGCGATGAGGATCGGGGCGACGTCGTAGTAGAGCTGCGACCAGGCTTCCGCGTCACCGCCGAGTGCGGCGCCCACGCGGTCGTCGAACGACCTCTCCGCTCTGCGCACCTGACCGGCCCCCGACCGTGGCTCCGCGGCGGACGCTATCGGTCCGGACCATTCGACCGCGCACCGGTGGGCGGTGGCCGGACACGGACCGCCGGCCTACGCACAGTGAGTCGGAGGTCGCGCTCGGGTCGGGACCACCGGCCCGGCCGACGAGCGAGCACCCCGCCGGGTTGCCGTCCTCAGCCCACCGACGCCGATCGCATCGGTTGCTCGGGGACGACGGGCGCGCCCGCCGGACCTGGCAGTCCGGTGCCCCGTCCGGCCCGTCTCGCCTCGCCGAGGTCCACCGGGCGAAGGACCTGCGGGTCGTCACCACCGAGGTGGAGGTCGGCGGCGACCCCGCACCACCACAGCCGTGACGCACCGGTCTGCAGCCCCTTCCCGCCGCGACCCTTGACCGGGTACTCCGCCAGCGGGGTGCGCTTGCCGGACCCGTCCGCCGCGATCGTCGCCACCTCGGTGGTGTCGGCACCGCCAGCGATCACGGAGAGTGCGACGGCGGCGGCACCCGGCGGCACGCGCATCCCGGCGACGCCGGTCGCCGACCGGCCCATCGGTCGGACCTCGTCCGCGGCGAAGCGGGTCACGAGCCCGTGGTCGTGGGCCAGGAGCAGGTGGTCGTCGTCCCGGCACAGCGCCACCGCGACGATCCGGTCACCGCTCTTGACACCGGCGGCCTGCAGGGTCCGTTGACGGGCCTCGACGAACTCCGCGGCGGCGCTGCGCTTGACCTGTCCGTCGGCGCTGGCGGTGACCACCGACCACCCCTCGACGGACCGGGGCAGCACGACCGCGCCCGCCAGCAGCGCGTCCGGCCCGCCCCCGAGCAGCCCACCGACGTGCGTGCCGCGCTGCCGCGCCGGCACGACGGGCACGTCGCCGATGCCGATCCGGTGGCCCTGCCCGGTCACCTCGACGAGCAGCAGGGTGTCGTCGGTGGTCGCCCGCACGACGGCGACGAGCGGGTCGTGCGCGTGCTTGTGCACCGGTGTGGTGCGCCGCTGCGCGATCGGCTTGAGGTAGCCGCCGCGGGTCACCATCACGGTGACGTCCTGCGCCTCGAACCCGGCCTGCGACCCGCCGGCCAGCACGTCTTCGGTGTCGATGCCGTCGGCGACGATCCGCGACCGGCGCGGGGTCGCGTGGACCCGCTTGATCTCCGCGAGCTCGTCGGCCAGCAGCCGGTCGAGCACGGCCGTGTCACCGAGGATCTCCTCCAGCCGGGCGATGCGCCCTTGCAGGTCCTGGTACTCGTCCTCGAGCGCCGCGCGCTCCAGCGCGGCGAGCCGGCGCAGCTGCATGTCCAGCACCGCCTGGGCCTGCAGCTCGGACAGCTCGAAGCGCTCCATCAGCCCGAGCTTGGCGACGGCCGCGGACTCCGACCGGCGGATCAGCGCGATCACCTCGTCCAGGTGGTCGAGCGCGGTGAGCAGACCCGCCACGATGTGGGCACGGGCGCGAGCCTTCGCCAGCCGGTGCTCGGTGCGGCGGGTGAGCACGTCGCGCTGGTGGGCGAGGTAGTGCAGCAGCGCCTCGCGCAGCCCGATCGTCCGCGGCGCGCCGTCGACCAGCGCGACGAGGTTGACGTTGAAGTTCGTGCGCAGCTCGGTGAGCTTGTAGAGCTTCGCGAGCACGGCAGCCGGGTCCTCACCGCGTTTGAGCTCGATGACGACGCGCATGCCGTCGCGCGACGACTCGTCACGCAGGTCGCGGATCGCGTCGAGCTTGCGCGTGGCGACCAGCCCCGCGATCCGCTCGAGCAGCGCTGCCTTGTTGACCTGGTAGGGGATCTCGGTCACCACGATCCGAGGGAGGTTGCCGCTGCGCGTCTCCGTGGTGGCGACCGCCTCGACCGTGATGGCCCCGCGGCCGGCCACGTACGCGTCGTGGATCCCCGGGCCGTGCACGATCCGGGCGCCGGTCGGCAGGTCGGGGGCCGGCACGTGCTTGATCAGGTCGTCGACGGTCGCGTCGGGCCGGCGGATCAAGAGCTGGCAGGCGTCGATCACCTCGCCGAGGTTGTGCGGCGGGATGTTGGTCGCCATCCCGACGGCGATGCCGGACGCGCCGTTGACGAGCAGGTTCGGGAACCGGGCCGGCAGCACGACCGGTTCGGTCGCGTAGCCGTCGTAGTTGTCGGCGTGGTCGACGGTGTCCTCGTCGATGCCGGCGAGCAGCTCCATCGCCACCGGCGACACCCTCGCCTCCGTGTAGCGCATCGCCGCCGGGGGGTCGCCGTCGATCGAGCCGAAGTTGCCGTGCCCGTCGACCAGCGGCTCACGGGTGGCGAAGTCCTGCGCCATGCGCACCAGCGCGTCGTAGATCGAGCTGTCGCCGTGCGGGTGGTAGGTCTTCATGACCTCACCGACCGCCGACGCGCACTTGCGGTAGGGGCGGTCCGGGTGCAGCCCCGACTCCCACATCGAGTACAGGATCCGGCGTTGCACGGGCTTGAGCCCGTCACGGACGTCGGGCAGGGCTCGGCCGACGATCACCGACATCGAGTAGTCGAGGAACGCCTGCTCCATACGGGATTCGAGGGAGACGTCCCGGACCTCGCCGGTGCTCAGAGCGGGTTGCTTCGCCACGGGTACCTCGGCAGGGGAGCGGACGATGGGAGGTTGTCGGAAGGAGGCGGGCGGGAGCAGGGAGCGTCGCGGAACGGCCTCGCGACCGCGCTCTGGGACCCGTCATCTTCGCACAGGCTCGCTCGCCAGCCGAGCAGCCGGACAGGCAGGGTCGGGCGCCGTGACGGCTCGACTCACGCGCCTCTAGTGGGACGCTCGTCGGCTCCGGGTGCCGTCGTCGTCAGGGTGGCGTCGGCAAGGCGTCGAGTTCGCCGATCGCTTGGCGCAGGACCGCTTCGCCGACAACGGTCAGCAGGGCGAGCAGCACGATGCGCACCTTCACCTCGTCGTCCATCCCAACCTGCTCGCGAAGCCGCCGCACCAGGTCCGCGATCTGGCGCTCCTCCTCAGCGCTCGTGTTCTGCATCAGCTGGAAGCAGTACGCCGGGAGCGCCTCGGCGGCCACCTGGAACGGCAGGAGCGTCCCCATCGTGCTGATGAACGTGCCCCGCGCCTCGGCCTGGAGCCGATCGACGGAGCGATCGGCGACCGTCAGTCGTCCGTCGAGCAAGGCACTGGGTCCGACGCCCACCTCCTGTTCCCCGAGGCGGATGCGGAAGAACGAGCTGCGGAACACTCCGAGCGCGCCGAACCCTGCAACGAGCGCCCTGGCGACGCCGGCGGCCGCTTCCGTCCCCTGATCGTCCCCAAATCCGAACTCCCACCCGAAAGCCACGAGCAGCGCCAGCGCCCCAACCGCGGCGCCGACGTTCAGCAGGACGTAGAGAGTCGCGGGGAGGGTGCGAAGGGCGCGGACGGGTGCATCCCGGTAGCGGGTCAACAGCTCGGTCGCCCCGACAGCCGCGCCGATCGTGCCGGCACCGCGTGCCTCAGCGAGCACGATCAGGTACCGGCACTGGACGGTGCGTCGGTGCCGACACGGGCGGTCGAGTCAGGCTCGGTGTTCTGCGCGTCCGGGTCCGAAGTCACCGTGTGGCCGCGATCGGGTCGTCGGCCTGATGGACCTCGCTCACCGGCGCATGGGTCAACAGGGCGAGCTCCTGCTCCGTGATGCCGTCCTCCGGGGAGTGGGCGAGGAGCGCCCGGGTGATGTCGAGGGCGAGCTCATCGACCTTGGAGGCCGCGCCCTTGGAGTGACTGCGCCTCGGAGGATCCTCGACCGCATCCAGGAAGTCCGAAACGAAGTCGACGCGACGCGACATCGTGACCCTCCTGGCTCGTGTCCGGATCCCGAGCGTAACTCGGCAGCTCCCTGGGCGTGCCCGGTTGTCCCCAAGCCGGTTTGAGCCGGATCGAGGAGCCGTGACATCCATAGGGTTCGTCTCCGATCCGCTTGCCGACCTGTGCGCGAGGTGTCACCATGGCCGTCGAGGAACACCGCCGGATCGCGCTCCACCGTGCTGCCGCCGAGACGTGCGGCGAGGAGTCGCCGCCATGGACGGGAAGTCCGCCCCGTGGGACGAGCGGGTCGCTGCAGAGGATGAGCGGTGGGACCTTCGCGTCGCGTCGCTCGAACACCGCCTGACCGCGACGCTCGACCAGCTCCTGGCTGACGCGCGCAAGACCCAGCTGCGCACGCTCGTGCTCACCCAGCTGGCTGCGGTGATCGTCATCGTCGCACTCGCGTTCGTCGTGCGGTAGCAGCCCGGAAGGCGAACGCCCCGACGAACCGAGCAGGCGAGCGCTACACGTCCACGTTCTCCACGAAGTGGGCGTTGGTCACGATCCACTCGCGGCGCGGGTCGGTCTGGTTGCCCATCAGCAGCACGAACAGCTCGTCGGCGCCAGCGGCGTCCTCGATGTTGACGCGCAGCAGCGTCCGGCGTTGCGGGTCCATCGTGGTGGCCCACAGCTGCTCGGCGTCCATCTCCCCGAGCCCCTTGAAGCGCTGCACCTCGACGTTGCTGTTGCGCTTGAACTCCGTGCGCATGAGCTTGTCGCGTTCCGCGTCGGACATCGCGTAGGCGACCTTGGCGCCCTTGCGCAGCTGGTAGAGCGGCGGCTGCGCGAGGTAGAGGTGGCCCTTCTCGATCAGCTTCGGCGTCAGCCGGTAGAAGAACGTGAGCAGCAGGGTGGTGATGTGGCCGCCGTCGACGTCGGCGTCGGCCATCAGGATGATCTTGTCGTAGCGCAGCCGGTCGTGGTCGTACGCGTCGCCGACACCGGTGCCGATCGCTTTGACCAGCGCTTGGATCTCCGCGTTCTCCAGCACCTTGGTCAGCTGCGCCTTCTCCACGTTGAGGACCTTGCCGCGCAGCGGGAGGATCGCTTGGGTGTGCCGGTCACGGGCCGACTTGGACGACCCGCCGGCGGAGTCTCCCTCGACGATGTAGAGCTCGGTCTCCGACGGGTCGCGGGAGGTGCAGTCGGCGAGCTTGCCGGGCAGGCCGGCCGACTGGGTGTCGAGCAACCCCTTGCGGCGGGTCAGCTCCCGGGCCGCCTTGGCGGCCTGCCGGGCGTTGGCGGCGACGGCGGCGCGCTTGACGATCTGGCGGCCCTTGGCCTTGTTCTTCGCGAGCCAGGTCGTCAGCGCTTCCGCGACCACGGTCTCGACGTAGCCGCGGGCGACCGTGGACCCGAGCCGGCCCTTGGTCTGCCCCTCGAACTGCGGGTCGGGCAGCTTGAGCGACACCACCGCGACGAGTCCCTCGCGGACGTCGTCGCCGGTCAGGTTCGGGTCCTTCTTCAACAGCGCGCCGGTCTCCCGACCGAACCGGTTGAGCGTGGTGGTCAGCGCCCGGCGGAAGCCCTCCTCGTGGGTGCCGCCGTCGGCAGTGCGCACGATGTTGACGTAGCTGCGCAGCCGGTCGTCGTGGAACCCGTCGCTCCAGGTGAACGCGACGTCCAGGGCGACCGGCAGCCCCTCCCACTCCCGCTCGTCGTGGATCTCCACCGGGGTGGCGAGCGCCTCACGCCCGTGGAGCAGCTCGCGGACGAAGTCGGTCAGCCCGTGCTTGAACCGGAAGGTCTCCGAGCGCCCGTCACGGTCGTCGACCAGGGTGATCTCCAGCCCCGGGTTGAGCAGGGCGGTCTCCCGCAAACGTTGCGCGACGGTGTCGTAGGCGAGGTCGGTGGTCTCGAAGATGTCCACATCCGGCCAGAACCGCACGAGCGTGCCGGAACCGCGGGCCTTGCCGGCGGTCGCGAGGTCCTCGGCCCGCGGGCCGCGTTCGAATGCGATCGTGTGCCGCTTGCCCCCGCGGACGACCTCCACCTCGGTGCGGCTGGACAGCGCGTTGACGACGGACACCCCCACGCCGTGCAGCCCACCGGACACGGCGTAGGACTGACGGTCGAACTTCCCGCCGGCGTGCAGGGTGGTCAGCGCGAGTTCGACCGCGGGCAGCTTCTCCGTCGGGTGCAGGTCGACGGGGATGCCGCGGCCGTCGTCGGTGACCTCGCAGCCGCCGTCGGCGAGCAGCCGGACGACGATGCGCTTGGCGTGGCCGGCGAGGTGCTCGTCGACGGCGTTGTCGACGACCTCCCAGACGAGGTGGTGCAACCCACGCGCGTCGGTCGAGCCGATGTACATCGCGGGACGTTTGCGTACGCCCTCGAGGCCCTTGAGGACGCTGATGTGCTTGGCGGTGTACTCGGTCACGGGCTCCCCGAGGCAGAACGGATGGGCCGCGGCGTGGGCGCCGGGGATGTCAGGCGCAACGGTACGCGAGGCGGTGACATCGGCCGAGCACCCCGGCCCTGGTCCAGGTGGATGCGCGGCGGAGGCGTCCGCGAGGTGTCCCGTTCCTCGGATGCGGTGGGTACGGTCCGCCACCGGCGAGGGCAGCGGCCGGCGGCGCGGGGAGGGGTGGCATGGCGGAGCAGCAGGGCACGGAAGTCGACATCGACCAGCCGATCCTCCGCGACGTCGAGCCCTACGAGCTGTCGGACCTCACCGACCCGTCGACCGTGCTCGACGTGATCCGGTCGGCGGTCGAGGCCATGGCCACGGGCTTCCTGGTCCGGGTGCCGCTGTTCGTGCTGGCGGTGCTGGTCCTCGTGCTCGCCCTGATCGCGATCCGGTTCGTCATGGGGCTGGCCGCCCGGGTCCTGAACCGGGAGCGCATCGACCACTCGGTGCAGCGCCTGATCGTGATCCTGCTGCGGGTCGGACTCGTCACGGCCGCGATCCTGCTGGCGTTGTCGATCGCCGGGGTGCAGGTCGGGGCGGCGCTGGCCGCGATCGGCCTCGCCGGGCTCGCGCTCGCGTTCGCGCTGCAGAACATCCTGGAGAACTTCGTCGCCGGCCTGCTGATCCTGATGCGCAAGCCGTTCCTGCGCGGCGAGCAGATCGAGACCAACGAGCACGCCGGCACGGTCGAGGACGTCGACCTGCGGGTCACCCGGATCCGGGACTTCGACGGCGAGCTGGTGATGATCCCGAACGCCGACGTGTTCACCCACCCGATCGTCAACCTCACCCGGTTCGGCAAGCGCCGCACGCGGGTCATCGTCAGCATCGACTACCGCGACGACCACGATGTGGCCCGCGAGGTGCTGCTGGCAGCCGTCCGCGAGGCTCCTGGCGTTCTCGCAGAGCCGGCGCCGGAGGTGCTCGTGATCGAGCTCGCCGACTCCTCCGTCGACTTCGAGGTGGCCTACTGGAGCGTGCCGGACATGATGAGCGTGCGCGCGACCCGCGACGCGGTGCTGCGCGCCTGCAAGTCGGCCGTGGAGACAGCCGGCCTGACCATCCCGTGGCCGATCCGGACCCTGGCTGCCGACCGGCATCCCCTGCAGGTCCACCACAACGGCGAGGACGGCCGGTCGGGCGCGTCGCGCTGAACCGTCCGTCGTCGAGTGCCGGCGGGACGCCGGCAGGGAGCGAACGATGGCCGTCGAGCCCACCACGATCGCCGGTCTGCTCGTCGTGCGCTTCGAACCCCGAGGCGACGAGCGCGGGTGCTTCCGCCAGACCTACCAGGCGGGGGAGCTCGAGGCGGCGCTCGGGCGGCCGCTCACGTTGCGGCAGGGCAACCACGCCCGCAGCGTGCCCGGCGTCCTGCGAGGCTTCCACGCGGAGCCGTGGGACAAGCTGGTCCACGTCGTTCGGGGAACGGCCTTCGCTGCCATCGCCGACATCCGGGAGGACAGCCCGACCTTCGGCGAGGTGGCGACGTTCTGGCTGGGCGACCCGCCGGGCGAGCGGCTGCGGCTGTTCGTCAGTGCCGGACTTGCGAACGCCTACGCGACCGTCGGGGACGACGAGGTGGACTACCTCTACGACGTGTCGGAGGAGTGGTCGCCGCAGGCGGACAAGCGCGCCGTCGCGTGGGATGACCCGGACCTCGGCGTCGACTGGCCACTCGCCGACCCGGTGCTGTCGGATGCCGACCGGGCGAACCCGCGCCTGCGGGACCGCTACCCGGACCATCCCCGTTGGCGCACAGGATCGTCGCCGACGCCTCAGCCGCCAGCGGCAGGCGCTTCGGACGGTGCGGCGCGCTGACGCCCCACCTCACTCGTCGGACGCCTCGACGACCTGCGGCCGGAACCGGACCCGCTGGTTGACGTCCTG
>SLMP01000065.1 GCA_007133465.1 Nitriliruptoraceae bacterium | reverse complement strand
TTGATCTTCCTGTTCCTCGGCGGGTTCGTCCTGGCACTGTCCATGCAGCGCTGGAACCTCGACGAGCGGATCGCGTTGCTGACGATCCGGCTCGTGGGGGAGCGGCCCGCCCAGCTCGTCGGCGGGTTCATGATCGCCACCGCGGTGATGAGCATGTGGGTGTCCAACACCGCCACCGTGGCGATGATGCTGCCGATCGCGCTCAGCGTCGCCGCGCTGGTCAAGCGGCTGGACGCCGAGAACGCCGGGCAGCTGTCGGCCTCCGGCGTGAGCTTCGGGGTGTGCCTGATGCTCGGCATCGCCTACTCGGCGTCGATCGGCGGGCTCGGCACGATCATCGGCACGCCCCCGAACCTGTTCGTCGCGTCGTACCTGCGCGACACGATCGGGGTCGAGATCTCCTTCGTGCGGTGGATGCTGTTCGGGGTCCCGCTCGTGATCGTGTTCCTCCCCATCACCTGGCTGCTGCTCACGCGCGTGCTGTACCGGCTGCCGCGCGACCCGGTCGAGGGTGCGCAGGAGCTGGCCGAGGAGCGCTACCGCAACCTCGGCCCGCCCTCCCGTGGCGAGTGGTCCACCTTCATCGTGTTCGTCCTGACGGCGACGGCGTGGATCCTGCGTCCGGTGCTCGTCGAGGTGGAGATCGCGGGCCTGCGTCCGCTCGCCGGGCTCGACGACACCGGCATCGCGATCGTCGCGGCGCTGGCGCTGTTCGTGATCCCCGTGAACCTACGGGAGCGCGAGTTCGTGATGCGGTGGCAGTCCGCCGAGGAGCTGCCGTGGGGCGTGCTCCTGCTGTTCGGCGGGGGGCTGAGCCTGGCCAACGCGATCGAGACCACCGGGGTGGGACAGTGGATCGGCCAGGGGGTCGCGGCGGTCGGGCCGCTGCCGGTGATCGTGATGGTCGCGCTCGTCGCGCTGGTGGTGGTCGCCCTGACCGAGCTGACCAGCAACACCGCTACCACCGCCGCCTTCGTCCCGGTGGTGGCGGGGATCGCACCGGCGGTGGGGCTCGACCCGATCGTGCTGGTCGTCCCGGTGGCGCTGGCGGCGAGCGCCGCCTTCATGATGCCGGTCGCCACCCCGCCCAACGCGATCGTGTTCGGCTCGGGGTACGTGACGATCCCCCAGATGATCCGCGCCGGCGTGTGGCTGAACCTGATCACCGTGATCCTGGTGACCACCGCCTCGATCCTGCTGGTCCCCAGGGTCCTGGGGATGTAGGCCGCCGCCCACGACCGGGGTGCCTGCGGGGGAGTGGCCGGCGATGAGGGCGGCGTGGGCGGGTCGTATGCTCGGAGCATGCCGCTGCGTTCGCTGTACCGCCGCCTCCGGGACCGCCTGGTCCTCGGCCACGTGCGGCCGCTGCTGCACGCCGACGAGCCGGTGCTCGACTGGGCCCACGTCCACGACCCGGTCGACGACCGTCCCGGTGTGGCGGCGGTCACCCCGCAGCGGGTGTTCGTGCAGTGGAGCGACGCGCGGTCGCCGGACGCGGTGCTCCGCTGGGACGAGGTGGCGGCATGGGACGTGCGGCGGTCGACCGACACGGCGCCGGTGTTGACCCTCGAGGCCGCCGAGCAGCGCGTGGTGGTGTGCCTGCCGGTGTCGTCACGGGTCCGGGCGCGCGCGGCGACCCGGCTCTTGCGACGGGTGATGGACCTCGCTCCACCCGACGCCGACGGCCCGCCGGGGTTCGTGCGCGGCGGCGATCAGCAGGTCGAGGCGGCCCGACGCGGGTTCCGCGGGCACGTCCGGCGCGTCGTGCTGACGGTCGTCGGGATGCTGCTGATCCTGCTCGGCGGGCTGTTCGCCACCCCTTTCGTGCCCGGACCGGGCGCGCTCACGGTGCTGGCGGGGCTCGCGATCCTCGCGCGGGAGTACGAGTGGGCGAAGGACATCTACCTGTGGTTCCGTCGCATGGTGGACCGGGTCATCGGCTGGTACCGACGCAGCCGCGCGCAGCGCCGCGCGAGGCGGCACCGCGACCGGGGCGCGGACGAGCCGGCGGTGCCGGGGGCCTGAGCGTCACTCCCAGCGGCGCTCGTCCGCGATCGGCCCACCCTCCGGGATCGTCTCGACCAGCTCGACCGTCGCGTTGAACCGCAGGCGGTGCTGGATCCGCTCGTGGGCCACCGCCGCGAGGGCGTCGGTGTCCGCGCCGTCGGTCGGCACCACCTCGCAGCGCAGCACGTCGCGGTGGTCGGCGCGGTCGATCACGAACCGGTAGGCGGCCACGCCCTCGATCGGGTCCATGGCCGCGGCGATCTGCCGGGGGTGGAGGAACATCCCCCGCACCTTGACGGCGTCACCGACCCGTCCGAGCCAGCCGCGGATCCGGGGCGTCGGGCCAGCGCCTTCGTCGGTCGCCCACGCGGACAGGTCCCCGGTGCCGAAGCGCACGACGGGAGCGGCGCCATCGAACACGGTCACCACCACCTGCCCCTCGCGGCCGTCGTCGACCGCCTCCCCGGTGGTCAGATCACAGATCTGCACCAGCGCGTCGGTCGGGACGTGCAGCCCGTCCAGCGCCTCGCCCTCGTAGCCGAGGTTGCCCGTCTCGGCGGTGCCGTAGCCCTGTCGGACGACGGGCACGCGCTCGGTCAGCCACGCACGCAGGCTCGGCGGCAGCGGCTCGGCGGTCACGAAGGCGCGGGCGATCGCCAGGGTGACCCCCTGCTCCTCCGCCTTCTCGAGCAGCGCCTTCAGGTAGCTCGGCAGCCCGACGTAGGCGGTCACCTCGAGGTCGCGGCAGGCCTGCACCTGCAGGTCGAGGTTGCCCACCCCGCCCGGGACGACCCGTGCCCCCACGGCGAGGGCGGCCTGCTCGAACATCGCGCCGGCGGGGGAGAGGTGGTAGCCGAAGGCGTTGAGCACGAGGTCGTCGGGACCGAACCCGGCGGCCTCCAGCGCCGGAGCCCAGCGCCACGGGTCGTCGACGTCGAGCTCCGCCTCGTACAACGGCCCCGGGGACTGGAACACCCGTCGTACCGGCGCGTCGTCGGCGACCATCCCCGCGAAGGGCGGATCGGCCTGCTGGCGCTCCAGCAGCTCGTCCTTGGTCAGCACCGGGAGCCGGTCCAGCGCGGCCACGTCGACGAGGTCGTCGGGGGTCAGCCCTGCGGCCTCGAGCCGGCGCGCGAAGCCGGCGCAGCGGCGCGCCGCCTCGGGCAGGGTCTCGCGCACCTGCGCATCGAAGGAGCGGGCGTACTCAGCTGGGCTCGGGGCACCCATCACAGCCACCGCTTACGTCGCCGGTAGTGCTTGATGTCCCGGTAGCTGCGTCGCTGGCCCTCCTCACCGAGGCCGAGGTAGAACTCCTTGACGTCCGGGTTCTCGGACAGCTCCCGCGCCTCGCCCTCCAGCACGATGCGACCCTGCTCCATGATGTAGCCGTAGTCGGCGATCGAGAGGGCCCGCTGGGCGTTCTGCTCGACCAGCAGCACGGTGGTGCCGAGCTCGCGGTTGAACCGCTCCACGATCCCGAAGATCTCGGACACCAGCATCGGGGCCAGCCCGAGGGAGGGTTCGTCGAGCATGATCAGGCGGGGGCGGGCCATCAGGGCACGCCCGATCGCGAGCATCTGCTGCTCGCCGCCCGACAGGTACCCGGCGGTGCGGTTGCGCAGCTCGGTCAGTTGGGGGAAGTAGCCGTAGACGAGGTCGAGGTCCTCATCCCACGTGTCCCGGCGGGTGTGCGCGCCGGCCACGAGGTTCTCGTGCACCGAGAGGTGTTCGAACACCCGCCGGCCCTCCATGACCTGGGAGATCCCCTCGCGGACGATGTCGGCCGCGTCGGTCGTGGTGATCTCGTCCCCGTCGAAGGTGATGTCGCCGTCGGTGACCTCGCCGTGCTCGCTCGGCAACAGGCCACTGATCGCCTTCAGCGTCGTCGACTTCCCGGCGCCGTTGGAACCGAGGAGGGCCACGACCTTGCCCTCGGGGACCTGCATCGACAGGCCCCGCAGGACGAGGATGACCTCCTCGTAGATCACCTCGACGTTGTTGAGATCGAGGAGCAACTCGTCGTGGGCGGGGGCCCCGGGGGCCGGCTGCGTGGCAGCCTGGCCCCCGGCCCCGCCATCAGGGGCAGTGCTCATCGGACAGCGCGGT
>SLMP01000158.1 GCA_007133465.1 Nitriliruptoraceae bacterium | reverse complement strand
CAGGAGACGGTGTTCTTCGCGGTCGCCGATCTTCTTCAGTTGGATGTGGACCTGATCTTCTTCGACACCACGAGCACCTACTTCGAGCTGGACTTCGCCGACGGTGAGCTGGACGGCACCGATGAGGGGCTGCGCCAGCACGGCCATTCGAAGGATGCGAGACCCGACCTACCCCAGGTCGTGACCGGGATGGCGGTCGCCACCGGGGGGCTGCCGGTGAAGTTGTGGGTGTGGCCCGGCAACACCGCAGACACCACCGTCCTGGCCGAGATCAAGCAGGATCTGGCCGGCTGGTGGCTCAACCGGACCGTGTGGGTCGTTGACGCCGGGTTCACCTCCAAAGCCAACCGCAAGGTGCTCACCGGCGGCGGCTCCGGGTTCATCATCGCGGAGAAGCTGCGCGGCAACGACGCCGCCACCATCGAGGCCCGCTCACGCCAAGGCCGCTTCGCCACGGTCGACGAGCACCTGCAGGTCAAAGACATCCGGGTCGGCGAGGGTGTCGATGCCCAGCGGTTCGTCATGATCCGTAACCTCGACGCCGCCAAGCATGATGCGCACGTCCGCGGCCGACTCGTCGCGCTACTTCAAGAGCGGATCGACGGCTCCGACGACCTCGACGACGATGCTCGGGCGGAGCTGCGCGGACAGATCCGGGCCGAGCCCGGGCTGTGGCGCTACCTGTGCGTCACCAGCCGCGGGCTGCTCCGCATCGACAAGGCCAAGATCGCTACCGAGCAGCGTCTGGACGGCAAGACCCTACTGCGCACCACCGAGATGCACACCGACGCCGCCGACATCGCCCGGGGCTACAAGGCCCTGCTCGAAGTCGAACGCGGTTGGCGCGACCTCAAACAGCTCGAACTGCGGCCGGTCTACCACCGCAAGGACGAGCGGATCGTCGCCCACGTGCAGCTGTCCTGGTTGGCGCTGCTGCTGATCCGCACCGCGGAGATCGCCACAGGGGAGACCTGGCGCAACCTGGCGGCCGAGCTCGACCGCATCCAGTTGCACACCTACGACACCGGGCAGGGCACTGTGTCCCAACGCACCCGCCTCACCACCAACCAATCTTCGATTCTTGAGCGTCTCGGCCTGCCCGAACCGCCCCGCTACTACGATTTCGCACCCCTCGACTAATCTCAGCACCTTTCGATGCATCTGGCTCCCGTCGCGCTGTAGTCACACGCGTGGTGGGACCTTCCCATGTCCCAAACCGCCACAGAACCGCCGCTACACCCCCGCAGCCCCAGAATCGACTCGCGGTGTCCACCTACATTCTGTTCAACCCCGGTGAGGTCCGCGGCCGGGATCGACCCGGTTCAGACAAGGGCGGGCGCCGTCGGGCGTGCCGCGGTTTCGCCACTAGGTGCCTGGTGCGCAACGGGGGTCCTCGTAGGGCTGTAGGGCTGGCTGGGAACCGGCAGCCGGGGGTGGGCAGGTCGGTGCCGGGGAGACTCGCGCCGCCCGGCGGGGTGGTCAGGTGACTGGCCCGATCACAGGCGGCCGGGGAGGGTCCGGACCCCGCCGGGGCCGGGTCCGGACCGTTGGGCTGGTCAGGTGGTGGAGATCTGCCAGCCCCCGGCGACGGTCCGCAGCCCGAGTCGGGCGAGGCGGGCGTAGCTGACCCCAGCACCGGTGTAGTTCCAGTCGGCATCGACCTTGGATCGGCCCCGCCGTCGGGCACGACGGCCGGCACGCAGCATGTGCGCGAGCTTGCGTTCGACCTTGGGGCGTGTGGCCCGGTAGTCCTCCCGCCAGGCGGGATCGGACTGACGCATCCGGGCCGCGGCGAGAAGCCGCTCGTAGCGTGAGACGGTGACGGCCCGTCCGGCCTTGGCGGTAGTGCATCGGTCTCGCAACGGACACGTCAGGCACAGGGCACCGAAGCGGGCGACACCGTCACCGTCGGTGTTGCGACCGATCGCGACGGTGTACCCGCCCGGGCAGGCCACCGTGTCGGCTTCCAGGTCGATGGCGAAGTCATCCTTGGTGAACAGCCCACCACGCGAAGCGGGAGGCTGAACCTTGGTGTTGGCCACGATGCCGCGCCGCTCGAGGTTGGCCAGGTTGGCTCCCGAGCCGTAGGCCGGATCCCCATAGATCGCCGGCCGTCCACCGTCCTCACCGTCGTCGACAGGCTCGGAAGCTTCGCCGTGGGTGGCGTCCTGACTGTCGATGTCCTCGCGGTCGTCGACAGGTCGGGAAGCTGCGCCGAGGGTGCCGTTGTCCTCGTCGACGGCGGGAGCGGGCTGGACGGGCTCGTCGTCGGTGTCGTTGTCCTGGGTGTCGGTGTCACGGTGTGGTCGAGGTCGCGGGTGAGCTGGTCGGTCATGGCCCCGTCACCGGCGTTGGCTGGTCCGACCGTCGTGTCGGTGATGGTCTCCGAGTCTGGGTCGGCGGCGACATGCCCCTTGTAGCCGTCGAAACGGCGTGCAGAGGTCTTGTGGCCGTGCCGCGCATCCGTATCGACCGTGGAGATGACCCGGTCTGTGGCGACCCCACGCACGATCCGGTAGGTGCCGGTCTCGTCCGGTTCGAGGTCTTGGCCGATCACCAGCGCGGCCAGCTGTGCCGCTTCGCCCATCGTGGCGGTCAACTGGCGTCCTTCGAGCAGCTCGAGCAGTGCCAGCCCGTCACGGGCGAGCCGGCCGACCACCTCAGCCCGCGCATCCGCATCGTCCCAGTCACACGGCGGCTTGCCCGCCCCGGCATAGTCGTCTCCACCCGAGAGCACCGCCCGAAGCTCGGCCCCAAGCGCCGGGTCGGCGGCACGCAGCAGCCCCCGGATCGCCGAACGGATCAGCGTGACGGTGTCCATGGTGGCGACCGCGTCGAACAGCGGCGCGGAGTCCAGCATGCGTCTGGGGCCGATCAGCCCCGCCTCGGCCGCCACCTCGGTAGAGACGTTGAAGATCCGGCGCGGGTCGTCGGAGGCTTCCAGCCGCATCCGGAAGCGGACCAGCACACTGTGATCGAACGAGACCCAGCCGTCCTCCCGCCCGCCGACCCCGCAGGCGTACCGCCAGCGGGCGTCGTAGGTGAACCGGTCCACCGCCTCCCGGTCCGAGAGGCCCTCGAGCCGTTGCAGCACCAGCACAGGCCAGCACCGAGGGTGGCACCGACCGCCGTCCCCGTGTCGTGTACAGATCGGTGAAAATCTCGTCGGGGAACAGCCGGTGGCGTTCACGATGTAGCAGCCCGTGGATCGTGTCCTCGCCGACCTGTCGGTCACAGAACCCGGCCACCGGATCGAGCAGATCCCCCTGCCGCCCCGCTAGACCTAGCGTCACACCATCTCCATCCATCACGATATTTATGATGCAATTATGTCATGGCAGCGGGACGGAACCTACGAACCAGAGCGAGAAAAGCACCAGCCACCTAGCATGGTGTTGGTCTCGACGAAGCGGGTCCCGGCCGAGTAGCTGGCAGACACCCGGTATCCACGGGCTCGATATGCAGGCAGATGATCGAGGAGGACGACGTCGTGGAGACGATGACGATCGGGGTGGATCTGGGGATGACTTCGGCCAGCGATGTTGCGGTCGCTGAGGGCGCGACCGTGACCGGGACACGCAAGGTGGCCTCGACGCGGGAGGCGTTGACGGCGGCGTTCGCGAAGTGGGGTGGCAGCGGGCCGGTCAATGTGGTGGTGGAGTCGACCGCGATGGCGTGGTTTGTCGCGGCGGTCGCGGTGCTGCGTGCAGGGATCGACGCCACGGTGTTCTGGGTGCCGGGGACCAAGGCTGCGGCACTGCGCAGGTTCTATCGGGAGCACACCAAGACCGACCGGATCGACGCGCGGGTGCTGGAACGGATGCCGCTGGTCGACGACGGCCTGCACGAGCCTCAGGTCACTAGCTCATGGCAACCGCCTGGCCCCTTCAGGCTGGCCAACGAACTTCAGGGGAAACGGGTTCACTCGCAGTGTCCTGACCGGCAGAAACGCAGATCAACTATCAAACGCGGGTCTGAACGGGCACACTCCAGCCGAGAAGGTGCGCTGACAGAAGAAGCTCACCGAGCTCGTTGCATCGACCGATTTTACCCGTCACGTGTTGCTGTCACAGGTGACGAATAGGGGAGCATTATGAGCACGGTGGCCATCAACGGACGTGAGGTCGGCCCAGGGGAGCCTGTGTACGTGATTGCGGAGATCGGCATCAACCACAACGGTG
>SLMP01000141.1 GCA_007133465.1 Nitriliruptoraceae bacterium | reverse complement strand
GGCCGCCACCCTGGTCCTCGCGTTGCTCGGGCGTGTCGTGCCACTCGAGACGGTCGGCGGGATGCTCGTCGCGCCGGCGCTGGGGGCGTGGTTCGCCCTGGCCGGCGGGATCTGGCTGACGATCGGGCGCCGCCCGGCCCGGGCCGACCGGGCGGACGTCGCGTGGGCGCTCGGCATGCTGGCCGTCCTGGTGCTGGCGTTCGGGGTGCTGGCGGCGCGGGTGTGGCTGCCGTTCGTGCCCCCGCCCCGGCGGGCGCTCCTCGCCGTGCCGTTGGCCCTGGCGACGCTGCCGTGGACGCTGGCCGTGGCGACCACGTTGCAGGGGGCACGGGGATGGCGGCTGGTCGGCCGTTCGCTGCTGGTGGTGACGACGCTGCTCGTGACCCTCGGCCTCGCGACCTTCGTCGTCCCCGCGCTCGGCTTCCTGGTCCTGCTCCTGCCGCTGCTGCCCGGCCTGGTCGTCCTCGTCGTCCTCGCCACGACGCCGGTCCCACGGCCCTGGGCGGGCGGGGTGGCGGGTGCGGTGTTCCTGGGCTGGACGATGGCGGTGCTCTTCCCCCTGGTGTGACGACTGGGGTGGTGCGGCGGGTCGCCGCTACGGTCGCGGCGGGGACGAGCGCGCGGGCGAGGTCGCGCGCCCTCCGGGAGGCGACGACGTGGAGCTCGCAGGCAGGGTCGCGGTCGTGACGGGCGGCGGGAACGGCATCGGCGCGGCCATGGCGCGACGGTTCGCCGCCGAGGGAGCCGCCGGGGTGCTCGTCGCCGACCTCGACGAGGTCGCCGCACGTCGCGTGGCCGACGAGCTCGACGCCGTCGGCGTGGCTGCGGTCGCGCGCCGCGTCGACGTCGCCGACCGGGCGGCGGTGGAGGCGATGCTCGACGCCGCCGAGGAGGCGCTCGGGCCCGTGGAGCTCGTGTGCTCCAACGCGGGGATCGGCACGGCGCAGGGCATCGAGGCCGACCTCGCGACCTGGACCCGCGCCTTCGACGTCAACGTCATGGCGCACGTCCACGCGGCACACGCCGCCCTGCCGCGGATGCTCGAGCGCGGCCACGGCGCCCTCGTCAACACCTGCTCGGCGGCCGGGCTGCTGACCATGGTGGGGGACGCCCCGTACACGGCGACCAAGCACGCGGCCGTCGGGTTCGCGGAGTGGTTGGCGATCACCTACGGCAACCGGGGCATCCATGTCAGCGCGCTGTGCCCGCAGGGCGTGGAGACCGGCCTGCTGTCGCAGGGCACCGGCTCGGTGTCCGAGCAGGCCGTGCGGCTCGCCGGCCCGGTCCTGACCCCCGAGGAGGTCGCCGACGCCGTGGTCGTCGGGTTGCGCGACGAACGCTTCCTGATCCTGCCCCACCCCGACGTGGGCGTCCATCTGCGCCGCAAGGGCGACGACCCGCAACGCTGGATCGAGGCGCTGACGGCGATCGCCACCCACCTCGGCGCGGACGGTCGCTGAGCGACGGCCGGCGACCCGGCCGTGGCCGCGCGTCCGACCGGCCACGCACGGACGGTCACCGCACGCCCGCGCTCCCAGGCGGTCGGTGACCGCACGTCAGGTCACCGGCCCTTGACCCGCGGCCGCCGACCCGGAAGCTCGGAGTTCACGGGACGGGGGAAGCGGTTCGTGGTCGGCTCGCCGATCGGTCGCGCGATCCTCGCACTGCAGGCGAACCTGGCGGCGGTGGCGGGAGGGCTCGTCGTCGCGGGCCTCACCGGCCAGCCGCGTACCGGTCTGCTGGTCGCCGTCGTGGCCGGTGCCATCTGTACCGTCCGCGCCCTGCGCACCGGCATCGCCGTGGACCTCGAGCACGACGCGATCCTGCTGCGCACGTGTCTGTCGACGGCGCGGGTGCCCATAGCCCAGGTGGCCCGGATCGAGGGCGGCACGACGCGGGCCGCGGGCGGGCCGGAACTGCGCCTGGTGACCGAGGACGGTCGGGCCTACGGTTCGCTCGCGGTGGCCTACCTCGATCGTGAACGCACCGCTGCGTTGCACCGGGCGCTGTCGGTGGCCCGCGAACGGGCGGGGTTCGACCTCGTCCTCACCCGCGTCGTCCCGATCCCGCCGACGGCGTGACCCCTCAGCGCTCCGGCGGCTCCACGAGCTCGACCAGCCGCTGGTAGATGCCGAGGCTCTCGAGCCAGCCGGCCGGGGCGATCCGCTCCCCTTCGAGCACCTGGTGGAGGCGATGGCGTTGCTGGCGCAGCCAGGCCAGCGCCGCGATGCGGTGGTCGCGCGTCAGCTCCTCGGGGCGCAGCAGCGTCGCACGGTCCCCGGTCCGCAGGAACGTCTCCCACCCGGGCCGCAGCACCCAGCTGTCCGGGTCCTCGAGCAGCCAGCGCAGGCGCTCCTTCTGCTCCACGTCGAGGCTCTCCGGCACGGCGCGGCGGGCCCCGAAGCCCGTCGGGGTCATCGGCGTGGGCACGGTCGGACCTCCGGTCGGGTGGGCCCACGCAGCGTAGGGGCCGTCCGCGGGAGGTGGGGGCCCGGTCGTCCGGCCATCGGGGGCCCGTGGGGGCACGTCGTGTGGCCCTAGGATCGGGGAGCGACGCGGCCCGCTGCGGCGACCCGCGGCCCGCTGCGGCGACCGTCTGCGGCCCGCCACCTCGGCGCCCGCCACCTCGACGACCGACCAAGGATCGACCCGTGGAGATGATCTACCGCCGCCTCGGCGGCTCCGGCCTGAAGGTCAGCGTCCTGAGCTTCGGCTCCTGGGTGACCTTCAAGAGCCAGCTCGACGACGACAAGGCGCTCGCGTGCATGGACGCCGCCTACCAGGGCGGGGTGAACTTCTTCGACAACGCGGAGGTCTACGCCGGCGGCGAGTCGGAGGCGATCATGGGCCGCGCGCTGCGCGAGCTCGGCTGGCCTCGGCACAGCTACCTGGTGTCCACCAAGTTCTACTGGGGGATCCACGACGGGGCGAACACCCGCAGCACGCTCAACCGCAAGTACCTCTCCCAGGCGATCGACGCCTCCCTCGAGCGGCTCCAGCTCGACGTCGTGGACCTGGTCTTCTGCCACCGACCCGACCGTGAGACCCCCATCGAGGAGACGGTGTGGGCGATGTCGGACATGATCAGCCAGGGCAAGGCCCTCTACTGGGGGACCTCCGAGTGGTCGGCCGACGAGGTCCGCGCCGCCTGGGAGGTCGCCGAGCGCCACCACCTGCACAAGCCCGTGATGGAGCAGCCGCAGTACAACCTCTTCCACCGCCGGCGCGTGGAGAAGGAGTACGCACGCCTCTACGAGGACATCGGGCTCGGCACCACGATCTGGTCGCCGCTCGCCTCCGGTTTGCTGACCGGCAAGTACCTCGACGGCATCCCGGAGGACAGCCGCGGCAACCTGAAGGGCTACGACTGGTTGCGTGACGCGCTCACCGACGAGGCCAAGAACGCGAAGGTCCGTGAGCTCAAGACCATCGCCGACGAGCTCGAGGTCACCCTCGCACAGCTGTCGATCGCGTGGTGCGCCGCCAACCCGAACGTCTCCACGGTCATCACCGGGGCGTCCCGGGTCGAGCAGGTGCACGACAACCTCGGCGCCCTCGACGCGCTCGAGCGGCTGACCCCGGAGGTCAAGGACCGGATCGACGAGCTGTTCCGCTGAACCGGCGGGTGCCCGGCAGGCTCACCGCCGCCGGGCGCCCGGCCGCGACGGCATCGGCGGGTGGTGGTCGGGCGTCGGCTCAGCGGACCTCGAACTCCGCTCCCATCTCCGGGTGGAAGCGGCACGAGTAGGCGTACGCCCCGGGTTCGGGGGTGAGGAACTCCGCTTCGCCGCGCGGCGGGACCCGCACGTCGAAGGAACCGTCGAACGAGGTGACCGTGTGTGCCTCGTCGTCGAGGTTGACGACCCGCACCTCGCGTTCCGGGGCCACGAAGAAGTCGGCCGGCGTGTAACGGCGGTCCTCGATCGTGATGACCTCGGCGAAGGCCACCTCGTCGGGTTCGGTGTCCGGGTCGGACGCGTCCGGGGACGGCAGCGCGGGGCCCTGACCGGCACCGGCCGGGCCGTCGTCGACGCAGGCCGTGACCCCCAGCGCGAGCACGAGTACGAGCGTCGCCGCCGCTCGGCTGGTCGTCGCTCCAGCGCCCACGCCCCACCTCCCATCGGTCCCGGCCGGTCGTCCGGCACGCGGCCCGGCGGACGAGCAGGATAGGGGCGCCGCCCGACGTCCGCATCCAGCGAGGAGCTCCCCGTGACCACCGAGACCCCCGTCCGTGCCCCCTTCATCGACGGTGACCCCCTGACGCTGCGGATCCAGCTGGGTGCCTGCCGCCTGCGGCTCGCCCCCGGGGCCGACGAGCCGTGGGTGGTCGGGACCTACACCGATCCCACCGACGACAACCCGGTCCGCCTCGAGGTCGGTGAGCGCCGCCTGGCGATCGACCAGCAGCGGTCGGTGGGCGGCACGCTCGGGCTGTTCAAGGGGGCGCCGACCTGCGAGCTGCGCCTCGGGACCGCGCGCCCCTACCGCCTGGAACTGGTCACCGGTGGCAGCGACGTCGACCTCGATCTCGGTGGGGTCCCGCTGCTCGGGCTCGACGTGAAGGCCGGCGCCGGGAAACTGCGCGTCCGCGCCGACCGACCCAATCCGGTCGAGGCCGACGAGGTGACCTTCCGGATGGGCGCGGGAGCGCTCGAGACCGCGGGGCTCGGCAACCTGGCCGCCGCGCGTCTGGAGGCGGAGAGCGGCGCGGCGTCGCTGCTGCTCGATCTCACCGGCGAGCTGCGGCGCCACCTCGATGTGCGGGTGTCGGCCGGGATGTCCAGCGTGAAGCTGGTGGTGCCGGCCGACCGGCCGGTCCGTGTCAGCCTCGACGCGACCCTCGGCGGGACCGACCTGGGCGACGGGTTCCGCACCGCCGACGGTGCCATCCGCACCCTGCCGGAGGGCGATCCGGTCATCGACGCGCGCGCGACGGTCGCGCTCGGGGGGCTGCAGCTGCGCACGGCCGGCTGAGCCGCCAGGCGCGCACCGGTCCGACCCCGTCCGCCACCGCGGCCATCCCCGCGCAGTTCACCAGCCGGCGTGCAGGGGGCGGCCCTCCTCGTAGCCCGACCGCGTCTGCACCCCGACGAGCGCCCGCTCGTGGTACTCCTCGAGCGTGCGCGCTCCGGCGTAGGTGCAGGCGCTGCGCAGGCCGGCGACGACGTGGTCCACGAGGTCCTCGACGCCCGGTCGAACGGGGTCGAGGTACTGGCGGGCCGACGAGATGCCCTCCTCGAACAGCGCCTTGCGCGCCCGGTCGAAGGCGCTGTCGGCCTCCGTGCGGTGCTGCACGGCACGCGACGAGGCCATCCCGAACGACACCTTGTAGGGCCGCCCGTTGGGGTCGTGCTCGAGGTCGCCGGGCGACTCGTGGGTGCCGGCGAACCACGACCCGACCATGACGTTCGACGCCCCGGCGGCGAGCGCGAGCGCGACGTCGCGTGGGTGGCGGATCCCGCCGTCGGCCCACACGTGCCGACCGAGCTCCCGGGCCTGCGCCGCGCACGCCGCGACGGCGGAGAACTGCGGCCGACCGACCCCGGTCGCCATCCGGGTCGTGCACATGGCGCCGGGGCCGACCCCGACCTTCACGATGTCGGCACCGGCCGCGACGAGATCCCGCACCCCCTCGGGCGTGACCACGTTGCCGGCGACGACCGGCACCCGCGGGTCGAGGTCGCGGACGGCACACAGGGCGTCGAGCATCCGCTCCTGGTGCCCGTGCGCCGTGTCGAGCACGATGACGTCGACGCCCGCGCCGAGCAGCTTGTCCACCCGGGCGGCCGCGTCCCCGCTGACCCCGACCGCGGCTGCGACGCGCAGGCGGCCCCGGGCGTCCAGGGCGGGACGGTAGAGGGTCGCACGCAGCGCGCCGACCCGCGTCAGGAGCCCTCGTAGCCGGCCCTCGCGGTCGACGACCGGTGCGAGCCGGTGGCGGTACTCGGCGAGCTGGTCGTAGGCGGTCCGCGGGTCGACGTCGTCGGTGACCGTGGCCAGGTCACGCGACATCACCCGACCGATCTGCGTGAACCGGTCGACGCCCTCGAGGTCGACCGACGTCACGACCCCGACCGGGCGCTCGTCGTCGACCACCACGGCGGCGCCGTGCGAGCGCTTCGGCAGCAGGTTGATCGCGTAGCCGACCGTGTGGTGCGGAGCGACCGTGATCGGCGTCTCGAAGACCGGGTGGCACGCCTTCACCCGCCGCGTGACGTCCGCGACGATGTCGAGCGGGATGTCCTGCGGGATCACCGCCAACCCGCCCCGGCGTGCCAGCGTCTCGGCCATGCGGCGTCCGGACACGGCGGTCATGTTGGCCGCGACCAGCGGCACGGTCGTCCCGCTGCCGTCGACGCTCGCGAGGTCGACGTCGAGCCGCGACGTCACGTCCGAGCGCCTCGGGACGAGGTAGACGTCCTCGTAGGTGAGGTCGCTCCCGGGTCGGTGGTCCTCGAGGAAGCGCACGAGCAGCTCCTCCGCGTTCGCGTTCGGTCCCGGTGTCCGGCGCCGGCGCGGCCAGGCCGGCTCGAACGTCGGTCGGTCAGGGCCTGCGGCCGGCAGGGCGCACGGGACGAGGCGCCGTCGGGCCTCGCCAGCCACCGGTGGCGACCCGGCGCCGGCGTGCCGCCGCCTCGCGTTCGCGTTCGAGGAGCACGACCGCGTAGGTCTGCTCGAGCGCCCTGGTCAGCTGCGGCGCGGGTCCGACGATCACGCAGGCGACCGCGAGGGTCGCGAGGGCCATCCCGCGTGCCGCCCGCTGCGAGAGTTCCACCGTCCCACCTCCACCGGACCCGCAAGGTACCGGCCGGGTGGCCGGCCCGGTCAGGACCCCGACCGCCGGAGCGTCGGGAGGTCACGGGTCGCGACATCGACGGTAGTGGGGGCGTGCGCTCGGCGCCCGGGCAGCGAAGACCGGCACGGTGCCTCGACTACCATTGCCTCTATGGATATCGAGCTGTCTCTCGAGCGGCGGGCCGCGGTCCACCGTTCGCTCGGCGACCCGCATCGGCTCCTGATCGTCGATGCCCTCCGGCTGTCGGACCGTTCGCCGTCCGAGCTCGCCGCCCGCACCGGGCTCGGCTCCAACCTGGTCGCGTTCCACCTCGGGGTCCTCGAGGAGGCCGCGGTCGTCGAACGTGGCCCGTCGGAAGGGGATGCCCGCCGGCGCTACGTCCATCTGCACCGCGACGTGCTGACGGCGCTCACGCCGCGACCCAGCCTCGTCGCCGACGACGTCGTGTTCGTCTGCACGGCGAACTCGGCGCGCTCGCAGCTGGCGGCCGTGCTGTGGCAGCGACGAACGGGGCTTCCCGCGCGGTCGGCGGGCAGCGTGCCGGCGCCAGCGGTGCACCCGCTCGCCGTCGCGACCGCGGCGGACCACGGGCTCGACCTGACCGCCGCCGTCCCCCAGGGGTACGAGGAGCTCGGGACGCCACCGGACCTCGTCGTGTCCGTCTGCGACCGGGCCCGCGAAGGCGGCCTGCCGTTCGACGTCCCCGCGTTGCACTGGTCCGTGCCGGATCCGGTCACCGGTGACCGGGCGGCGTTCGACGCGGCCTACCGCGAACTGGCCGCTCGCATCGACGTCCTCGTTGCCAGCCGGCAGGCCGCGGCGTGACCAGCTTCACCGACGTGCCCCGGGGGACCGCCTCGGGCCCACCCCGCCACCCGGAGGTCCGGCCATGACCGCACGCACCGAGATGACCCTGGCCCAGCGCCACTCCCTGAGCGAGGCCGTCACCCGCCTGCAGCGCACGTTCGAGGGCGTCTTCGGGACCGAGACCGTCCGGCGCTACCTCGACGATTCCCTCGACAAGCTCCGCTCCGCCGCCTACGTCGGCTACGTCCCCCTGCTCGCGGAGCGTTTCGCCCGCGAGCGCCTCATCGCGATCGCCAAGATGGAAGGTTCCCTCGTGTCCGACACCCCGACCGTGCTGTTCCTCTGCGTCCACAACGCCGGCCGCTCCCAGATGGCCGCCGGCTGGCTGCGTCATCTCGCTGGTGAGCGGGTGACCGTGTTGTCCGGCGGCTCCGCCCCGGCGGAGACGATCAACCCGTCCGCCGTCGAGGCCATGGCGGAGCGCGGGATCGACATCACCGATCAATTCCCGAAGCCGTGGACCGACGAGACCGTCGGCGTCGCCGACGTCATCGTCACGATGGGGTGCGGGGACGCCTGCCCCGTGCTGCCCGGCAAGCGCTACCTCGACTGGGAGCTCGAGGACCCGGCCGGCCAGGGCGTGGACGCCGTGCGCCCGATCCGCGACGACATCGAGCGGCGCGTGCGGGGGCTGCTGCGGGACCTCGAGGTCCCGCCGTCCGACGCCTGACCGCGTCGGTCCAGGGTCAACCCAGCGGGTCGGACGGGGGCGGTAGCCGCGGCGCCGGGGTATCGCCCCGCGTGACGGACTGTCCTGCGTGGCGCTGGCGTCGGCGGGCCAGCGCGCGCCGTGCCGTCCGCCACAGCACGATGGTGAGGGCCGCGCCCGCCGCCAGCAACAGGAGCACCACCACGAGCGCGAGGATCGGGTTGGTGATCGCGAGCGCGATCACCATCGTCACCAACCCGTCCTCGGCGACGCTGACGACCGCGTTGCTGACCGGTTCCGGCGAGGTGTTGATCGCCACCCTCGTGGTCGCCTTGGCCGCGTGCGCCGCCGTGGCGAGGCCACCGGCACCGAGCGCCGCGGTGACCTGCTGCCACGTCTCCGCCTCCCCGGACAGCAGCAGCCCGATCGCGGCTGCGCCGAGGGGTCGGACCGCCGTGTGGAACGTGTCCCAGGCGCTGTCGAGCCAGGGGAGCTTGTCCACCACGAACTCGAGGGCGAAGACGACGCCCGCGATCACCAGCACGTCGGTGCGCGTCAGCGCCTCGGGGATCTCCGCCAGTCCGGTTCGACCCGCGAGGCCGAGCAGCAGCACGACGAGGTAGAGGTTCAGGCCCGCCGCCCACCCCGAGCCCGCGAGCAGCGCGACCAGGGCGGCATCCACGTCAGCGTTCGGCGCGGATCGCCAGCCGGCGCACGACCTGCGGGGGCAGGTCGTCGGCCAGATCCTCCGCCGCGAGTTCGGACGCGGCGAGCAGGTCGGCCGCGACGAAGCGGCGGTCCCGCGCGTCCGGGAAACGGGCCAGCAGAGCGGTCGCGTCGACCCCCGCCAACGCCCCGACGGCGAACAGCCGCTGAGCCGCCCGGCGGCGTTGCCAGCCAGCGGGGACCTGGTCGAGCGCCAGCAGGGCCGCGGGAGCGTCGAGGTCGCGGGTGACGTCGGGGGCGAGGGCGGCGAACCGGGCTGCGGCCGTCCGGGCGCCCGTCAGCCGCCCGCTGAGTGTGGCCAAGGCGTCGGCCGTCGTCTTGGGGGTGAGGTCGTCCGGGGCGTCGGCCGCCGGCACGAGCGCGGCGTCACCGGGCCGGGAGGCCACGGCGCCGCCGCCCGTCTCGGCGGTGGTCGCGGGCTCGGCAGGCGTCGCCTCGGGCTCGGTGGCCGTCGCCTCGGGCTCGGTGGCCGTCGCCTCGGGCTCGGTGGCCGTCGTGGGTTCCGCTGCCGGCGTCGCCTCGGGTTCCGCTGCCGGCGTCGAGGTCGCCGCTGCCGGCGTCGCCTCGGGTTCCGCTGCCGGCGTTGCCTCGGGCGTTTCGCGATCGGTGGGGGTCCCGTCGTCGGGGGCCTCGAGGTCGACGCGTGGGCCCGTGGCCGCGGCCGTCGCGATCCCGGCCGTGGCCCCGAGGGTGACCTCGCCGAGCCCCACCTCGCCGAGCCCCACCTCGCCGAGATCCGCCTGCCCGAGCTCCTGCCCGCCGAGCTCCGGGGCGCCGAGCTCGATCTCACCGAGGCGGATGCCCCGCAGCTCCTCGTCGCCGAGGTGTTCGAGGGCGGCGAGGTCCCGCAGACGCTCGTCGAGCGCCTCGTCCTGCGGGGTGACCGCTCCCCGGTGGCCGGGCGGTGGCGGGGGCAGTGCATCCGGCTCGGCGTGGTGGGTCGCAGCCTCCTCGGGTTGGCCGTCGCCGGCCGCAGCCTCGTCCGGTCCGGCATCGATCAGGCGCGCGTCGGCGATCTGCAGCGCCGTGATCACCTGGTCCAGCCGGGCGCCCTCGAGCTCCAGCAGCCCGTCGGCGAACGCCTGCAGGTGAGCCCCGTCGACCGGCTGGCCCGTCCGGCTCTCCAGCTGGCGTGCCAGGTCCGGGGCGCCGGTGTCGGCGAGCGCCGCGGCCACGGTCCGGCGTTCCTCGGGGGTGAGCCGGCCGGCGAGCTGGGCGGCGTCCAGCAGCACGCGGCCGCGGCTCCAGGCACCGCCGGCCTCACGCCAGCGGCGCAGCAGCTCGGCGACGTCGTCGACCGGCACGACCTAGAACCCGTCCTCGTCGTCGAGGTCCCCGTGGCCGGTGAGGTTGCGCAGCAGCGCGGCCAGGTCCACCCCCGACAGTTCCTTGATCACCGGCACCGTCGAGGTCAGCACCTCGGTGACGTCGGAGGTGAGCTTCGACACGCCTGTGCCGCCGCCGGCGCCGTTGGAGATGATCGTGGTCCTGCCGGCGCGCGACAGCGGCTCGGAGGCCGCGGCGACGACGTCGGGCAGCACCTTCAGCGCTTCGAGGGAGAGACCGGCATCGGTGTACGCCTGGAGCGCCTCCGCCAGCAGCCGCCGGGACGTGGCCTCCGCCTCGCCCCGGGCGAGGGTCGCGGCCGCCTCGGCCTCACCGGTCTCGCGCAGCCGCGTGGCTTCCGCCTTGGCTTCCAGCTCGATCGCCTCGGCGACCCGGGCCCGGCGGATCTTCTCCGCGTCGGCCTCCTGCTCGGCCTGGAACCGGGCGGCCTCGGCGCGTCGCTCCTGGGCGAACTTGTCCGCCTCCGCCTGCTCACGGACGGTCGCGTCGAGCTCGCTGCGCTGCCGCTGGGCCTCGCGCTCGGCGATCTGGATGTCCTGGACCTTCGACTCCATCTCCCCGGCCTTCAGCGCCCGCGCGTTCGCGACGTCGACCTCCTCCTTGATCGACGCCTTGCGCAGCGACAGCTCGCGCTCGGCGTCGGCCACCTCGGCCTCGACGCCGAGACGACGGCGTTCCTTCGTCAGTCGTGCGTCCTCCTCCTCGAGGGACGCATCCCGGTCGTTGTCGGCCTGTGCGATGCGGGCGTCACGCCGTGCCCGCTCGATCTCCATGACCCCCAGGGCGTCGAGGTAGCCGTTCTCGTCGGTGATGGACTCGAACACGAACGACAGGAACGAGTAGCCGAGGCTCTGCAGCTCGTCGGCCGCCTTGGACTTGAGGTCCTCCGTGAAGCGGGCCTGGTCGGTGTAGAGGTCGACGACCGACAGCCCGGCGACGATCGTGCGCAGGTGACCCGAGACGACCTTGGTGAGGGCGTCGCGGATCTCCTCGACCGACATGCCGAGGAAGTTCGAGGCCGCCAGGCGGACCGTCGGGAACTCGCTCTCGCGTTCCGCCGGGGTGACCGGGACCTTGACGGTCGCGGTGCCGTTGACGTTGATCGGCGTGCGCTGGTCGCCGGCGAGTACGCCAAGCAACTGGACGTCCAGCTGCATCGCGTGGAGCGGGAAGGTCGCCGCCTCCTCGATGAACGGGGTCACGAACGTGCCGCCACCGACGATCACGCGGTAGCCGTCGCGGTCGCGCTTCGCCTTGCGGCCGTAGACGATGAGCGCTTCGTCCGGGCCGATGCGCCGGTAGCGCCGGCGGTAGATGAGCCACAACACGAGGGCCACCAGCAGGACGAGGATGATCGTCCCGAGCACGTTGAGCATGTTGACCACGGCGTCCAAGGGTGCCCCTTCGCGGTGTCGATCCGGCAGGGCGGAAACTAGACCACCCGGCCCGTGGGTGCATCACGCATCCGGCAGGCCGTCCGCGAGGTCGACCCACAGCTGGGCGGACAGGCCGAGCGACTCCACGTCGATGCGCTCGTCGTCGCCGTGGAAACGGGCGCGGTACTCGGGCAGGGACGCCTTCGCGCTGAACAGCCCGGCGCCGTACGAGGGCACGCCGCGGCGCCGGAAGAACGCGGCGTCGGTGCCGCCGACGATCATCCACGGCAGGACCTCGGCCCCGGGATGCGCCGCTTCCGCCCGGCGCCGCAGGAGGTCGAACATCGGGGTGTCGACCGACGAGGCCGATGCCGGGCGGCTGTGCGGCGGCTCCTCCACGGTCACCTTGTCCGCGAGGTCCCCGAGGGCCTCCCCCAGCATGCCCTTCACGTCCTCATCGCTGACCCCCGGCAACGTCCGGATGTCGAGCTCCAGCTCGACCCGGTCCGGGATGACGTTGCTCTTGGTCCCGCCGTGCACGACGTTCGGGCTGAAGGTGGTGTGGGTGACGGCGTGGCTGTACCCGGCGAGGCGTGGGGGCAGCGCGGCGAGGGCGTCCTCGATCCGGTCCGGGTCCAGCAGGGCGGCCTGCATCCGCTCGTCGACCGGCAGCGCCCGGACCCAGGCCTGCCAGAAGTCGTTGAGGTCGGCCCGGGGCGTGTAGGCGTCGAGGCGGCGCACCACCTCGGCGGCGGTGATCAGGGCGTTGTCGGCGCCGAAGGGCACCGAGCCGTGCCCGGGCGTGCCGTGCACGACGAGCCGGCGCCAGCCGATGCCCTTCTCCGCGGCGCCCATGACCACCTTGACCCCGGATGGTGAGGCGAGCGGCAGGCCCCCGGATTCGGTCAGCACGTAGTCGCACGCGACCTCCTCCCAGGCGTGCTCGGCGAGCCAGCCGGCGCCCCAGACCCCGCCGGCCTCCTCGTCCGCGACGCCGAGGAAGCGGACCGTGCCGCGCGGCCGGCGAGGTCGTGCCGCGAGCGTCCGCAGCGCGACCGCCATCGATGCCGTGAGGTTGAGCATGTCGACCGCCCCGCGGCCCCACACCTCGCCATCGATCAGCTCCCCACCGAACGGGTCCTCCCGCCAGCGGTCGGCGGTCACGGGCACCACGTCGGTGTGCCCGAGCAGCCCGACCGCGGGTGCGTCCGGGTCGCTGCCCGTGAGCGTCGCGACGACCGACCGGCGGCCGGGGATCGGCTCGTGGTGGGTCAGCTCGATCCCCGGGACGTCGAGGTAGGCGGCCAACAGCTCGGCGTTGCGGACCTCCTGGCCGGAGCTCGGCGTGCCGTCGTTCACGCACGCCGTCCGGATCATCGCCTGGAGCAGCTCGACCGTCGCGCCGGTCAGCTCGTGGTCGGGCGGTGACACGGCGACTCCTCGGGTGGCCGGGCGCGGGGTCTGGGGACGTGCGGTGGATGGTTCAGCTGGAGGCGAACAGCGTCTCCAGACCCCAGGAGACGAGCGAGATCACCAACGCCCCGCCCAGCGTCCACCAGAAGCTGTCGGTGGTGAAGTCGATGCCGAACGCGCCGGCCAGCCAGATCGTGAACGACAGCACGAGGGCGTTGACGACCAGCAGGAACAGCCCGAGCGTCAGGATCAGCAGCGGGATCGACAGGATCGTGAGGATGGGGCGGACCACGACGTTCGCGAGCCCGAGGATCAGGCCGATCCCCAGCAACGCCCAGATCGAGCCCTCGAAGCGCAGGCCCTCCAGCAGGGTCACGGCCACCCACACCGCGACCGCGTTGACGAGGACCCTCAGGACCACACCCATGCACACCTCCGTGTCGGCACGCCGCCACGCTAGCCCCTGGACGCCGGCATCGGACCCGGCACCGGGGTCGTCGCGGCGGCGTGAACGCCGCCGGGACGCATCCGTACGGATGCGTCCCGGGGCGCGCGTGCGCTGGCGGGTGGTCGCGCCGACCCGCCGGCGCGGGGGTCAGCCTCGACGAGCGACCAGCAGCCCGCCACCGGCGCGCCAGTCCCAGGCCCATCAGGGTCAGGACACCCAGCGGCAGGCTGGTGGACGCTTCCCCGAGACCCTGACGCGACCACCCGGCCGCCGGGCTAGCGTCGTCGCGATGTCCGCCTCCACGCCCGACCTCCAGCCCCTGCCGGTCGAGTCGGTGCTGCCCGCGCTCCGCACCGCACTGGCGACGCGAGGGCTCGCGGTCCTCCAGGCACCGCCGGGCGCCGGGAAGACGACGCGCGTCCCGCTCGCGCTGCTCGACGTCTTGCGGGAGGGGAAACTGGTCGTCCTCGAACCGCGCCGGGTGGCTGCCAGGGCAGCGGCACGGCGCCTCGCGGCGCAACTCGGTGAGGAGGTCGGTCAGACGGTCGGCCTCACCACGCGGGACGAGCGTGCCACCAGCCGGCGCACCCGCATCGAGGTCGTCACGGACGGGGTCCTGCTCCGGCGGTTCCAGCGGGACGCCGCGGTGGAGGACACCGACCTGCTGCTGTTCGACGAGTTCCACGAGCGGCGTCTGGAGGCCGACCTCGCGCTCGCGTTCGCTCTCGACCTCCGTGCCCTGCGGCCGGACCTCCAGCTGCTGATCGCCTCGGCGACCCTGGAGGGTGCCCGGGTGGCACGCCTCCTCGGGGGCGATGGTCCGCCGGCCCCGGTGATCACCGCCACGGGCCGCAGCCACCCCGTGCTCGTCGAGCATCGCGATCGTCCAGCCCACGGAGCGCTGCCCGAGACCGTGGCGGACGTCGCCGCCGAGCTCCTCCGGACCAGCGACGGGCACGTCCTCGCCTTCCTCCCGGGCGCAGCCGAGATCCGCAGGACCGTGCGGAGCCTGGCGTCGCACACCCTCCCGTCGGACGTGCAGGTCCTGCCGCTGCACGGGGCGCTCCCGCCAGCCGACCAGGACGCGGCCCTCGCGCCGCTGCCCGCCGGCCAGCGCAAGGTGGTCGTGGCGACCGACCTCGCCGAGAGCAGCGTCACGATCGCGGGTGTCACCGCCGTCGTCGATGCCGGCCGCTCCCGGGAGCCGAGGTTCGACCCGGCCACGGGGATGTCCGGGCTCGTGACCGTGGCGGCGTCGCGGGCCTCCGCCGACCAGCGGGCCGGACGCGCCGGACGCACCGGGCCGGGCCGCTGCATCCGGCTCTGGCCCGCGCGGGAGCACGCGGCCCGCGACGCCCACCCCCGCCCCGCGATCGCCACCGACGACCTCACCGGCGCAGCGCTCGAGGTCGTGTCCTGGGGGGCGCCGGTCGAGGACCTGGCGCTGCTCGACCGTCCGCCCGCCGCGGCATGGCGACGGGCGCAGCAGACCCTCCGGGCTCTGGGCGCGCTCGATCCCGAGGGCCGCATCACGGCACACGGCCGCGCGCTCGCGGCGCTGCCCGTCCACCCGCGGCTCGGCCATCTCCTCGTCCAGGCCCGGGACGCCGCCGGCGACGCGTCGTCGGGTGGTCGGGGCGGACGGGTCGACCTGGCCGTGGAGCTCGTGGCCGTCCTCAGCGACCGCGACCTGCTGGTGGTCCCGCCGGAGGCACCGACCTGCGACCTCGCCGCGCGCGTCCG
>SLMP01000024.1 GCA_007133465.1 Nitriliruptoraceae bacterium | reverse complement strand
GGCATCTCATCGAGCGCGAGCTGCATCGAGCCGGGGCCGGAGCCCAACCACATCCTGATGAGCCGTGGCCGGTTGTGGAGCACGCTCTACTGCGAGGGGGAGGTGAGGGAAGCCCAGCTGGGAGTCCCCGAGGACGCCGCCGAGGTGGTCCTCGACCTCGTCACGGACCGCACGCTCGTCGTCCGGCCGCACCGGGGCCTCGTCTACGTGCGCTACCCCGGTCACTGGGGATCGGCCGAACGAAGCCGGGCGTACGGCGCCGATGGCACGTTGCTGGCCACCTACCAGCACGAGACCTCGGAGCCGTTCGGCAGCTTGGAAGCCGAATGCGACAGCCCGGCGAGCAACGCCGCGTGGCACGCGTCGGCGACGATCGAGGTCGACGGCGACCGGCAGGGCACCTTCGTGGCCGAGCGCGCCCAGTCGGTGCAGTGGCCCCAGGACCCGGCGGGCGTCGTCGAAGCCGAGCTGGTCTCGCTCGACGAGGGCGTCGCGCTCCGCCTGCACCTCCCGCGGGAGGAGGCCGACCCCGAACGCGTGCTCGCGTCGGTGTGGCTGCCGACCATCGACCTCGCCGACCCCTTCCCCCGCTACGACACGGTCGACGGGTCCGGCTGCACCGGTGATGTGCGTGGCGACGACGCCGGACTGGAGGGGACGCTTCGATGCGACCTCGCCTCCGAGGCGGGCGACACGGTCGAGGTCACGATCGCGGTGTCCCTCGAGCCGGCGGACGGGTGAGCGAGCGGCTCGCCACCGCCCGGGCCGGACGACCTCAGACGTCGCGGGCGCGTAGCAGCATCGCCGCGACCACCGTGAACACCACCACGTAGCCGAGGAACACCGCGAGGCCCACCGCGGGCTCGAGCAGGTCGAGCGCCCCTGCCGGTACGGAGTCACGGAGCTCCTGGGAGACGAACACGGCCTGCTGCGCTTGGAGCGGCAACCAGCGGCCGACGGACGGCACGAACGCGCGGATCAGGTTCTCGACGATGAACACCCACACCAGGGTCAGCGTGATCGCGACGACCTGGCTGCGCAGCAGCGCGCCGATCGCGACCCCGAACACCGCGGTCAGGCCCAGGCCGACCAGCCCGTGCCACAGGGCGGTGCCGACCTCCGGACCGTAGGACAGCCCGACACCTTCCGCGGCCGCACCGATCGCGAGCAGCACCCCGACGATCACGAGCCCGCCGAGGAAGAACGCGGCCGCGTAGGCGAGCCCGGCGGCCAGCTTGGCGACCAGCACCCGCGTGCGGCTCGGGGTCAGCTGCAGCGTGCGGCCGATCGTCTGGTGGCGCACCTCGGTCGTCACGAGCAGCAAGCCGATCACCAGCACGATGATCGAGCTACCGCCGATCTGGTCGATGACGCCGGCGACGTCCGTCGCGCTGCCGGTGAAGGCGCCGCCGAAGGTCGGCATACCGGTCTCGTCGTCGATGTTGCTGAACAGCAGGAACAGGCTGCCGAGGACCAGCAGGGCCCAGCCGGCCAACGTCAGCACGGTGGTGGTCCGCACGGTGGTGAGCTTGCGGAGCTCGGAACGGAACAGGCCCATCAGCCGATCCCTCCGCCTGCGGTGAGCTCGAGGAAGACCTCCTCGAGCTCCGCGGTCACCGGTCGCAGCTCCCGCAGGACGATGCCGGCCGCCAGTGCGGCGCGCCCGATCACCTCCGGCTCGAGCCCACGGACCACCAGGTGCCCGTCGTCCGGCGTCACCTCCGCGCCCGCCTCGACGAGTCGCCGCGACAGTGCGACGTCGTCGACGGAGGCGACGACGACGGCGCCGCCGCTGGCCGCACCGGTCAGCTCCGCGACCGTCGCCTGGGTGACGATCTGCCCCCGCCGGATCACGATCACGTCGTCGGCCAGGCGGGCCACCTCGCCGAGCAGGTGCGACGAGACGAGGATCGCACGACCCTCCTCGGCGAGGTAGCGCAGCAGCGAGCGGACCCAGTGGATCCCCTCCGGGTCCAGGCCGTTGGCGGGTTCGTCGAGCAGCAGGACCTTCGGGTCGCCGAGCAGTGCCTGGGCGATGCCGAGCCGCTGGCGCATCCCGAGGCTGAACTGGCCCACGCGCTTGGTCGCGACGTCCTTCAGGCCGACGAGCTCCAGCACCTCAATGCAGCGGCTGCGCTCGATGCCGGCCGCGAGCGCGCTGATCCGCAGCTCCTCGATCGCCTTGCGGCCCGGGTGGTAGCCGACCCCGTCCACGATCGAGCCGACGGTGTGCGCCGGGTCCTCGAGGTCGTGGAACGGGGTGCCGAAGATCGTGGCGGTCCCCGCGGTCGGCGCCGTGAGGCCGATGATCATCCGCAGCGTGGTCGACTTGCCGGCGCCGTTCGGGCCGAGGAAGCCGACGACCCGGCCGGTCGGCAGGTCGAAGCTCACCTCGTCGACGGCGACGTTCGTGCCGAAGTGCTTGGTCAGGCCGCGGACCTCGACGGCCGGGGCCGACGACGCCGGCGCGGGAGCGCTCGCTTGCATGTGGTGGTTCCTGGCGGTCCGGAGGACGCGGGGCGCGCAGGACGACGGTAGGCGGCCGCGTCACGCAGCGCTGCGTCGCCACCCGAGGGACGCGCTCGGGTCACGCACCGTCCTCCTCGTCGTGCGTGAGGCGGACCCGGCGCGGGACGGAGCGCAGCGGGTCGAAGGCGGCGGGAGGGACCCGGATGCGGCCACCGTCCGCCCGCTCCCAGACGGCGGCCCCGTCGGTCGCGAACCCCGCGGGCAGCAGGACCAGGCGGCCGTAGCGGGGGTGGGCGAGCTCGACGCGCTCGGGCAGCTCCTCCACGACCTGCACGAACCCCCGCCGGACGAGCAGGCCGACGGCCGTGTCGAACCCGCCGAGCTCGACCAGCAGCCGCGCACCGGCGACCGGGTCCTCGTCGACGAGCCACGCCGCGACCCCCCGCTGCGCCAGCAGGTCGAGGACGGCCACGCTGTCGCCGACGGTCATCGGTGGCTCGCCCGGCGCCGGCGGCGGACCTCGACGTAGCGGCCGACCGCGCCGACCAGCGGCACGAGCACGGCACCGACCAGCAACGACGGCAGCAGATCCCACTCACGGATCAACGCCGCCCCCGCCCCGATCAGCACGCCGAACGGCACGAGGAACAGCGGCGCGACCGTCGCGCGCCCCTCCCGCTCGAGCCGGCGCTGGGTGACGGTGGCGCCGACCGCCCCGATGACCAGCAGCGACGCCCCGACCAGCACGGGGACGACCTGCACGGCGACGACCAGCACGGCCCCCATCCCTCCTCGTCGCGGCCCGGGTACGCCTCCTCCCCAGCCTAGGTCGTAGCCTCGCCCCACCGGCGACCGCCGTCGGACCGGCTCGGCCGTGGCGCGGGCCGGTGGTGCGCGAGGTGACCGTGGCCACGTTCCTGGCTGGGCAGCCGCTGCTGGTGCTCTTCCTCGTGCTCGCGCTCGGCACCGTGGTGGGTGCCGTGCGGGTCGGCGGGGTCGCGGTCGGCGCGGCCGGCGCCCTGTTCGTCGGGCTCGGGCTCTCCGCGGCCATCCCGGAGCTCGCCGGCACCGTCCCGCCCCTGCTCGGGACCCTCGGGCTCACCCTGTTCGCGTACACGGTGGGACTCGCGGGCGGCTCCTCGTTCTTCTCCGGACTGCGGGGTCACGCACCGGTCCTCGTGCTCGCGATGCTGGTGTTCGTCGGGGTCGCGCTGCTCGCGCACGTGGCGGGCAGCACCCTCGGCCTCGAGGCGGCCGAGATCGCCGGGGTCTACGCGGGCAGCGTGACCAACACCCCCGGGCTCGCGGCCGCCGTCGACGCGGTCGGCTCGAACCAGCCGGTCGTCGGCTACTCGCTCGCCTACCCGTTCGGGGTGGTCGGCATCATCGTCGCGATCGTGCTGGGCCAGGCGGGCTGGCGACGTCGCCCGACCGAGGAGGACCGCCACCCACCGCAGCCGGCCGCCTACCTGACGGTCGCCGTCGAGCGCACCGACGCGCCACCGCTCGGGGAGCTCGAGGCCTTCGACGGCGCGACGCTGGTCTTCTCCCGGATCCGCCGTGACGGCGTGGAGCGCACGCCGGCGCGGGACGTGCGCCCCCGGCCCGGCGACCTGCTGACCGTGATCGGCCCACGAGCCACGATCGACGCGTTCGCGGTCTGGCTCGGTCACCGCGCCGACGACGACCTCGCGCTCGACCGCCACCAGGTCGACTTCCGGCGGGTGGTGCTGTCCAACCCCCGCTACGCCGGCGTGCGCGTGGCCGACCTGCCCCTCGACCGGTACGACGCGGTGGCCGGGTTCGTGCGCCGCGGCGACGTCGACCTGGTCGCCCGTCCGGAGCTCGTCGTCGAGCTCGGCGACCGCATCCGCGTGGTGGCCCCTCGCGAGCGCATCGCCGCGGTGGTCCGGGAACTCGGCGGCTCGGAGCGGGCGGCGGTGACCGCCGATCCCCTCGGCTTCTCGCTCGGGCTGGTGCTCGGCCTGCTGCTCGGCACGGTGCCGATCCCGCTGCCCGGCCTGACGCTGCAGCTCGGCACCGCCGCTGCCCCGCTGATCGTCGGGCTGGTGCTCGGCCGGCTCGGACACACCGGACCGGTGGCGTGGCAACTGCCCTACGCCACCAACCAGACCCTGCGGCAGCTCGGCGCCCTGCTGTTCCTGGCCGCGGTGGGGCTGAGCTCCGGGCCGGACCTGGTGGCGGCGCTGTCCTCCGGGCGTGGGCTGCGCCTGTTCGGGCTCGGGCTGCTGCTGACGACGGTCACCGCGATCGCCCTCGTCGCGGTCGCACGCGGCCTCGGCCTCGGCGCCGCCCGGTTGGCAGGCACCCTGGCGGGTGCGCAGAACCAGCCGGCGATCCTGACCTTCGCGGTCGACCGCACCGGCGGCGACGACCGCGTCAACCTCGCGTACGCGCTGTTGTTCCCCCCGACCTTCGTCGTCAAGATCCTCTGCGCGCAGGTGCTCGCGTCCCTGTAGCGCACGACCGCTCCCGGAGGCTGCCGTGACGTCCCCTCTGCCACCTCGTCCCCACCGGCGTGCGGTGCTGGCCCTCGTCGCGCTCGTGCTCGCCGCGTGCGGCGGCGGCGAGCCCCGGGTCGAGGTCGGCGCCGCCCAGGCCTCCCGGCCGATCGCCGGCAGTTCCCAGATCGTGGTGACGATCACCAACGAGGGCGACGGGGACGACGAACTCCTCGGGGGCGAGACCCCGGCCGCGCTGGCGGTCGAGCTGCACCGCACCGTCATCGAGGACGGCCAGGCCAGCATGGTCCAGCTGGACGGGCTGGAGGTGCCGGCGGGGGGCAGCGTGCGGTTCCGGCCGGGCGACCTGCACCTGATGCTGGTCGTCCCGGACGAGACCGTCGTGCCGGGCGGTACCTTCGACCTCACGCTGCGCTTCGACCGCTCCGGCGAGGTGACCGTCCCCGTCGAGGTGGTCGAGCTGCTCGACCTCGTCGAGGACGCTCCCGACCCTGAGGCCACCGCGTCGTGACCCACCGCTCTCGAAGCCGCCCGCGGCGGCAGCTCGCCGTCGCGCTCGCCCTGCTCGCCGTCCTGGTCGCCGCCTGCGACCCCGCGAGCTCCACGGCGCTGGTCGCGCAGGGGCTCGAGCCGCAGGCCGACGGGTGGCGCGGGCTGCCGCTCGACCGGGAGCGCACGATGCCCGACGTCACGCTGTCCACCACCGACGGGGACCCGGTCGCCCTCGACGAGGCGTTCCTCGGCACCCCGACGCTGCTGTTCTTCGGCTACACGTCCTGCCCCGACATCTGTCCGGTGCACCTGGCGTCCATCGCCTCCGCGATGGACACCGCCCGGGTCCGCTACGACGCGCTCGACGTCGTGTTCGTCTCGGTCGACCCGGAACGCGACACCCCGCAGAGGATCGAGGAGTTCCTCGCGAACTTCGACCGCCGCATGGTGGGCCTGACCGGCGAGCTCGACGTGGTCGAGGACGCGTTGACGCAGCTCGACCTGCCGGGCCCGGTCGTGGAGGGCCCGGACCCGCGGGGCGAGGGCGACCTCATCGGCCACCCGGCGCAGGTGATCGGGTTCGACGCGCAGGGTCGCGCGCTGCGTGTGTGGCCGTTCGGCGCTCGCCGGGCCGACTGGGTGGCCGACCTGCCCCGGATCGTCGAGGAGTGGTCGTCGTGAGGCCACGCACCCGCCCGTGGGCGGCGCCGTGAACGTCGCCTGGTGGTGCTCGTCGACGCCCGGGCAGATCTGGACCTGGCGCTACACCCCGTTCCTCGGGGTCTGGGTCGTCGCGGCAACGTTCATCGGGGGCTACGTGCTGGCGCACCGTCGCGCCGGCGAGCCGCTCGACCGTCGGCTCACCCGCCGGTTCGTCGCCGGCGTCGTCGCCCTGATGGTCGTCTCCGAGTGGCCGATCGGGCAGCTCGGGGTCGGCTACCTCGCGACCGTCGGGATCGCCCGCTACGTCGTCTACACGTTCGTCGCCGCGCCGTTGCTGGTCGCCGGCCTGCCGACGTGGCTGGTCGACCGCTGGTTCCCGCTCGCCTCGCGACGGGGGCGGCTGCTGTCCGTGCTGACCCGGTGGCCGATCGCCCTGTTGCTGTTCAACCTCGTGCTGTTCGCCACCCACGTGCCGGTCACGATCGACACGCTCAAGGTGACCCAGGTCGGCTCGTTCGCCGTCGACGTCCTCCACCTGTCCGCCGCGGTGCTGTGGTGGTGGCCGGCGATCCGGCGCGAGCCCGAACGCAACGCGATCCACGAACCGATCCGCGCGTTCTACCTGTTCGCGACCAGCGTGCTGATGTTCGTGCCGGCCGCGTTCCTGACGTTCTCGCCGCTGCCGCTCTACGGGCTGTACGAGCTCGCCCCGCCGCTGTGGCTCGGCTTCGACCCGGTCATGGACCAGCAGGCGGCGGGGATCATGATGAACGTGATCGGCGGGCTGGTGCTGTGGGGCATCATCGCCACGCTGTTCCTGCGCTGGGCGAAGGAGCAGACCGACGACGACGAGCAGGTCCGCCGGGCGCGCGACGCCCGGGTGCTGGAGCGCATGGCGGCGCTGGCGGACGAGGAGCGGTCGGCCACTGCACGCCCGGAGAGCACCGACCAGCCGACCCGGCCCGCTCGGCCCTGACGGGCACCGCCTCGTCCCGGCCGCCCGGCGACGGTCCGGCCCCGCCCGTACCCGGGTGGGGCCGGTCCCTGCTCGGCGCGTCAGCGTTCGGCGCCGAGCCGCTCGAGCTCGCGTCGCATGCCGGCCTCGATCGCCTCGATCAGCCGGGGTCGCAGCTCCGCGGCCGGGATGATGTGACTGACCGAACCCATCTTCTGCGCCCGCTCGACGCTGTGGATCGTGTCGAACTCGCCCGCGAGCTCACCGAGCTTCTCCGAGCGCACCTCGGCCGTGACCGCCGCGAGCTCCGTCCGCAGGTGCGCACGGTCGGCGCCGGCCGCCCGCTCGACCTCCTCGGCGAGCTCCTGCACCCGGGGGTCGCGCTGCGTCCGGCGGGCCACCTCGCCGGCGAACACGACGGCGGCCGCCGGCGCGCCCCCGATCACCGAGGCGTGGGAGCCCTCGACGGCGAGGGTCACGAGGTTGTCGTTGAGCCGCTGGCTGAAGACGACGAACGCCCCGCCGTGGTAGCGACTGACGACGCAGAACACGATCGGCCCGCGGAAGTTGACCGTCGCGCGGCCGATCTCCGCCCCGAACTCGAGCTGCCGCCTGCGCATCGACTCGGGCGAGCCGTCGAAGCCGGACAGGTTGGCGAGCACGACGAGCGGCTGGGACCCGCTGGCGGCGTTGACCGCGCGGGCGACCTTCCAGGACGACATCGGGAACAGCGTCCCGGAGGTCCACTGTTCGGGCCCGTCGGCGGGGACCACGCCACGCCGGGCGAGGGCGTGGGCCTCGAGCCCGATGGCGCAGACCGGGAGACCCCCGAGGTGAGCATCCCAGACCACGGCGGTGTCGCCGTCGGCGAGGTCGGCCCACCGCTCGAGGGGCGGGTGGTCGGCATCCAGCGCGGCCCGCATGACCGTGCGGATGTCGAAGGGCTGCTTGCGCCCGGGGTTCGCCGAGTCGGAGAAGATGTCGCCGACGGTGGTGAGCGGACTGCCCGCCAGCAAGTGGGGCGTCGGGCGCACGTCCCGGTCGAGCGGGTCCCTGGTCTCCGCCCGTCGCGGGAACCGCTCCCCGGGAGCGACGTAGCCGTGCTCGTAGTGGGTCAGCAGCACCCGGCAGGCGCCGGCGAGGTCCGGGGCCCAGTACTGCGCCTGGCCGTTCGGCCCCATCACCCGCTCGTAGCCACCGATGCCGTGGTTGTCGTCGGCCGACACGCCGCCGGAGAAGTCGAGGGCCTGCTTGCCGGTGAGCACCATCGCACTGTCGGGGGTCATCACGAGGATGCCGCGCGTGTGCATCAGCATCGTCGCCTCGGCGTTCCAGTAGGGCTGGGCGCCGACGTTGATGCCGGTGACGACGACGTTGATCTCGCCGCCGTTCTGGGTGTACTCGATCAGGCGCCGCAGCACCGCCGCGACGCCGTCCATGTTCTCCGTGCCACTGTCGAGCGCGATCCGGGCCCCCGCGGACAGGGCGAACCACTCGGCGGGGATGCCCCGCTCCTCGGCGAGGTCGAGCGCCGCCATGATCCGGTCGCACTCCGCGACGGTGATCGCGCCGAGCGCCCGGGTCGGGTCACCGAGCAGGACCACGCGGGTCATGCCCTCCGGGTAGCGCTCGGTGGTGTTGCTCACGAGCCCGACGACGATGCCGGCCTGGTTCTGCCCCGGCGGGCGGTCGACCGGCACCAGCCGGCCGTCGACCAGCTCGAGCTCCTGGAACGACCCGCCGGTGATGGTGGCCAGCCCACCGACGTGGCGGGACGTGAGCAGCTCGAGCAGCTCGTAGGGGTAGGGGGTCCCACGGCGGCGGCAGCGCACCACCTTCTGGGCGTACTCGTCCAGCGCCTCCAGCGGGTGGTCCGGCGGAGGCGTCTCGGTGACGGTGAAGCCCGCGCCGACCGAGCGGGACAGCCGCAGCAGACGCGGGACCGGCTTGCCGCTCGCCGGGTCGCGCCGCCGGCAGGAGACGTCGAGCTCCTCGAGCCCGAGCCCGACGGCCGCCGGCGCGATGTCGTCGGACATCTGCCCGAGCTCGTCGACACCGAGCTCTATCACCGGCCACACGTGGAGGGTGACGCGGTTCCACACCGGCCGGGCCGCCAGGGGCATCGCCGCCAGCGCACCACGCATCGCGTCGAACGCCCGGGTCAGCGCCCACTCCACCTCGACGAAGCGGCGGACGCTGCCGTCCTCGGCGTGGTCGGGGGTGAGCGTGCGCACCTCCGCGATCGCGAACAGCCGCTCGTCCTTCGGGTTGCTCCAGGCGACCGCGCGGAACAGGTGGATGCCGTCCTCGGTGGCGAGCCGGTGCAGGTCGAAGTTGTCGTAGCGCCACAGCTGCAGGCGTTGCGCCATCATCGGCTGCAGGCCCCGCAGGGAGCCGTCCTCGACCAGGTCGCCATCGTCCCCGACGCGGAAGGTGACGTGGTGCACGGGGGTGCTGTCGGTCGTGTCGCCGCGCTGGACGGCCGCGACCGTGGCGTGCTCGAGGCCGGGCACGGCCGCCAGCGGCGCCAGCGTCGCCGGGCACGTGGCCGCGAGGTGATCGTCGTCGATCGGCGCGTCGGACCACACGCACAGGTCGACGCGGACGGCCTCCCCGACAGGCAGCTCGGCCAGCACGGGGTCGAGGTCGCTGACGAGCTCGTCGAGCGTGTCGAGCGGCGACCAGGCCGCCACGACGTGGACGGGCGGCTCCGCCGTGTCCAGGCGGGCGTGCACGACCCGACCGTCGAGCCGGGTCGCGAGCGTCTGCGAACTCGGCAGGCGGTAGTAGCGCCGCGTCAGCAGCTCGAGCAGCAGCGTGCCGAGGCCGTCGGGGTCGCCGGCGAGCCGGCCGAGCAGGCGCGGTGCGAGCGGCGTCGGGAAGGTCCCGAGGACACGGAGGTGCTCGGCCCGCTCGTCCCCGTCGAGGTCGTTGCGGACCAGCGCGGCGAGGTGCTCGTCGATCGTCTCGTACGCGGCGAGGCGCGCCTCCTCCATCGCGAGCGCCTCGAACAGCCGGTAACGGACCTCCCGGGCGAGGTCGGCCACCTGTGGCTGGGTGCGCATCGTCGCGGCGACCAGCTGGTCCAGCACCCGGCGGACCGCGTCCCCGCGTGGCGGGGAGGTGTCGATCCCGGCGTCGTGCCACCGGTGCAGCAGCGCGACGATCACCGGGACCTGCTCCGCGACCCGCCGCTGGGCGCGGAAGATCCAGTAGAGGGCCTCCTCGAGGGCCGGGGTCCGTTCGCGGCTCGTGACGCCGTAATGCGCGAGCGCGCGGTCGAGGTCGGCGAGGAAGCGGCGCGGCAAGCCCTCCCCGCCCGTGTCGATCGACCGCATGTAGGCGTGCAGGTGCTCCTCGGGGCTGCGGGCGAGCAGCGGGTCCTCGCCGTCCTCGCCGGGTTCGCGCTGGCTGCGGAACAGCGCCCGGAGGTCGGCGAACGACCCGAGCACGGCCAGCTCGTCCTCCAACAGCTCGTCGGCCTCGCCCTCGACGTCCTCGGCGTCCTCGGCGTCCTCGGCGTCCTCGGCGTCCTCGAGGTGGCGCGCCTGTTCGGTCGCGACGCGTCGCACCCTGGCGTGCTCGAGGTCGAAGCCGAGGACGAAGCGCCGCAGCTCGTCGAGGCCCCGGCGCCGGCGCTCGACCAGCGAGGTGTCGGCGGGCAGGGAGACCCCGGCGAAGGTGAGGCGCGGCTCGACGGTCGGACCGGGCTCCGCCCCGAGCGGGTCGAGCTCCACCAGCGGCGCGCCGGCGTCGACCTGCACGTTGGTCCCGGCCAGGAGCGAGCGGATGCGGCCGGCGAAGGGCGCCGCGACCGACCGCTCCATCTTCATGCTCTCGAGCACCGCGACCGCGTCACCGGCGGCGATGACGTCACCGACCGCGACCGGGACGGCGACGATCACGCCGGGGCTCGGCGCGCGCACCACGCCCCCGTCGCGCCGGCGCAGGCGGTGGGGGACCCCGTCGACCTCGACGAGGTGATCGCCACCCTGGCTCGCGGAGACCACCGACAGCGAGCGTGACCCGATCTCCACGCGGCTCTGGAAGGGGCCGAGGCGGGTGACCGTCAGCTCGACGTGGACGCCGTCGACGTCCGCCTCGTAGCGGTGGCGGCCGGTCCGGGCCACCTCGACGCTGTAGTCGTGCCCCTGGTGGACCAGCTCGATCGTGTGGCCGACATCACCGGAGGTGCGTGGGCGTCCCCGGGACGCCGACGTCAGCAGCTGGGCCTGCTCGTAGCGCTCCTCGACGTCGGACGCGTCGATCGCGGCGAACAGCAGCGCGAGGTCGGCATGCCGGACCCCGCCGAGGTCGCCGAGCTGCGCGACCCGATCGATCCAGCCGGTGTCGTACGCGCCGGTCAACAGCTCCGGGCGTTCCAGCAGGTCGAGCAGGAACCCCTTGTTGGTGGTGCCACCGTCGAGCACCACGAGCAGGTTCGACACCGCCAGGTGCAGACGGACGCGGGCTTCCTCGCGGTCGCGACCCCAGGCGACCACCTCCGCGATGGTGGGGTCGGGCTGGCCGGCGAGGTCGTCGCCCTCCGTGACGCCGCCGTCGACGCGGATGCCGGTGCCCGACGGCAGCTGGAGGAGCTCGACCGTACCGGGCGCCGGGCTCAGCGCGGCCTCGGCGTCCTCGGCGTTCAGTCGGACGGAGATCGCGTGGCCGCGCGCCGCGCGCGGGCTGCCCTCGAGCCGCCCGCCCTCGGCCAGGTGCAGTTGCAGCTTCGCGAGATCGACCCCGGTGGTCATCTCCGTGATGCCGTGGCCCAGGGGCACGCCGACGCTGATGCGCAGCAGTGCGACCTTGGGCCGGTCGGCGGGTCGCACGAACGTCACGGTCCCCGCGCCGGCGAAGCCGGCGAGGGTCATGAGCCGTTCGGCGCTGGCTCGTAGGGCGTCCAGGTCGACCCCGGACCGGGCACCCGTGGCCGACTCGACCAGCACCTTCTCCGTGCGGCGCTGGAGCGTGCCGTCGTGGACGTCGACCGCCCAGGCGGTGCCGCGTTGATCGGCGACGGTCAGCACCTCGAGGTGCCGCCGCGCGGCGGCTGCGTCGGTGCTCTCGTCCGCGTCCGCCGCCAGCTGGACCCCCGCGGCCTCGGCGAGCTCGGCGAGGGCCGCACGGTCCTGCAGCCGCCGGAGCACGTCCCCGCTCGGCCCGACGCACAGCAGGTCCCGTCGCTCGCAGAGGTCGGCGAACTCCGGGACCTGGGCCAGTGCGCCCCACCCGACCCACGCCGCGTCCGCAGCGCTGGCGACGAGTGCCCGCTCGACGAGGTCGAGCGGCGGGACGCCGCTGCTCAGCGACGCGTGGTCGTACGCCTCGTGGGCACCGTCGCGCAGCGCGACCGCCTCGTCGGCGGCGCGGACGAACAGCGCGTCGCGCTCCGCGTCGGCGTGGATGGCGATGACCCGCAGATCACGGCCGTGCTCGTGGGCGTGCTCGCGGGCGGCGCGGATCAGCCGCAGCGCCGGCGCTCCCCGGGTCACGATGGCGAGCCGGGAGATCGTGCGCGCCGGCGCGTTGCGGGTCATACGTCCGTCCTTGTCGTTCGCGTCCGGCCGAGGGTCACTGCATCGCGTCGCGCAGCGGTGCGATGCGCTCCTCGTCCGGGCCGTCGGGCAGCACGACCGTGCCGTACCCGTGCATGCGCAGCACCACGCGCCCGTCGCCGTCCACCACCTCGGCGTCCGCGCCGCCCTCGGTCGGCCGGGCCACCGCGTAGCGCGGGGCCTCGTCCGCCGAGGGTGCGAACAGCTCGAGCCGGTCGATACGTGCCGGCAGCGCCATCCGCTGCGAGGTGCCGAGCTCGTGCACACCGGCGGCCTGGAAGCACAGCTCCAGCAGGCGCGGCACGGTGACGGTCGGGGCGTCCTCGGGACGGTGGTTCGGCGGGAGGTCCGCGGCGAGCTCGCCGACCACCTCGTCGCCGTCCCGCCACGCCCGGGCCAGCACCTGGTAGGTGGGGCCGTGGAAGTAGATGCGGTAGACCGCCTCGGCATCCACGCTGCGCTCGACGTCGGTGTCCGGCACGTCGGCCGAGACCGGCTCCGGCGCCGCACGGGTGAGGTGGACCCGACCGGTCGCGTGCTCGGTCACCTGCTCGCTGCCGTTGGCGAGGGTCCGCCGCCCGACCAGCCGGCAGTCGGCCACGAGGCCGCCGTCGGCGCCCGGACGCACCCGCGCGGTGATCTCCGCGTTGCGGGGCTCGTCGCGGTAGAGCTTGAACGGCGCGTCGAACGCGACGTCCTCGATCGCCGCGACGTGCCAGTCGGGCACGAGGGCGTGCGCGGTCGCCGCGAACGACTCGACGCTCATCACGCCCGGCAGCACCGGGGTGCCGTCGATGCGGTGGTCGTCGAGGAACGGCTGGTCGGCGGTGAGCTCGCGCTCGGTCACGAGGCCGTCCGCCAGCGTGCAGGCGACGACCCGGCCGAGCATCGGTCCGGCGGTGGCGCCGGCGAGCAGCGCGTCGGGGTCGACCCCGCCGGCGGGGTGCCGCTCGTCCAGCATGATGCCGAGGCTGCCGGCCACGACGACCTCGCCGCCGTCGCCACCGGCCTCGAGCTCGTGGCGGACGTAGGGGATGCCGATCTCCGGCGGCAGCATGTCGATCCCGGCGAACTCCATCATCGTCGGGATGGACCCGCGGGTCGCCATGCCGATGCCACCCCAGGCGGTCCAATCGAGCGCGATGCCCCGCGTGTCGGGGCGCAGGGTCCGCAGCGACGCGACCATTTTGCACAGCAGGTCGTTCGCGGCGCTGTAGTCGGTCTGCGCGATGTTGCCGAAGCGTCCAGCGATCGAGCTGAACACCACCAGGTTGCCGAGCGGCGCGTCCCCGATCGCGTGCAGGCAGTGGAACAACCCGTCGGCCTTCACGTCGAAGACCAGGTCGTACTCACGGGCCGGCTTGTCCGGCAGGTTGTGGCTGATCTCCAGGCCGCCGGCGTGGATCAGGGCGTCGATGCCGCCGGCGGTCTCCAGGGCCGCCGCGATCGCCGCGCCGACGGCGTCGCCGTCGGTGAGGTCGACCTGGTGCCAGTGGGCCGTGCCGCCGGCGTCCTCGACCGCGAGGATCGCGTCGAGGGCCGCGAGGGACCGCTCGATCCCGGCGAGGGCCCGGTTGACCTTCGCGGGGGTCGCCCGCTCGCCGCTGTCGGTGATGCGGGCGGCCAGGTCCTGCTTGAGGCCCGCCTGGTCGTCGACGAACCTGGCGAGGTCGGGGTCGTCACGGTCGGGGGCCGGCGTCAGGTCGAGCAGGTGGAAGGTGCCGCCACCGGCTCCCCGCGCCAGGTCCGCGGTGATCGCGCTGACGATGCTGCCCGCCGCACCGGTCACGACGAACACGTCGTCGGGGCCCAGGGCACGGTCGGGGTCGGGGGTGATGTCCTCGACGGCCAGCCCGATGCTCCAGCGCAGGTCCTCGGCGTAGCCGACCTCGATCACGCCGGGGTCCTGGACCACCTCGTCGAGCAGGTGCGCAGCGACCGTGGCGGCGTCGGCATCGGGGGCGACGTCGAGGACCTTGACCGTGGCGTCCTCGCGCTCGCGGGCGAGCGCCTTGGTGAAGCCACTGACCGCGCCGCCGAGCACGTCCTGCGCGCCGGCGGCGTCGTAGCCGAAGCGTCCGCCGAGGCGGGTGCCGGTGACGAAGAACGCACCGGCGGTCAGGCCGTCGTACAGGGCTCGTGCGGCGGTCGCGAGCAGCTTGACCCGGACCCGCAGGCCCTCACGCCACCGCTCGGCGTCCAGGCCGTCGAACGGTGCGAGGTCGAGACCGGCGAGGCCGAACACCCCGCGGATCGGGCCGTCCTCGCGCCAGGTGGCGAGCTGCTGCTCGAGCTCCTCGGCGCTCGGGTCGTCGGCGACCCGCAGCACGGTCACACCGTGCTCCTCGAGCCGTTCGGTGACCGCGTCGGCCACGCCACCGTGGTCGGCGAAGACCACGACCCGAGCACCCTCGTCGAGGGCCACGCCGGTCGGCACGCAGGCCGCGAGCGGCGGGCGCAGGACCGGGACGGGGACCCGGCGGGGGAAGCGGTCGGTGTCGACGGTCGTCGCCGTCGCCGGCTCCTCCGCGACGGGCGCCGTCGACGACTCCTCGGCCGCCGGCGCGGCGAGCTGCGGCGCCCGCTCGCGGACGAAGCCGATCACGTGGGCCAGCGTCGGGTAGTCGCGCAACTGCAGGGTGTCGTCGCGCTCGATGCCGTAGGTCTCACGCACCGCGACGAACAACTCCGCCTGCTTGACCGTGTCGATCCCGAGGTCCGCCTCGAGGTCCAGGTCCAGGTCCAGCATCTCCGGCGGGTAGCCCGTCTGCTCGACGACCAGGGACAGGATCTGCGCCGCGACCGGGTCGTCGGCACCCTCGGCGGGGGTGGCGGCCGCCAGGTCCGCGGCCGGGGCGGCGGCGTCCGCTGCGGGG
>SLMP01000069.1 GCA_007133465.1 Nitriliruptoraceae bacterium | reverse complement strand
CTAGATCGCCGCCGACCAGGCCCAGCCGTCAGCGCTCCAGAGCGCGGCATCAGATCCCTCTTCGGTCACGAGTAGCGGCCGCCAGAAGGATGCGAGCGCCTCGCCTGCCGCGTTGATGTCGGTCCAGGGGATGTTGTGGTCCTGAACGAAGTATTCCCAGGTGGCGGCCCAGCTGTTCGGTGGTGCCGGCATCGTTTGGTGGCCAGGTGGTCTGGCGTAGGGCGAAGGTCTGTCGACAGGTCGCCCGGAGCGTGTCCGAGTCGGGGATCGGCAGTGATCTGGCGATGACGAGCATGTCGTACAGATCACGTGGTCGGCTGTTCGAGCGGCTGCCGTAGTCGCGCACGTACGCGTGGAGCTTCTCCGCGAGGTGCTGGGCGACGGGGATCGCCGGGATGTTTGGCGGTGCGATGCCGGCGAAGTCGAGGAGGTCACGCAGCTCGAGATGCTCCAAGGGGCGTTGATCGTCGGGGACGGCGTTGACGTCGAGCTGGATCCGTTCGAACTCCCGTCCGTCAAGGAGTGCGAGGATGGCGTAGCGCAGCCCTCCCTCGTCGGTCTCGGCGGTCATCGGTCGGGGAGCGGCGGCCTCGAAGCGGAAGCCATCTCCGAGGTCGGTGTCGAGCGCTGCTTCGAGCACGTCACCGAAGTGATCGAGCGCGGCTCGCCAGGTGGCGTCGGCGTCCTTGGTCGTCCGGGCCTCGCTGCCCAGCCGCGCCAGCAGCGCCTGCCCACCCCTCAATGCCTACGAGCCGGTGGGGGCGACGACCACGAGTCGCGCGAGCAGCCGCTGGTGGGCCGCCTCCTTGCGCAGTCGGTCGAGCGGGACACCGGTGTTGTGCGCGCGTTGCCGGAGGTGCTCCTCGACCGCGGTCCGCAACGCGGTCTGGGTGCGGTAGCGATGCGCTTCGCTCACCTCGTGGTCCCCACGAGGTCGAGCAGCGGCTGGCCGAGGTCACCGTAACCCGTGAGGGCAGTATGCAGACGCCGCCGGGTCACCAATCCGCGTTCGAGCGCCTGCCCGGCTGCCGATCTGGCGAGTCCTTCGCCGGAGCGTGCGAGGACATCGGTGATCGTTCGCTCCACCGTGGTGACGGGCACGCCGCCGCGTTCGGTCCGCTCACCGTCGCCGAGGGGTGCGGTGTGGACCACGACGCCCGGTCGCTGGCCGCGGAATGGCCGCGGCATGCAGACGTGAATCACGGAAGGCATCGCGTCGGTCAGTTCGTAGACCGCCAGGGCAGTGTCGTGACTGGCGACCGCGTCGTCGCCGGCCCAGAGACAGGCGACGATCACGTCCTCGAAGCGTTGCGCGGGGAAGCGGTGCAGCCGGTAGATGCCCTGCGTGACGCGCTGGAGCGAGCCGGTCCGTGCGAGGTAGGACAGCTGCTGGCGGGACACCCCGACCTCGGCAGCCTGCGCCGTCGTGACGTAGCCCGCGCGACGTTCTGCGAGGAGGTAGAGGACGTCGATGCTGGTGGTCATAGATGTCAAACTATCTTTGACATCGATGATGTCAAGCGTTGGCGCAGTGCGCCGGTCAAGCCAAGCGTCACGCCCGAGTTTGGACACGGATTGGACACGAGCGAGCCGGAACGGGGCGCGACCGGGCGTCATCGTCTGGGACGGCGGATCCGCGTTTCCACTGCTCAGACGGGGTTTCGGCACATCTGGCGGGACGGGCCGATACCCCTGTCAAAGGGACCTGAACCCAGCGCGTCTGCCAGTCTTGCCACGCTCGCGTACGCCGAGAACCTACCGCTGACCAGTCAGAACGCGGGATCGGTGCATCGCGACGGTGACGGCGTGGCCACGGTTTGGGCACCTCCGCGCTGATCCGGTCGAGCTCTCGAGACCACGGCGAAGCCGTGACGTTGCGCGGACGGGCTGAGCTGTCACGCCGCCCGGAACGAGCCGTCGTGGGTCTCAGGAGTCGTCGGTCAGGTGCCGGCCCTCGCGCAGGTGCGGCGTGTGGCAGATGGCGACGAGCAGCCCGTCGGCGCTGAGAAGGCGGGCGACCGTCTGGCCCCAGGGCTCTGTACGCGGCTCATGCAGCAACTGATGACCACCTTCGAGGAGCTCCTCCGCGGCTGCCGCGACGTCGGCCACCTCGAACTCGATGCTGGCCTGTGGCCGCGGGAGACCGGCAGGCCAGCTCGGCGAGCCGAAGCATGCGTCGGCGGCTGCCGACAGCGGCCAGAGGCCCAGGTGCTTGACACCGTCGAGCCGTTCCGTGAACGCGTAGTCTTCCTCGCTGCCTTCGAAGTCGATGCCGAGTGCCTCCGCGTAGAAGCTGCGGGCGCTGGTGAGGTCCTCGACGATCGGAGAGAAGCTCGCGACGAACTCGATCTTCACGACGTCTCCTCACGCGACGCAACGATCCGACCGTAGCGGGCGGTAGCAGAGGAACGAAGTCACCCACCAGCCATTCCCCAGCATCCCCGGCCCGCGGTACGTCACCGTGACGGTGCGCGGCGGGTCCCGTGGCTGCTGACGCTCACAACGAGCGGTGATCGTGGGGCGCAGCGGCCGACGTGGGATGGGGAATGCGGTGTCGGTGCCGCCGTCGCGAGTGCGGGAAGAGCACCACCGTTGTGGATCGGTCTAGCTGGTGTAGGCCGCGAGGGTCGCGCTGGTGAGGGTGACGACGTCGTCGATCCGGGCGTGCTCGTCCTCGGGTGTGTCGGCGGCGAGGACGTGTTCGTGGATCGCCGCGTCGACGGCCACCACGAGCGCATGGCCGCGCCGGTCTGCCACCGGCGCGTCGACCCCGGCGACGACCAGCAGGGCGGCCACCGCCGCCGCGAGGTCGTCCCGGACCCGGTCGAGGACCGCGACGAGCTCCGGGGTACGCGGCGCGGCTTGGTAGAGCACGGTATGCAGCGCGCTCGGACGGTTCAGGTCCACCACCACCTCGATGACCCGGCGGACCAACTGGTCGGGCTCGGTGGGAGCGTCCGCGAGCGCGGACTGGAGCTGCGCCTGGGCCTCGGTGAGATGGCGCTCCGCGAGCGCGACGAGCAACGCGTCCTTGTCCGCGAAATACTGGTAGAGCGAGCCGATCGAGACGCCGGCCCGTCCCGCGATCTCGTTCGTGGTGGCGGCGTAGCCCCGTTCGACGAAGACCTGAGCAGCCGCGTCGAGCACGTAGGAGACCGTGGCGCGTGCGCGGGCCTGACGTGGCACCCGACGCTGCTGGCGTGCCTTCTGGCGCGAGCGTGGAGCGGCCACGGGCGGTCCTGGAACGCGAGTAGAGAACGTGAGTGATGCTCAGGATACTGGTCCTGACGCTGCTCCCTCCCGATCGGACCCCACACCATGGACGCGCTGACCCTGACCCGAACCACCGACCTCGACGCCCCCGCATCCGCGGTGTGGGACGCGGTTCGCACCCCGGCGGCCTTCCGCACGGTGACCCGCGGCCTGCTGCGCTACCCGCCCGTCGACCGCCGTGCTGACGCCTGGCGGGAGGGCGAGACCGTGTCGGGCTGGCTGTGGCTGTTCGGCGTGCTCCCCTTCAGCCGACACACCATCCGCTTGGCCAGCATCGACCCTGCGCAGCTCACGCTCACCAGCGACGAGCACGGCGGGCTCATCCGTTCCTGGGTCCACGACATCGTGCTCCAGCCCCTCGACGACCACCGCACGCGCTACACCGACCGAGTGACCATCGACGCGGGCTGGGCCACCCTGCCGGTCACCGCCTTCGCCTGGTTCTTCTACCGGGTCCGCCAGGCTCGCTGGCGCCGTCTCGCCCCGACCCTGGCAACATCGAAGGCCGACGCGGCCCAAGGCTGACCGCGAGGACGAAGCTGGCTGGCGGGTCGCCGGCCGGCCACCTGGTGCGGATGCGACCGTCCTGCGCGATCCCCTCGAAGGGGTGAGGCCACCTCGCGGGGCACGTCGGGTCAGCGACGTCGAGCTTCGAGCGCATCGAGGATCCGGTCCAGGCCGTAGCCGAACTCGCTGCTGTGGTCGTAGCCCGGTTGGAGGGCGTGATCGCTGATCATCTCGGTCAGGTTCGGCAGTTCGCCGGCCGGGAGGTGCTCGAGGATGTGACCGGCGACCTCCTGGAGATCGTCCGATGTCTTCACTGGCAGGTTCGCCTCTTGGAGGACGAACCCGCTGATGTAGCTGTCGATGATCGAGATGGCGTGTGCGGCCATCGGCCGGGTGAAGCCCGCGTCCCTCAGCACGCCGAGCACGGCGTCGTGGTGGCGGAGTGTGGCCGGCCCCGGGTCGCGGGAGTCCATGAAATCGAGCGCCCAGTGGCATGGATCGCGCCATCAGCT
>SLMP01000109.1 GCA_007133465.1 Nitriliruptoraceae bacterium | reverse complement strand
TCCGGTGCGTCACCGCAGGCGGACAGCGCCAGTGCGCCGGCCAGGACCAGCGCGAACGCGCGTCGGGTTCTCATCCTCATGGAGGTTCCGTTCCTTCCTACCCGACGCCGCCGCGGTGCGGCGCTGTCGGGAACGTGGTGGGTGGTGCGCACGGTCGCGTCCCTCGGACCCAGGCCCCACCATCCGCTCGCGCGAAGTGGCCCGATCCGAACGGTCGCGCTCGGTCCCGTCACCTTACTACACGGCTCGTAGGAGGTGGGCGAACTCCCAGCCGGCGTGCGTGGGGCGCAGCCGGTCGAGGAAACCAGCATCCCACGGCCGCCCGGGGACGGGAACGGACCGAAGGCCCGAACCGTCCGGGACGGCCGTGCTACGAACGGGTCAGTAGCGGTAGCTGTCGTCCTTGTACGGCCCCGCGACCGGAACGCCGAGGTAGTCGGCCTGGTCGTCGCTGAGGGTCGTCAGCTGGGCACCGATTTTCTCGAGGTGCAGCCGGGCCACCTCCTCGTCGAGGTGCTTCGGCAGGACGTAGACCTCGTGCTTGTAGTCCTCGGGCCGCTGCCACAGCTCGAGCTGGGCGAGGACCTGGTTGGTGAACGAGGTGGACATCACGAACGAGCTGTGCCCGGTGGCGTTGCCGAGGTTCACGAGCCGTCCCTCGGCGAGCAGCAGGACCGAGCGGCCGTTCGGCAGGTGGACGAGGTCGACCTGCGGCTTGATGTTGGTCCACTCGTACTCGCGGAGCGCAGCGGTCTCGATCTCCGTGTCGAAGTGACCGATGTTGCACAGGATCGCATGGTCCTTCATCCCGAGCACGTGGTCACGGGTCACGACGCCCATGTTGCCGGTCGCCGTGACGACGATGTCGGCGTCGGCGATCACGTCCTCCATCCGCACGACCCGGTAGCCCTCCATGGCGGCCTGCAGGGCGTTGATCGGGTCGATCTCGGTGACGTAGACGGTCGCGCCCATGCCGTCGAGCGCCTGCGCGCAGCCCTTGCCGACGTCGCCGTAGCCCGCGACCACCGCGACCTTGCCGGCGATCATGACGTCGGTGCCCCGCTTGATGCCGTCGATCAGCGACTCCCGGCAGCCGTAGAGGTTGTCGAACTTCGACTTGGTGACCGAGTCGTTGACGTTGATCGCCCGCAACCGCAGGGTCCCACGCTTCTGCCAGGTCCGCAGCTGCTTGATGCCGGTCGTGGTCTCCTCGGTCACCCCGAGGACGTCGGGCAGCAGCTCCGGGTGATGGTGGTGCACGTGCGCGGTCAGGTCACCACCGTCGTCGAGCAGCAGGTTCGGGCCGGATCCATCGGGCCAGATGAGCGTCTGCTCGACGCACCACCAGTACTCGTCCTCGGACTCGCCCTTCCAGGCGTACACGGGGGTGCCGGCGGCGGCGACGGCCGCGGCCGCCTCGTCCTGGGTGGAGAAGATGTTGCACGACGACCAGCGCACGTCGGCGCCGAGGGCCTGCAGCGTCTCGATCAGCACGGCGGTCTGCACGGTCATGTGCAGGCAGCCGGCGATCCGCGCGCCGGCCAGCGGCTGCTCCTCGGCGTAGCGCGCCCGTAGGGCCATCAGGCCGGGCATCTCGCGCTCGGCGAGCCCGATCTCCTTGCGGCCCCACTCGGCGAGCTCGAGGTCGCGGACCTCGAAGTCCTCGCCCGGGTAGCGGCGCGTGATCGTCTCGGGTGCGGGGTTGGCGGTGGTGTCACTCACGTCGGTCACCTTCGATGTCGTCAGGGCGGCCTGCCGGATGGGGCGGCCAGCGGCCGGGTACCGGAGGTTCGGGGCCGTCGCACGACGGGTGTGGGCGGCGTGGCCGGTGGCCGTCTGCCGGACCCGGCGTCGGTGGCCGCCGGACGCGCCGCGCGAACGCCTCGGCAGCGTGCCGTGCGTGCGACGTCGGCCGCGCGCAGCCGGCCGGTCGAGTGCCCTGGTCACGAGGATGGGCCGGACTCGGCGTCCTCGGGGCACAGTGTGCCGCACGCGTGGCGCCGCGACCACCGGCGCGCGCCGGCGGATCACCCCGCGGTCCGGGCGAGCCGGGCGACCGGCTCCTCGCGGGTCCACAACCGCACCCGGTCGTCGCGGACCGCCTCGAGGACGGCGAGGTAGTCGTCGCGAGGGACCTCGACGGCCCCCATCGAGGTCAGGTGCGGGGTCGCGACCTGCACGTCGAACAGGGCCCCACCGGCCTCGCCGAGCCGGGTCGCGAGGTCGAGCATCGCGACCTTCGAGGCGTCCGGGACCCGGTGGAACATGGACTCGCCGGTGAACACCCCTCCGGACTGCACCCCGTACAGCCCGCCGACCAGGCGATCGCCGGCCCACACCTCGAGACTGTGGGCCCACCCGAGCTCGTGCAACCGCTCGTAGGCGCGCGCCATGCTCGCCGTGATCCAGGTCCCGTCGGGCCGTGCCGCCCCGCACCCGGCGACGACGTCGACGAACGCCGCGTCCACGGTCGTCGACCAGCCGCTGCGGCGCAGCGTGCGACGCAGGCTGCGCGACATCCGCACCCCGTCCGTGGCCACCACCGCGCGCGGGTCGGGCGAGAACCACGGCAGCGGCATCCCCGGGTGCGGCCAAGGGAAGATGCCGCGCCGGTAGGCGTCCACCAGCGTCGTCGGCGCGAGGTCCGCCCCGATGCCGACGACCCCGTCCTCGTCCGCCTCCTCCGGCCCGGGCAGCACCCAGGCGGTCGGGCCGACCGGATGCGGGGGCCGGGCACGGCCGTCCGGCGCGACCGGCGAGCGCCGCGGCACCCGCCGGCGGGGACCGCCGCCGGGCGACCAGCGCTGGCTCTCCACCGGGCCCTCCGGGGTCGACGCGCGCCCGACGGTAGCGACTGGCTAGCGTCAGCGACCCGTGCGGTCCAGACCTCTGTCTCCTCCCCCAGCGAGCGAGCCTTGCGCCTCCACCTCGTCGACGGCACCTACGAGCTGTTCCGCGCCCACTACTCCAAGCGGCCGGCGCGCACCGACCCGGCCGGCAAGGACGTGAAGGCGACCGTCGGCGTGGTCGGCAGCCTGCTGCAACTGCTGCACGAACCCGGCGAGGCCGTCACCCACCTGGCCGTCGCCTTCGACCGGCCGATCGAGAGCTTCCGCAACCGGCGGTTCGCGGGCTACAAGGACGGCGCGGACGTCGACCCGGCGCTGCTCGCCCAGTTCGAGGACGTCGAGGTGGCGGTGGCAGCGCTCGGCGTGACCGTCTGGTCGATGGACGAGTACGAAGCGGACGACGCGCTCGCCACGGGCGCGCTGCGCTTCGCCGACGGGGTCGAGCAGGTGCGGGTGCTCACCCCGGACAAGGACCTCGCCCAGGTCGTCCGCGGCGAACGGATCGTGCAGGTCGACCGGCTGCGCGAGACCGTCCGTGACGAGGCCGGGGTCGTCGCGAGGTTCGGCGTGGGACCGGCGTCGATCCCCGACCTGCTCGCGCTGGTGGGGGACACGGCCGACGGGATCCCCGGGATCCCCGGGTTCGGCGCCAAGACCGCGGCGGCACTGCTGGCCCGGTACGGCCACCTCGACGCCATCCCGCCGGCCGCCACCGACTGGGACGTGCCCGTCCGGGGTGCGGAGCGACTCGCCGCGACCCTGCGCGAGCGCGTCGAGGACGCGCGGCTGTACCGCGAGCTCGCGACGCTGGTACCCGACGTGCCGCTCGCGGCGACCCTCGCCGACCTCGCGTGGGCCGGGGTGCCGCGCGAGCGCTTCCTGAGCTGGTGCGACGAGGTCGGCGCGAGCGGCCTGCGGGACCGGCCGTCGCGGTGGGCCGGGTGAGCGCCGGCGACGCCAGCGGGGACATGCGGCGCCACTCGACCATGGTGGGGGCCGGCATCCTCCTCTCGCGTCTGTCGGGGCTCGTCCGCGACGCGGTCATCGCGTTCTTCCTCGGGGCCAACCTCGGTGCGGACGCGTTCCGGGCGGCCCTGAAGATCCCGAACCTGCTGCAGAACCTGCTCGGCGAGGGGGTGCTGTCCGCCTCGTTCATCCCGACCTACAGCCGGCTGCTCGAGGAGGGCCGTGAGGAGGAAGCCGGCCGGGTCGCTGGCGCGGTGCTGGGGCTGCTCGTCGTCGTGGCGGGGGTCGTCGCCCTGCTCGGCGCGGTGTTCGCCTACCCGCTCACCCGGCTGCTGACGCCGGGGTTCGTCGGGGAACGGCTGGAGCTGACGGTCACGCTGGTCCGGATCATGTTCCCCGGCATCGCGCTGCTGGTCGTCTCCGCCTGGTGCCTCGGGGTGCTCAACTCCCACCGCCGGTTCTTCCTGTCCTACCTCGCAC
>SLMP01000152.1 GCA_007133465.1 Nitriliruptoraceae bacterium | reverse complement strand
CCTGCCGCCCCCGGACCGCCCGACGGCGTGACCGCCTGCCGGGCGCCCAGCCGCGCCGCCCGCTCGAGCGGGTGGTCCCGGTAGCCGTGACGGGCGCCGAGCCAGAGGTAGGCCAGCACCAGCAGCGGCCCGAGCCGCTCCGCCTGCCGGACGTGCACGGCCTCGTGCGCCAGGAGGCCCGCCGGCGGCGCCGCCGGGCGCGCCAGGACGACGTGGCCGATCGCGTTGGCCTGCGCCCCGACGCTGCGAAGCGCGACCCCCGACGGCCCTCCGACGTCCCGTGCCACCAGGCAGCCGAGCGCCGGGTCCCACCGGGGGACGCGACCGGACGCCAGGGCGACGCCGGCGCCCACCAGGGTCAGCGGCGCCGCCCACACGAACCCGAGCAGGCGTCCGGCCGGCGTCCGGGGTCGTTCCGGGACCCAGGTCGCCAGGCGCTGCGACAGCGCGCCGTAGGGGTGCTGGGGGGCGTCGTCCACGATCCGGGCGGCGGGGGGCAGCTCGCCGCGTCGGACCCGCTGCGCCTCGGCCCGCTGGCGGACGACCCCGACGACCCCGGCGACGATCGTCGCCCAGCCCGCCAGGCGGAGCAGCGTGACGACGACGCCCGGCACCCCGGTTGCGCGGCTCACGAGCGGATCGCCAGCAGGGCGGAGCCGAGGACGCCGAGCTCGACCCGGGTGCCGTCGCTGACCGGGGCGCGCTGCACGTGGGTGGCGAGGACCTCCCGGCCGATCGTGGCGTAGTGCCCGCCGGCGTCGAGGTCGGCGTCCAGTTCGGGTGGGGACACGGCCACGATTAGCTCGATGCGGTCGTCGAGGGCGAGGCCCGCCGCCTTCCGCTGGTCGTTGACGGCCCGGATCAGCTCCCGGGCGGCGCCCTCGACCTCCAGGTCGCGGGTCAGCGCGGTGTCGAGCGCGAACGAGGTCCCGCCGTCGCTGGCGACCGCCCACCCGGTGCGTGACGTCTCCACGACCGTGAGCATCTCCGGGGTCAGCGTGACCTCGTCACCGTCGACCCTCAGCGGCGCGGTCCCCTCCGCCGCCAGCGCATCAGCCAGCGCGCCTGCCGTGGCGGGCGACACCGCCCCGATCGCCCGCGCCACGTGCGGCGCGCGCTGCTGGAACGCCGGCCCGAGCGCTCGGAAGTTCGGCTTGAGGTGCCGCTCGATGAGCTCGCCGGTGCCGTCGGACAGCTCGACGGCACGCACGTTGAGCTCGTCCGCCACCTCCGGCAGCAGCGCGACGAGCCCGGCACGTTCGCTCTCCGGCACGGTCACGAGCGCCCGCGCGAGGGGCTGGCGGACCTTGACGGCGCTGTCGTTGCGGGCCTGCCGGCCGAGCTCGACCACCCGCCGGGCGGTCGCCATCGCCGCCCGCAGCGCCTCGTCGCGCCAGGCGTCCGGCGCGACCGGGAAGTCGGTCAGGTGCACCGACACCGGCGCGTCGTCGCCGTGCTGGGAGACGACGAGGTCGAGCCACAGCCGCTCGGCGAGGAACGGCAGGTAGGGCGCGAGCAGCTGCGCCAGGGTCGTGAGGCAGGTGTGCAGCGTGTGGTAGGCGGCCGCCTTGTCGGCCGGGTCGTCCGCGGCCGCCTTCCAGAACCGGCGGCGGTTGCGTCGCACGTACCAGTTGGACAGGTCGTCGACGAACCGTTCGAGCGCGCGGGTGGAGCTCGACACGTCGTAGCGGTCGAGTGCCCGGTCGACGAGCTCGACGAGGTGGGCCAGCTCCGCGAGCACCCACCGGTCGCTCGCAGGTCGCTCGGCGACCGGTGGGGCGGGCGAGGCGAGCGAGAAGCCGTCGATCTCCGCGTAGGTGGCGAAGAACACGTGGGTGTTCCACAGCGTGAGCAGGAACCGGCGGACGACGTCCTCGAGCAGCTGGTGGCTGACCCGTCGGTTCACCCACGGGTTGCCCTCGGCGAACATCAACCAGCGCAGCGCGTCCGCGCCGTGGCGGTCGATCAGCTCCCACGGGTCGAGCACGTTGCCGGTCGACTTCGACATCTTGCGGCCGTCCTCGTCGACGATGTGCCCGAGGCAGGCGCACGTCCGGTACGAGGCGGAGTCGAACAACAGCGTGCCCTCCGCGAGCAGCGTGTAGAACCAGCCGCGGGTCTGGTCGATCGCCTCGCAGATGTAGTCGGCGGGGTAGTGCCGTTCGAACTCCTCGCGGCCCTGGTGCGGGTAGCCCCACTGGGCGTAGGGCATCGCCCCGGAGTCGAACCAGGCGTCGGCGACGTCGAGCACCCGCCGGGCGGTCCCGCCGCAGTCCTCGCACGGCAGCGTGATCTCGTCGACGAACGGCCGGTGCGGATCGAGCGCCGACAGGTCCCGCCCCGCGCGCTCCGACAGCTCGGCGCGCGAGCCGACGACGGTCACGTGCTGGCAGTCGCCGCACCGCCAGAACGGCAGGGGGGTGCCCCAGTAGCGGTCGCGCGACAGCGCCCAGTCGACGTTGTTCTCGAGCCAGCGGCCCATCCGCCCGTCGCGGATGTGCTCCGGGTGCCAGTCGATGGTGGCGTTGTTCGCGAGCAGCTCGTCGCGCTGCGCGGTGGTCCGGATGTACCAGGACGGCTTCGCCCAGTAGATCAGCGGCCGCTTGCAGCGCCAGCAGAACGGGTAGGTGTGGTGGTAGGTGCGGGCGGAGAGCAGCAGGCCCCGCTCGGCGAGGTCGTGGGTGATCGCCGGATCGGCGTCCTTCACGAACGTCCCGGCCCACGGCCCGGTCGTGAAGCGCCCCTCCGCGTCGACCGGGTTGACGACCGGCAACCCCTCGCGGCGGCCGACGGCGAGGTCGTCCGCGCCGAAGGCGGGGGCGAGGTGGACGACGCCGGACCCGTCCGTGGTGGTGACGAAATCGGCCGGGACCACCCGGTGCGCGTCCGCGTCGGGCGGCATCGCGACCACGTCGAACGGTGCCCGGTAGCGCGTGCCGACGAGCTCGTGCCCCGCGAGTCGCGCCACCACCTCGACGTCCTCGCCGAGGACCTCCGCGCGCAGGTCGGCGGCCACGACCAGCAGCTCCTCGCGGCCCTCGTCGCGGTGGCGCACCAGCTCGTAGGTGAGCTCCGGGCCGACCGCGCAGGCGGTGTTCGACGGCAGGGTCCACGGGGTGGTGGTCCAGACCACGAGCGCCGCGTCGTGCCCGGCCAGCGGGCTGGCCTCCGGGACCGAGGTGACGGGGAAGCGCACGTAGACCGAGGGGTCCTCGACGTGCTGGTAGCCCTGGGAGACCTCGGCGTCGGACAGGGCGGTGCCGCAGCGGCCGCAGTAGGGCGCGACCCGGAAGTCCTGGAAGATCAGCCCCCGGTCCCACAGCTCCTTCAGGCCCCACCAGAGGCTGTCGACGTACTCGGCCGACATCGTCCAGTAGGCGTCGTCGGTGTCGATCCAGAACCCGATGCGCTCGGTCAGCTCCTCGAACGCGCCGACGTAGCGCTGGACCGACGCGCGGCACCGCGCGTTGAAGGCCTCGATCCCGTAGGCCTCGATGTCGGCCTTGGAGTCGAGCCCGAGCTCGCGCTCGACCTCGAGCTCGACGGGCAGGCCGTGGCAGTCCCAGCCCGCCTTGCGGCGCACCGACATGCCCTTCATCGTCCGGTAGCGCGGGAAGATGTCCTTGAAGACCCGGGCTTCGACGTGGTGGGTGCCCGGCCGGCCGTTCGCGGTCGGGGGGCCCTCGTAGAAGGTCCACACCGGCGCGCCGGCGCGCTGCCGGATGCTCGCGTGGAACACGTCGTGGGCGGCCCAGTGGCCGAGCACGTCCTGCTCGAGGCGCGGCAGATCGGGCGGACCGCTCGCCACCGGCCAGCGCGGCGGCGGGGCGTCGGCGGAGGGCGTCGGGTGGTCGGACATCGCGGTTCCGTCGGTCGGTGCCGTCCCCGGGGACGGCGCAGTGGCTCGTCGTCCCGAGGGACGACCCCCGCCTGCATGCGGGGACCGCGGTACCACCCTCGTTGGCCGCGGTCGCCCGCGACCCCCTCGTCTGGCTGCCGAACCGGTCGGACGGCCGGCTCGGCCCGCGTGTCGTGCGGGGCCGTCCCGCCCTACGCACCCGGCCGGTGGCGCACCGGGCAGGCTTCGGGCGGGCCGCTCGGAGGTGATGACGACGTGGACCCCGCCGCCGGCTCCCACCGTCCCGGCTCGCTCCTCACGGGGCGTCCCACGCGTCGCGTCCTCGTCACCGCGTTGGTTCGGCCACGTCGCGGACGACGGGCCGGGGGGCAGTCTACTGGCCGCCTCGTGGGCGGGGGCGGCACCGCCGACGGCGGCTCCCGGCGGGTGCCCGGTGGCCGGCCGGCCGGGCAGCGGCGGCGGCGCGATCCGG
>SLMP01000163.1 GCA_007133465.1 Nitriliruptoraceae bacterium | reverse complement strand
GGCGCCGGCGGCCAGCGCGCCCGCCGGCCCGCGACCGGCCCGGGGTCGCCACCGTCCGTCCGGCCGCCGACCGGAGAGGTGCCCCGACCCCCTCTGGTACGGTCCCGCGCGGCTCGAACCGAGCCTCCTCGAACCGAGTCTCCCGGACCTCGTCGGCCCGCTCCCGCCTGAGCTCGGTCCCCGCCCGGCCTCGCGCGGCGCACCGCCGCCGGGGCGTCGCTGCCTTCCAGGAGCCTCCTCACCGTGCAGGTCACCGAGACCGCGGCTCCCCGCGTGCTCGCCGTGCTCGTCTCCCACGACGGTTCGGCGTGGTTGCCCTACGCCCTCGCAGGTCTCGACGCGCAGACGTACCCGGCGCTCGACGTCGTCGCCGTCGACAACGCGTCGACGGACGGCTCGCGCGAGCTGCTGATCGACCACCTCGGTGTCGAGCGCGTGCTCGTGGCCGACATCGACCTCGGCTTCGCCGGCGCCGTGTCGATGGCGCTCGACGCGGTCCCGGCCGACGAGGCGCCCTACGTCCTGCTGGTCCACGACGACCTCGCCCTCGCGCCGGACACGGTGGCGCACCTCGTCGCCGCGCTCGACGCCGACCCGCGTCTCGCGCTGGTCGGTCCCAAGTTGCTGCAGTGGGGCACCGACGATGCGGAACTGCAGTCGGTCGGCTGGACCATCGACATCACGGGCCGGGCGGAGAGCGGCGTCGACGAGGGCGAGCGGGACCAGGGCCAGCGTGACCAGGAACGCCGGTCGCTGTACGTCTCCACCGGCGGCATGCTCCTGCGGCGCGAGGTCTTCGACCGGTTGGGTCGGTTCGACCGGCGCTTCCACCTCTTCCGTGACGACCTCGACCTGTGCTGGCGCGCCTGGCTCGCGGGCCACGACGTCGAGGTGATCCCGACCGCCGTGGCGGAGCACGTCGGCGCCGCCACCAACTACCTGCGGCTCGGCCAGACCCGCTTCCTCGGCCCGCGGTACTTCGCCGAGCGCAACACGCTCGCCACGCTGCTCAAGAACTACAGCCTGCAGCGCCTGGTGCTCATCGTCCCGTTGTTCCTGCTGGTCGGCGTGGCGAAGGTCCTCGGGTTCCTGCTCACCCGGCGGGTGTCGGACGCCTGGCAGACGGTGCGCGCGTGGCTGTGGAACGTCCTCCACCTGGCCGAGACGTGGCGGCTCCGCCGCGAGGTGCAACGGCACCGCCGTCGCCAGGACCGCGACATCGCCGACCTGTTCGGGCGCATCACGCCGCGCGTTCGCGCCTACGCCGAGGCCGTCGGGACGTGGATCACGGGCGGGGACGACACCGACGCGCCGGCGCAACCCCTCGAGGCCGAACCCGCCGAACCCCCGGGGCTGGTGCATCGGATCGGTGACGCGATCGGTCGCCGCCCCATCCTGTTCACGGGTGTGGCGCTCGTCCTGCTGTTGGTGATCGGCACGATCCCGCTGCTCGTCCCTGGACAGCTTCGAGGAGGCCACCTCGCGCCGTGGCCCGCGACCCCGGCCGCCTTCGTGACCGACCACCTCGGCGCCTGGCACCAGACGCGCGCGTTCGGCACCGACATCGCGTCGTCACCGGCCCAGCTCCTGCTCGGGTGGTGGCAGACGTTGCTCGGCGGCAGTGCCTACGCGGCCTCCCGCCTGCTGCTGCTCGTCCCGTTCCTCGCCGCGTGGGTGCTCGCGCTGAAGGCGGCCCAGGCCTACTCGCAGCGCCGGATCCCGCGCGTCGCCGCGGCCACGGCGTACGTGCTCTCGCCCCCGGCGCTGGCGGCGCTCAAGACCGGGCAGGTGGGGGCGCTGGTGGTCCTGGCCGTGATCCCCGGCCTGGTCGCGGCCGGGGGCGCCTTCGGGCAGCGCAGGTCGAGCGCGACGCGTGCCTGGCGGGCGGTCGCCGTCGCCGCGCTGTTCCTCGCGATCGGTGGTGCCTTCGAGCCGTTGCTGCTGGCCGCTGCGCTGGTGGCAGGCCTGGTCATCATCGTGGCCATGGTCGCGTTCGGCTCGGACGCCTCGTGGCAGAAGGCGGTCGTGCGCCGGGTGGCGGTCGCGGTGGGTGCGCCGCTCGTCGTGCTCGGGCCGTGGACCTTGACCCTGTTCGATCCCGACGGGCCGTTGCGCGCCGGCGGCGACGCGACGGTCGGCAGCGCCGTGTGGCGCTGGGCGTTCCTGGCCCCCGAGCTGGCCGGGTTCCCGGGGCTGCTCGCCGGCGTCGGCTTCGTGCTCGCCGGGCTGCTCGGCGTGGCACTCGGGTGGCGTCGAGCCTCCGTGGTCGTGGGGTCCCTCTGGGCAGCCGCGCTCCTCGGGATCGCCGTGGCGTGGTGGCTCGATCGGACCGGTTCGGCCATCTGGGCCGGCCTGCCCCTCCTCGTCACGGCGGCGGCGTTCGCCGGTCTGCTGGCGGCTGGTCTTGCTGCGGCGAGCACCCAACTCGCCGAGCACGAGTTCGGGTGGCGTCAGCTCGTCACGCTCGGCACCGCGCTGGCGGTCGTCGTCAGCCTGGTCGCCGTGTCGGTCGCGCTCGTGCGCGATCCCTGGACGGCCTACGCCATCGATGAGCCGTCCCTGCCCGCGTTCGTCACCTCGCCGGCCGTGGAGGAGCCCGACGTGGGCTACCGCGTGCTGGTCCTTGCCGACCACGCCGACGAGGTGGTGTGGGAGGTCGCGCCGGGGGACGGGCCGAGCATGGCGGCCTACGGGGTGCGCGAGACCATGCCGGACGCGCCGATGCTCGCGGAGACCGTCGACGACCTGCTCAGTGGTCGCGAGCTCAACGCCGGCATCCGCCTGGCGCGGATGAACATCCGCTACCTCGTGGTCCCGGAGGGCGGCACCAGCGAGGAACTCGACGAGGCGCTCCGCTCCCAGGTGGGTCTCGACCCTCGTCCCGTGACGGCTGGCCGCGTCCTGAGCGTCGACGGCTGGTTGCCCCGGGCCGCGGTGCTCACCGACGAGGCGTTCGAGCAGATCGCATCCGGCCTGGTACTCGTCGACGCGGCCGGGATCCAGCCGTTGCGCCCCAACGGACCTGGCCACTATGTCGGGCAGGTGTCGCAGGGCGGGACGCTGGTCTTCGCGGAGAGCGCCGCGGCCGAGTGGGAGATCCGGGTCGACGGCCAGCGGGTCCAGCCTGCCAGCGACGATGGCCTCGTCGTGGTATCCGGCGTGCCGCCGGGAGCCGACGTCCGCATCGTCCACGGTGACGAGGCCGCCCGCAGCGCGGTGCTCTGGTTCCAGCTCATCGCTCTGCTCCTCGTCATCTCGTTGGCTCTGCGACCGCCGCGGTTCGCCCGGCGGCTCCCGCCGCCGGAGATCGAGGCGCTGGACGGTTCGGCGCTGCCGGCGGAGGAGTTGCCGCTCGAGGCGGACATCGTCACCGCCGCGGCCGCGGTGTCGGCGCCTGCGGTGCTCACGCGCGAGCCGGTGCCGGTCGTCCCGCGGGTCCCTGAGGACGAGGAGGTCGACGAACCCGACGCGGCGATCGCGCCGGAGCCGGAGCCGGAGCCGGAGCCCGAGCCCGAGCCGGAACCCGAGCCCGAGCCGGAGCCCGAGCCGGAGCCGGAACCCGAGCCGGAGCCGGAGCCCGAGCCCGAGCCCGAGCCGGAACTCGAGCCCGAGCCGGAACCCGAGCCCGAGCCGGAACCCGAGCCGGAGCCGGAGCCGGAGCCGGAGCCGGAACCCGAGCCTGAGCCGGAGCCGGAGCCGGAGCCGGAGCCGGAGCCGGAGCCGGAGCCCGAGCCGGAGCCGGAACCCGAGCCGGAGCCGGAACCCGAGCCCGAGCCGGAGCCCGAGCCGGAGCCCGAGCCGGAGCCCGAGCCCCAGCAGGCGCCTGCCGCCTCCACACCGGTGCGCCGCCGACCGCCGTCGGACGAGCCGGAGCCGAGCGGCTGGAGCGAGCCCGATCCCACCGACCGCATCCCGGTCGTGCGCATGCGCTTCGACCTCGACGAGCCGATGCCGTCCGAGCCGACGATGTCCCTGCCACGCCCCTCGCACTGGACGCCACCTGCTGGCGACGGCTTCGACCTCCCCGACCCGGCACCCGCCGAGCCGAGGTTCCAGGAGCGCACCGTCGGCGATGCCCAGGGTCGCGACGGGCGCAGCGGTCCGTCCCGCAGCGCGCCGGACCGAGGCACCCCGACCCGCGGTGGCTCGACCCGGAGCGGCTCGGGTGGAACCACCCGTGGCGGCGCGGGGCGTCGGGGCTCCCGCCCGTCTCCTCGTTCGAGCGACACCCCACCGACCACGCCACCGGCCACGCCGGACCCCGAACGGGAGGGTGACGCATGAGGCGCCTGGCCCCCCGTGCCCTGCTCGGGATCGCCGCGCTGCTCGCGATGCTGCTCGTCGGCGTCGTCGCGGCGGTCCGGGCGCTCCCGGAGGAGCCCGACGTGGACGAGCTCACCGCGCCCGAGCCCGTCAGCGGAGCCTGGGCCTGTCCGGTCGGCGACGGCCGGACCGGACGGGACCTCGAGGTCATCTCGGCACGGCCGGGCGACGTCGGCGACGCCCCCGGCACGATCGACCTGACGGTCATCGACGCCGGCGGCGTGTCGACGGCGGAGATCACCGAACTGCTGCCCACCCAGACCGCGAGGTTCACGTCGGATGCCGGCGAGGGCTCGGCGGTGGCAGCGTTGTGGTCCGACGCCCCGGTCGCGCTGACGCGGGAGTGGCGTCTGGACGGCGCCGGCGACGACCCCCCGGGGACGATCGCCGGGCCGTGCATCCAGCCGTTCGGCGAGCGCTGGATCGTGCCCGGCATGAGCACCGTCGGGAGCGAGCGCGCCTACCTCCGCTTCGCCAACCCCTTCGCGGCCGACGCGACCGTGGCGATGAGCTTCCTCACCCCGGAGGGCGAGGAGGCACCGCTCGCGCTGCAGAACCTGACCGTGCCGGCGCGGGCGACCCTCGAGGTCGCTGTCAACGACCACCTGCCGGAGCGGGAGGACCTCGCCGCCATCGCGGAGGTGCTCTCCGGGCGGGTCGCGGCCGAGGGCTACCAGCTGGTCGGGGCGGACATCGGCGGGGTCGACGGTGCGACCCTGCTGGCCGCCTCGCCGACCGCGGAGGAATCCTGGACCGTGCCGTGGGTCGTCGACAGCGAGGCACAGATCTCCTGGCTGTGGGTCACGAACCCGGGCGACCGCACCGCGGCCGTCGAGTTCACGTTGCACACCGTCGACGGCGGTGACGTCCCAGAAGGCCTGACGGGCATCGACGTGCCACCCGGGACGATCCGCCGGATCGACCTGCGCAACACCCTGCCGGAGGGGACCAGCGACGCGGCGATCTCCGCGCGTTCCGAAGGGGCCCCCGTCGTCGTCTCGGGAGCGGTGCTCACCAGCGCCGAGGAGCCCGAGGACGACGAGCAGCCCGAGGACGACGAGCAGCCCGAGAACGATCAGGAGCCCGGCAACACCGGGTACGCGATCCAGCTCGGCGCCAGCGTGCCGGACCGCTCGTGGGTCGTCAGCGCCGGCGACCCGACGGGCCGCTCCGAGTGGCTCCGGCTCGTCAACCCGGGTGGTGACGCCGCCAGCGTCGACGTCGTGGTGGTCGACGGGATGTCGCCGTCCCCCGTCGCGGAACTGCGCGACCTCGACGTGGCGGCCGGCGGCGCGATCCAGGTGGAGCTGACCGACGAGCTCGAGGGCCTCGAGTCATGGACCGCGTTCGTCACCGCCGACACCGACATCGTCGTCGGGCGGGTGGGTGCGAGCAACGGTGACGGCGGGCTGCACCTCGTCGCCGTCCCGGGCCAGTCCGCCGCGGCGTGGACCCCGTCGGTCCGCGCGCTGGGTGGTTCGCCCGAACCCGGGCTGCTCACGCGGTTGCACACCTCGCTCGGCATCCCGCGTCCGGACCCGGTCAGCGAGGAGATCGACGACGATCTGCTCCTCGACGACCTCGAGGACGACCCCGTGCTCGATGCCCCGGGCGAGGACCCGCTGCTGGACCCCCCGACCGACGAGTTCCTGGACGACGACCCGCCGGACGACGACCCGCTGGACGATCCGGCGGGTACCGAGGAAGCGCCCGGGGGCGGCGAGACCGAACCTGCTGGCGACGCCGAGCCGGATGATGAGACCGAACCCGCCAGCGAGACCGAACCCGCCGGCGAGACCGAACCCGCCGGCGACGTCACCGGCGACACCACCGAGCAGGCCCCGGCGGACGGGTGACCGGGGAGGGGACGCGGGCGGCGTCGGACCGTCCCCTCAGCTCCAACCGAACTCGTCCAGGTCGTCGTCGCTCAGGCCGTGGTGGTCTGCGAGTTCCGTCACGACCGCCTCGAGGACCAGCGACGTGAGGTCCGCGGCGCTCCGGGCCCGGGCCTCCAACGGTCGCCGGAACAGCCGGATGCGGTCGGTGGTCGCCGCGGGTGGCCGCGCCCGGCCACCGCCTGCCCGACCGCCGCGACGCGGGTGCTTCCCGCCGGCCACCTCGTAGACGGCCAGCGGGGGCGAGGGGTCGCCGCCGTCCCCGCGGCCAGGGTCGTCGACCGGCGGGACGAGGTCGATGACGATCTCCACATCGTCGAGGTAGCGCAGCAACCCGGCGGGCGCCAGTGCCAGCGCGTCGCCGACCAGCCGTTCGAAGCGCGCCGCGGACCCCGTCCGGAAGCCGTCGCTGGGCCGACGCCGCGGGTCGGCGTCCGCTCGGCGATGACGGGCGTGCCGGTCGTCCACGGCCAGCAGGCTAGTCGCCCCCCACCTCGACGCCACCGGCCTCGGGGCGCCGCTCCGAACCGGGTGACCGGGGCGCCTGTTTGGCGAACCACACGCCTGTCGTTTAACGTCCGGGCCATGGCTGGATCAAGCGAACGGTGGGCCGACGGCGTCGACGACGACGGCGATGCCGGCGTCCACCTCGGGGTGATCCATCCCATCGGCCGTGTCGTCGAACGGCCGTGCGCCCGTCCCGACTGCTCGGCGCCGGGCACCGCGTCCCTGACCTTCGCCTACAGCATGCGCCAGGCGTGGATCGGGGCGCTCGACGACGACCCGCGCACGCCGTCCTACGACCTGTGCGCCCGGCACGTGGAGCGGGTTCGACCTCCCCTCGGCTGGCAGTTGCGCGACGACCGTCCCGAGGACGACCGTCGCGTGGAGGCCGCGCCGACACCACCCACCGACCTCGGCGGTGATCGCACCGTGGCGGTGCTCGCCGCTGCGCTGCGCGCGGTCCCGGACGCCGTCTCCGAGGACGCCGTCCGCGACGTCGCCGCCGAGGCCGGTGCGGTGTCCGCTGCTGCCGACCGGTCGCAGCCGCCGGCCACCACCCCTCCCATCGGCCCCACCGAACGGGCGGCGCCGGCACCTCCGGCCCCGCGGCCCGCCACCAAGCCGGTCCTGGCGATCCGCGATCGGCTCGCCCGTGCGGGCAGGGCCACGCCGGGACGGGCGATCGTGCGGCGCTAGGCTCCGGTGCTCGGTGATCGGGCCCGGTCACCGGCGTGCCCCCGTGTCGCGATCCTCGGACCCTCCGTGCCCTCCGCCGTCGTGCTGGATGCCATCGTCAAGGCGTACGACATCCGAGGGCTCGTGGGCGAGCAACTCGACGCCGACGTCGCGCGGGCGCTCGGTGCCGCCGCTGCCGAGGTCCTGGCCTCCCCGGGCGGCACGATGGTGCTGGCGCACGACATGCGGCCGTCCTCGCCGGAGCTCGCGGACGCCTTCGCGACGGGCGTCACCGCGCAGGGGGTGGACGTCGTCGAGCTCGGGCTCGGCTCGACCGACCTGCTGTACTTCGCTTCGGGCGAGCTGGACGCCCCGGGGGCGGTGTTCACCGCGAGCCACAACCCGGCGGCCTACAACGGCGTGAAGCTGTGCCGGGCCGGGGCGGGGCCGGTCGCGATCGACAGCGGTCTCGGCGACATCCGCGACCTCGCGAAGGGTCACCTCGTCGCTGGCGAGCTGCCCGCCGCCGGTCGGGTCGGCCGCCGCACGCAGCGTTCGATGGTCGAGGCGTTCGGCGCGCACGTCCGCACGTTCGTCGACGCGGCGGCGCTGCGGCAGGTGCGCGTGGCCGTCGACGCCGGCAACGGCATGGCGGGCCTGGTCTGGCCGGCGGTCGTGGCGGGCCTGCCGATCGTGACCACGCCGCTGTTCTTCGAGCTCGACGGGACGTTCCCGAACCACCCGGCCAACCCGCTCGAGCCCGAGAACCTCCGCGACCTGCAGCGCACGGTCGCCGCCGGCGGTCACGACCTCGGCCTCGCCTTCGACGGCGACGCGGATCGGGTGTTCGCGGTCGACGAGACCGGTGAGCCGATCGCCTCGTCGCTGATCGGTGCGGTCGTCGCCGAGCGGCTCCTCGCCCGCCACCCCGGTGCCACCGTGCTCCACAACCTGATCTGCTCGCGGATCGTGCCGGAGACGATCGAGCGCGCCGGCGGGGTCGCGGTGCGCACCCGCGTCGGCCACTCGTTCATCAAGCAGCGCATGGCCGAGACCGACGCGATCTACGCCGTCGAGCACTCCGGCCACTTCTACTTCCGCGACAACTACCGCGCCGACTCGGGCGTCATCGCCGCGCTCGTCCTGCTCGAAGCGGTCGCCGCCGCCGGCCGCCCGCTCTCGGAGGTCGTCGCCCCCTACGACCGCTACGCGAACTCCGGCGAGATCAGCGTCACGGTCGCGGACGGCGACGCCACCCTGCGCCGCGTCGCCGAGGCCTTCGCCGACCGGGGCGAGCTCGACCACCAGGACGGGCTGACGGTCACCCTGCCGGACGCCTGGTGCAACGTCCGGCCGAGCAACACCGAACCCCGGTTGCGCCTCAACGTCGAGGCAGCGGACCCACCCGGGATGCGCGCGCTGCGGGACGAGGTGCTGCGACTGCTCGGCGACGAGCCGTCCCCGGCCGCCGGCGCTCCCCCGAGCGGGCCGGCCCCGCCCGACCCGACCGGTTGACCGGCGACCCACCTGCGAGAAAGGCCGCGACGTGCCCCTCGACGACCGGCTCCTGGCGATCCTCGTCTGCCCTGCCTGCCACGGGTCGGTCGAGCACAAGGAGCGTCGGCACGCGATCGTGTGCACCGCCTGCGGGCGGCGCTACCCGGTGCGTGACGGCATCCCGGTGATGCTGGTCGAGGAGGCCACGGAGCCCGCGGGCAGGACGCCGAGCGCCTGACGGGTGCACCGGTCACCGGCCACCGTGCCGTCGGCACGCGTCGGCCGTCCACCGCCGGCATCATGGGGCTGGCGCGCCAGCGGGTGGTCGGGCAGCCTGCCCCGATGCCGTCCCGGTCCGCCCCGCTGCCTCGGCAGGCGCGCACGTCGCTGCTGCCGCTGCTCGACCTCGTCGCCCCGCCGCGCTGCCTCGCGTGCCGGGCGCGGGCCGACCCGCCGTGGTGCGAGCGTTGCCGACAGGAGGTGACGGTGCTCGGTGCCGGGTGCCGGCGATGCGCCGCCCCGCGCGGCGCGGCGCACGCCTGCTGGCCTCCCGATGCCCCGATCGCCGCCACGACGGCGGTGTACGACTACCGGGGGCCGGTGAGCGCCGCCGTCGTGACCGCGAAGCTCGCCGGTGCTTGGTCCGGGTGGGGCCCCCTGGCCACGGCGCTCGCCTCCCGGGTCGTGGAGCGAGCCCCGGAGGTCGACGTGGTCACCTGGGTGACGACCCCGGATCGGCGCGTGCGCCAGCGCGGGGTCGACCACGCCGAGGTCCTCGCGCGTGCGGTCGGCCGTGCGCTCGACGTGCCCGTCGCACGGTTGCTCGACGCCGCCACCGACGGGCCGGACCGGGACCGCTACCGCGCACGCCTGCCGCTGCCGGGCTCGCTCGTCCTGCTGGTCGACGACGTCCTGACCACCGGCACCACCGCGGCGAGGGCGGCGTCAGCGCTGCGCGCAGCCGGCGCGGACCGCGTCGAACTCGCGGTCGTCGCACGCGCCGGCACGCATCCGCTGGGGGTGGCGCCGCCACCCCGACGAGCGACGGCACCCCCGCGACGCCGGGGCGCGGGCCGTGCCCGCCGCCACAACGTGCGCTGAACGCATGCGTAACGCTACTCGTCGCGCACCCGACCGACCGGTTGCGCTCGGTGGTAGCGTCGGGGTACGGCCGGGGACGTCGGTCCCCGTACCTCGCCGGCGGCCCTGGTCGGGCACCGCGGCACCACCGCGGTGACAGGGAGCCGCGCCCCCTCGGGGCGCAGCCGCGAGCGAGGAGGAGCCGTGCGGATCACCGTCAGGGGCAAGAACCTCGAGGTCCCGGAGCACGTCCGGGACGAGGCGATCGCCAAGCTGTCGCGGGTGCGACGCTTGTTCGACCGGTTCATCGACATGGAGGTGGTCTTCTCCGAGGAGGCCAACCCGCGGATCGAGGACCGGATCCACTGCGAGGTCGTGCTGCACGCGAAGGGCAAGTACCTGCGCGCCAGCGCCTCGGCGCCGGATCACCTCTCCGCGATCGACCGTGCCGAGGCGAAGCTCAGCCGGCAGGTGCGCAAGCTCAAGACACAGCTCGTCACGAAGCCGCGGTTGGACGCCGCGGGCACGCCGGAGCCGGCGCTCGCCCGGTCCTCCGAGGACGGCAGCGCCTGATCCCGCGGATCGGTAGGCGGGGACCGACGCATCGGTCCCCGCCCCGCGGGTAGTCTCCTGCAGCCTGGATTCCAACGAGGTGGCGTCGCCGCCACGGGGGACGGGGCGTACCGAAGCGGGAGACCACCACTGTGGCCGATGAGTACATCCGCGTCCTGATCGCCGACGACCACGAGTTGTTCCGCCGCGGGCTGCGGATGGTGCTCGAGGACGCGCAGGACATCGCCGTCATCGGGGAGGCCGGCGACGGGCAGCGCGCCGTCGAGCTTGCGCGCGAGCTGGTGCCCGACGTCGTGGTGATGGACGTGCGCATGCCCGTCCTGTCGGGCATCGAGGCGACCCAGCAGATCAAGGCGGAGGAGCCCGGGACGCGCATCCTCGTGCTGACGATCTCCGACGAGGAGGAGGACCTCTACGAGGCGATCCGCGCGGGCGCCAACGGCTACCTGCTGAAGGAGATCTCGATCGACGAGATCGGCGACGCCGTCCGCTCGATCCACGGCGGGCAGTCGCTGATCTCCCCGTCGATGGCCTCCAAGCTCCTCGACGAGTTCGCCGCGATGATCCGCAAGGAGGAACGCCGCGAGCAGGTCCCGGCCCCACGGCTGACCCCGCGGGAGATGGAGGTCCTGCAGCACGTCGCGCAGGGCATGCACAACCGCGAGATCGCCAAGGCGCTGTTCATCTCGGAGAACACCGTCAAGAACCACGTGCGCAACATCCTGGAGAAGCTGCACCTGCACTCCCGGATGGAGGCCGTGGTCTACGCCGTGCGCGAGAAGCTGCTGACGATCGAGTAGGCCCGCCCGCGCGGACCTCCGTCCGGCCGGGGAGGCCCGCCCGCGGGTGACGTACCATCGCCCGCACGCGTGCGCCCGGGTCGTTGCACCGCGGCGCGGTTCCAGGGACGTCAGGACCTCCTCGATGCTCGACAAGCTCCTCCGTATGGGCGAGGGCCGCAAGGCCAAGCAGCTCCACAAGATCGTCGACGCCGTCAACGAGCTCAGCTCCTCGGTCGAGGCGCTCTCCGACGACGAGCTCCGGGCGAAGACCGGCGAGTTCAAGGCCCGGCTCGAGGCCGGCGCGTCGATCGACGACCTCCAGGTCGAGGCCTTCGCGGTCGTCCGCGAGGTCGCCTGGCGGGTCCTCGACGAGCGGCCCTTCGACGTCCAGGTCTTCGGTGCCGCCGCCCTGCACGACGGCAACATCGCGGAGATGAAGACCGGTGAGGGCAAGACGCTGACCTCGACGATGCCGGTCTACCTCAACGCCCTGACCGGCCGGGGCGTGCACGTCGTCACCGTCAACCAGTACCTGGCGCAGCGCGACGCGGAGTGGATGGGACGCGTCCACCGCTTCCTCGGCCTGCGGGTCGGGGTCGTGTACTCCGGGCAGACCCGTGACGAGAAGCGCGCCGCCTACCACGCGGACATCACCTACGGGACCAACAACGAGTTCGGCTTCGACTACCTGCGCGACAACATGGCGCTCGACAAGGTCCGCCAGGTCCAGCGCGGTCACTACATGGCGCTGGTCGACGAGGTCGACTCGATCCTGGTCGACGAGGCCCGCACCCCGCTGATCATCTCCGGGCCCGCCGAGCAGTCGGCCAACCTCTACCAGGTCTTCGCGCGGCGCATCGCCCCCAACCTGGAGCGTGGCGAGGAGGGCGAGCGCCCGGGGGAGGCGACCGGTGACTACGTCGTCGACGAGGCCAAGCGCACGGTCGCGGTCACCGAGGAGGGGGTCGCCAAGGTCGAGCAGCTGCTCGGCGTCGACAACATGTACGAGTCGGTCAACACCCCGCTGATCCACCACCTGCAGAACGCCCTGAAGGCGAAGGACCTGTTCAAGCGCGACCGCGAGTACATCATCACCGACGGTGAGGTCCACATCGTCGACGAGAACACCGGTCGCGTGTTGCACGGCCGCCGCTACTCCGAGGGCCTGCACCAGGCGATCGAGGCCAAGGAGGGCGTGCGGATCAAGGAGGAGAACCAGACCCTCGCGACGATCACGCTGCAGAACTACTACCGGACCTACGACAAGCTCGCCGGCATGACGGGGACCGCGAAGACCGAAGAGGTCGAGTTCCTCGAGATCTACAAGCTCGGGGTCGTCGAGGTGCCGACCAACGCCGACGTGGTCCGCGACGACCGGCCGGACCGCATCTACAAGTCCGAGAAGGCCAAGTTCCAGGCCGTCGCGCAGGAGATCGCCGAGCGCCACGAGGCCGGCCAGCCGCTCTTGATCGGCACCACCTCGGTCGAGAAGTCCGAGTACCTGGCGGGCCTGCTGACCCGGATGGGCATCCAGCACGAGGTGCTGAACGCGAAGAACCACGCTCGCGAGGCCCACATCGTCGCGCAGGCGGGACGTCGCGGCGCGGTGACGGTCTCGACCAACATGGCCGGTCGCGGGACCGACATCGTCCTCGGCGGCAACCCGGAGGAGGTCGCGAAGGCCGAGGTCGCCAAGCTCGGCGAGGACGCCACCGAGGACGAGCGCGACCGCGCGCTGCACGACGCGATCGAGCGGCTGCGTCCCGACTTCAGGGCGGAGGGCCAGCAGGTCAAGGACGTCGGTGGCCTCTACGTGATCGGCACGGAGCGCCACGAATCGCGCCGGGTCGACAACCAGCTGCGTGGCCGTTCCGGCCGGCAGGGCGACCCGGGGACCAGCCGCTTCTTCCTGTCCCTCGAGGACGACCTCATGCGGCTGTTCAACGCCTCGGCGGTCGACCGGATCATGACGCGGCTGAAGATCCCGGAGGACGAGCCGATCGAGCACAAGCTCGTCACCAAGGCGGTCGCCAACGCCCAGCGCCAGGTGGAGAGCCTCAACTTCGACCGGCGCAAGAACGTCCTGAAGTACGACGACGTCATGAACGAGCAGCGCAAGGTCGTCTACGGCCAGCGCCAGCGGCTGCTCGACGGCGACCTCGACGCGGTCGAGGAGCTGTCCAGCAAGTACCTCGACGACTCCATCGACGCACTGGTCGACGAGCACTGTCCGCCGGGGGTCTACCCCGAGGAGTGGGACCTCGACGGGCTCGCGACCCGGGTCGAGCAGATCTACGACACCACGTTCGACTTCACCGCCGTCGACCTGGAGGCGGTCGACCGCGACGAGCTGCTCGGTGACCTCAGCGCCGACGCCGAGACGGCCTACGAGCGACGCACCGAGGAGGTGGGCGGCGAGGCCGTGATGCGGGAGATCGAGCGGCGGGTCATCCTGACCGTCGTCGACCGCAAGTGGCGCGAGCACCTCTACGAGATGGACGCCCTGCGCGACGGCATCGGCCTGCGCGCGGTCGGCCAGCGCGACCCGCTGACCGAGTACCAGCGCGAGGCCTACGACTCGTTCGTCGACATGATGGGCGGGGTGAAGGAGGAGGCGGTCACCTACTTCTTCCGGCTGCCGATCAAGCGCGAGAGCGAGGCCCCGCCGGAGGGTGGCCCGACGGTCACCGCGAGCTCGGCCGCCGCGACCGCCGCGACCCGTCCGGTGCGTGCCGGGGGCCCGGCGTCGCCGGCCGACGGCCGCCAGGACACCGATCGCGCGGACGACGCGGACGACGCGGGCCGGTCCGCCGCCGCCGGGGACGGGGCCGCGTCCGACCAGGACGCCCCACCGTCCGAGGAGGAGGCCACCCGCCGGGTGGCGGAGGCGATCCCGCTCCAGGAGCGCCGGCCGACCGCGACGCTGCGCTACCGCTCGGGCGGCGGGTCCGCCAACTACTCGGCCGGGACGGCCGCGTCACCGGCGACCGCGGACGAGCAGGGCCGCCAGATCGAGAAGCGCGAGGACGGCTCGACCGTGCGACAGGTGTCGGCCGGCGGGACCTACAAGGCCGAGGAGCGCATCGGGCGCAACGACCCCTGCCACTGCGGCAGCGGGTTGAAGTACAAGCGCTGCCACGGCCGCTGACCGTCCGGGCGGGGGTGCCGGCGCCTCACGGGTCGAGCTCGCCCGCCTCGGCAGCGGCCTCGTCGAACGCGTCACGCAGCGGCGCGTCGCGGCCGAGCGACGCCGTGGGTAGCGGGGCGAGCCCGGCCTCCGGCGCGGTGAGCTCGACCGCGCGCCACACCCCCCGGTGCCGCTCGAGGCGCACGGCGAACGCCGTCGTGCGGGCGCCCTGGCGCACGACCACGCTGGCCTCGCAGGCGTCGCGGGTCGGCGCGTAGCTGCGGATCCGCTGGACCCGCCCGACCGGGATCGTGGGGTCGGGCCGCGGGAGCAGCTGCGCTGCCAGCCGCCGGCGGGCGGCGGGCGCCAGCAGCGGGTCGAGCTGGCTCAGGGGACGCCGGCCGGCGCGTACCTCGAGCCACACCTGGACGAGCAGGTGCGCGAGCCGGTCGGGAGCCGGACCCGGCGGACGGCCCTCGAGCGGCCGCACGCGGGCACGGGCGGGGAGGGCGGCCGGTGCGCTCACGGCGCCGGCTCCGCGCGTGCGAGGACGTCACCCGCGACCACGTACCGGTCGACGTGGCGGCGCAACACGACCGGTCCGTCGACCCGTTCGCCATCGGGGGTCCGGGCGGTGACGGTCGCCACCGCCGCCGTGCCGCCGAGGTCCTCCAAGCGGTCCAGGGTCACGTCCTCGTACCCGGCCGCCTGGAGCGCGTCGACCGCGTCCAGGAGCTCGGCGGCGTCCTCGAGCGGCCGGGTGGTCGGGGGAGCGGGGGTCAGGCTGGGGCCGGGCAGCCACCAGGGCGCGCCGGCGGGCCGGGCACCCCGAACGTCCAGCGCGATCGGCACGGCCACCCGGCGGACCGTGGTGGTGAGCTCGTCCTGCCCGTCGAGCAGGACGGCCAGCAGCGTCACGACCGTGAGGTCGGGGCTCGTCGACTCGACGGCTTCGACGACGAGGTGCTCGGCGTAACGGCCGACCTCGGGCGGGGCGAGGTCGGCGATGGCCAGTCGCGGCTCGTGGTCGGTCAGCCACGCGCGAGCCACCACCACGGCGAGCGCCGCCGCCTCCTCGGCGCCGGCCTCCACCCGCCAGCGCCCGCGCTGCTCGAGGAGGACCAGGCCCGGGTCGGGGTCGGACATGCCCGGGTCGGGGTCGGACGCGCCCGGGTCGGGGTCGGACGCGGGACCGTCCCCGGCGACGTCGGCCACCGGCCCGGTCGGCGCCGGTCCCGGCGGGGGGTCGTGCACGGGCGCTGGCTGGACGTCCGCTGCCTCGGCGTCGTGGTGCCCCGCTCCGTCGGCGGGGTCGCCGGCCGG
>SLMP01000107.1 GCA_007133465.1 Nitriliruptoraceae bacterium | reverse complement strand
TTTTGATTTCCGGCTACAGCGATGCCCACGCACGCCGCCTCGTGGCAGCGCGCGGCTTCGTCGAGGCCGCTCGGTAGGGACCAAGCTCCCTCGCGGTCGCGTTACCGCAACCCCCGGTCGGTGCTTCCCGACCGGGGTGTTGCGGATCCAAGGTCCGACCGGGCGCTACGGAGAGCTCGCCGTCCAGTGACCAGGCGACGTGCACGACACGGTGCCACGGTGCGTCTTCGGGCAGCAGCTCGCAGGCTTCCTCGACCGCAATCCGCGACGATTGGCAGAAGCGGAGCGGGTCGAAGTAATTCGGGTCCTCGGCGTGCAGCCTGTCAGCCGCGTCTACGAGGTCGGCGAGCACGGCGAAGACTCGGCTTCGGATCGTGTGCATGGCGAAGCTCTGTTCGGCGTGTGTGTCGACACGGTCCTGGGGTGGGCGCTGCACCCGGTCCGCCTGTCACGCCCTGCCATGCCGCGCCGGTGCGCCCTGCCTGCGATTACGCAGAGGAGCACGACGTGCCGTTGGACCGCCGGCTTGCGGTCTTCCGGGCCGAACTCGACCTCTACGGCCGAGCCCACCCGCGACCTCGGCTTGTGGCAGCCCGTCGAACGAGCCATCCCCGACTTCGCTGAACGACACGACCGCCTCGCCACGCATGGCAGCCTACTGTGGCTGGGGGCCGTCACCGAGCGAGCTGACCCGAGAACGTCAAGGCCCCTCTGGCTGGGTGCCCCGTGCTAGACGGACTCCGCGTGCCGGTGCGACTTCCAGCACGTCGCGTGGGATCACGGCCCCACGCGTCGGTCGTTCGCGTTGGGTGGTCCACCCCCGTCGTTGTCATGATCGACGGGAAAGGCGCGAGGCTTCGTGGGACACACATGGGACACACAAGTCCTGGGAACCCCCGTAAGTGGGCGTGAGTGCGCGTAAGCTGTTTGCGCAGTTCAGGGACGGTTTCGTCGCATAAGCGCAGGTCAGCGGATCGGCCCCGGAGGCCTTCACACGGCAGAGGTCCGCGGTTCGATACCGCGCGCGCCCACCGGGACACCCATCGCGACGCCGTTCCGGTCCCCCATCGCAGGGAACCAGTTCACCCGCGCGCCCTCGACAGGCCGTTGTGCTCTGTGTTCGGTGCCTGGCGCGCGGCACGTTGGGACGACCGAAGCTGACGCCGATGGTGACCGGGGCCCGGGTGGTCGTGCGGCGCATCCCGGCGGTCGCGCTCGCGCCGGACCCATCGGCCGACCGGGTGGTGGCCCGATGACGGTCATGCAGCCTCCACGTGATCTCGACGACCGGGCGACGGGACCTGCCGCGCCCGAGGGGGCGGCCGCCGCAGGGCCGCCCGGGGCACCGCCGCCGGCCGGCTCGCGGCTGATCGACGGCTTCCTGTGCGCCGCGTTCGACGATGGCATCGTCGACGATGCGACGTTCCACGCGCTGGAGGCATTCCTCGCGGCGCAACCGCTGTCGCGGCCGGCCACGGCGAGCACCACGGCGAGCGCGTCCGGGGCGGCAGCCCCACCGGCGCCCCCGCCCGGGACGGCAGCCCCACCGGCGCCCCCGCCCGCAGCTCCCGCGCTCGGTGCCCACCTCCCCAAGGCGCGTGCGGTCGGTCCGCAGCGCCCGATCTGGGAGACGGTGCCAACGCGACGTGGCGGCGCACCGAGCCGGACCAGGGGCACGTCGATCTCGACACCGACCCCGTCCACCCCGGTGCAGCCAACGCCACCGACCGGCGCCGACCCGACCAGCACGCCGAGCCCGCGCCCGGGCGTCGGCCTCCCGGCCGAGATGGCCCCGGCCGAGCCCGGCCTCGTCGCCACCACCGTCCGCGCCGCAGCACGGCGGAGCGCGGCGCTCGCCCGTGCGGTGGCCGCCGACGTCGCGCTGCACGGGTTCGTCTACCTCGGGCTGCTGCTGACCTTCGTGGGCCTGCTCGGGTTCCTGCTGTTCAGCTTCAAGGACGTCCCGACCGACGCTCAGCCGATCATCGAGCTCGCCGTCCCCGTGGTGCTGTTCTCGTGGAGCTGGTTCCTGCGTCGTCAGCGGGCGCTGCGGGTCGCGCAGGCGATGGAGCTGCTCGGCGGCATCGTGCTGCCCCTGGTGGTGTTCGCCGCCCTCGTCGACGGTGCACCCGTGCCACCGGACGCCCAGGGCGGCGCACTGGTCGTCGCGATGGTGGTCGTGTGCGTGACCGGCGCCGCGCTCTACGCCGGCTGGAGCCGCGCGCATGCGGACTCGATGCTCCGGTTCCTCGTGCATCCCATGCTGTGGCTCGGCGCGATGGCGCTCGGGTTCGTGGGCAAGACCGACGAGCCGCTGCTCGGCGATGCGATCACTCGCCTGGTGTCGCTGCAACCCGCCCTGGCAGCGGTCGCGGTGGCGGCGTCGCTCGCGTGGGTGCAGCTGCGACCGGGTGGACGGCTCGTCGTGCCCACGAGGCTCGCTGCGCTGCCGGGCATCCTCGCCGCGTACGGCCTGACCGTCGGCCTCGCGGTGGGGGAGGGGTGGACCGAGCTGTGGCCGGTCGCCCTGGCGGGCGCGGCCGCGCTCACCTCGGCCGAGCTGCTCGCGACCCAGCACGATCGTCGCGCGGTGCTCGCCGTCTTCCGCCCGCTGCTGCTCGCCGTGACGATCGCACCGCTGGTGCCGATCCTCGGTGTGGCGTGGGCGGGGGTCGTCGCGGTCGCGGCCTACGTCGGGGTCGCCGAGCTGGCGCTGCGCGAGACGGCGGCGTCACGAGCGGGGCTGGCGGTCGCCGCCGCCGGTGTCGCCGTCGGTGCGGCGATGGCGACGAGCGAGCCGTGGACCGCGGTCCTCGCCTGGGCGGCCATCACGCTCTGGACGACCGCCCGTCTGGCCCTCGGGACCACCGACGCGACGCTCACGCGCCCGATCGCGATCGTGGCGGCCGTCGCCCCGATCGGGCTCGCCTGGTCGCTGCTCGTCGCGCTACCGGTCGACGTCGCGTGGCTCGTCGTCGCGGGTTCGCTCCTCGCGAGCGCGATCGCCATGCGGTGGCGGGGTGACGGGCGGGCCGTGTGGAGCCACTGGTCCGCCGGCGCTGCGGCGGTCGTCGCGGCCGGTGTCGTGGTCAGTTGGGACGTGCTCGGCGCGGCGGACCTCTCGCCGACCCTGCTGGCCCTCGCGGCGCTGTTCGCTGCCACGGTGGTCGCCCTCGGGCGGGGCTGGCCCGTCGGGCGCCTCTGGGCGACGAGCGCGATCCTCGCGGTCGCCCTGGCGCTCTTCCTGCTTGACCTGCCGCTCGCGGCCACGGCCCGCCCGGTCGTCTGGACCGCGGCCGGGCTGGCCGCGGTCGCCATCGCGGCTCTGCGTCGCTGGCCGCCTTCGCCGCACCTGGCCGCCGTCGGCCATCTCCTCGCGGTCGTCGCGCTCGTCATGGCGGCTGAGGAGCAGGTCTCGCCGCTGTCGCCCGGCGCCAAGGTCCTCGCGCTCGCACTCGTGGGCAGCGCGCTCGGGTGGTTCGTCGCGGTCGTCGCGCAGGAGGTCGGTGCACCGAACGTGGCCGACGTGCTGTGGCCACCGACCCCGGCCGACGTTGCCGCCGGGGCGGGTTCGCGGGTCGCTCGGTCGGTACCCGCAGCGCTGCTGCTGGTGAGCCTGCCGTTCGCGTGGCTGACGTCGCTTGCGCAGCTGCCGGGCCTGGTCGACCGCCCGGCGTGGGTCGGCGGCGCGCTGGCGACGCTCGCCCTCGCCGAGGCAGGGGCGGCACGGCTGACCGCCGGGCGACCATCGCTGCGACCGGTCGTCGCCCCCGCAGCCGCGCTGCTCGCCGTGGGCGCGGTCGCGGCCGGCGTCGCCGATCGGGACGTGCTGCTCCTGACCGCCGCCGTCGCGATCGCGATCACCGGTGTCCTCGGCCGCCGTCTCGTCCCGGCCCCCTACGCGTGGTTCGCGTGGCTGCAGTCCGGGCTGGTGCTGCTGCTCCTCGCCGACCGCGCTGGCCTCCGGACGGTGTTGCTGCCGACCGTCATCGTGCTGTGGGGTGCGTCGCTGCTCCTCGCCGGGCTCGCCGTCGACGATGGGCTCGCCGGCCGCCGCGCCGCTGGGGCCTGGGTCCGCCGGCCGTGGCTCCGTGCCCCGGTGGTGCTCGGCGCCGCGGGGGTCGTGGGGGCGTACGGCCTGATGGCCGCGCAGGCCGCCGTCGGGTTCGACGTCGCGGCACCGACCCGGCTCGGCTGGTGGTCGCTCGTGCTTGCCGGCGTGACGCTGGTCGTCGCCCTGCAGCTCCGCCTCGCGCCCCTGAGCGGGGTCGCGGCGCTGCTCGCGACCGTCGGGCTCGCGCTGCTGTCGCCCTGGCCCGTGACGGCCCACCCGTGGGTCCTCGTCGGGCTCGCCGGTGTGCTCGTGGCCGTCGCGTGGGTGCTCGAGCGAGGGCAGCCGCCCACGGCCGCCCTCGCGAGGCGATGGGACCTGCCGTCGCTGGTGGCGGCACATCTGGTCGTGGCCACCGCGTTGGTGCGTGCCGCGCCGGCCGGGGCGGTCGCGGCCACGTGGTTGGCGGCCGGGGTCCTGGCGGCCGCCGTCGCCGCGTGGCGGCGCCGACGGGCCTGGGCGGAGGCGTCGAACGTCCTGCTCGTCGTGGGTGCGAGCGCGCTGGGGGAGGGCTGGCTCGCCCTCGCCTTCCTTGGCACCGCGGTCCGCGGGATCGTGGGAGCGAGCCGGACCGACGGGGGCGTCCGCTCCTCGTACCACGGGATCGGCGTGGTCGGCGCGGGGGCCGGCTGGCTGACGCTGGCCGCCTGGCTGGACTGGAGCGCGCCGGCGGCGATCGTGTGGAGCGCCGTCGGGTTCGGGCTCCTCGCCGTCGGGGTGGCCGTCCTTCTGCGGATCCGCTGGCTGCGCCCGGACACGGCCGCGAGCTGGGCTGGACTCGCCATCGCGGCGGAGATCGTCACGCTCGTCGCTCTCGCCACGGTCGTCGGAGACATCCGGCCCGTCGGGCTCGCACCGGCGGTCGGCGTGGCCCTGCTGGCGCTGGGGGCGACGGTGGCTGCACCGGTGGTGTCGAGCCGGTTGCACGAGGTCGCCGCGGGGCTCGTGATCGTCGCCTGGTTGCTCGCGATCGCCGGCGCGGGCTGGGACGTCGAGGCCGCGTCGATGGTCACGGCCGGCACGTTCGCGGTGGTCGCGCTCGTCACGGTCGAGGTGGTCCGACGCCGCTGCGTCGTGTCCGAGCAGGGGCGGTCCGCCCCGGCGCTGCCGCGTCGTCTCGCACGGACGTGGTTCGGCACCGCGGCCGTCGGCGTGGCCCTCGGCGCGGTCCTCGCCATCGGCGCCATCGAGCGGCGACCGGTCCTGCTGGTGCTGGCCGGGGCGCTCCTGGTCGTCGCCGCCGCGGCGGCGCGCGGGCCCGACGTGCTCGCGTGGCCTGCGCTCCGGTACCTCAGCGGCCTGCTGGTGGTCGCCAGTGTCATCGTCGCCGCCGTTGCTTTCGAGGTCCCGATCGACGGCCTCGCGCTGCTCGTGCTCGGGCTCGGCCTGGCGGCGACCCTCGCCGCGCTGGCGGTGTGGCGCACGGTCCCGACCGCCACGTGGCTGCGTCCGCTCGTGACCGCCGGGCTCGCGGCGAGCCTGTTCGCCGCCCTGTTCGCCGTGGCCGAACCGCGCGACCTGGTGCTCGCGGTCGTGCTCGTCGCCTACGCCGGCCAGTCGGCGGCGATCGGCCTCGTCGTGCGGCGTCCGGGCGTCCTCGCGCTGGCGCCGGCGTTCGCCGTCGCCGGCTGGTTCGTGCTGCTCTTCGGGCTCCCGTACGGCGGTGTCGTGTGGATCACGATCCCGATCGCCGTGGCGCTGCTCGCCGAGGTGGACGTGGCCCGGTGGTGGCGCCGCCAGCAGGAGCAGCAGCCCACGTCACGTGAGCTGCTGGTGCTCGAAGTGGCAGCGATCGGCCTGCTGACCTTCCCGCCGCTGACCGAGCTGTTCGCGACGGGGCTCGCCATCGCCGTCGTCGCGGTCGCCCTCGCCGCTGCGTTGCTGCTGTGGGCGGTGGTCACCCGGGTCCGTCGCCGGGCCGTGGCGGCTGCGGCCCTCGCGACCGCGACCGCGGTGTTGACCATCGCGGCGGCCGCTGCCGGCCAGGCACCGACCTCCGCCTTCGTCTGGATCGTCACGGGCGGGGTCGGGGTCGCGCTGCTCCTGGTGGTGGCGCTCGTGGAGGCGACGCGATCGCGCGGCGGCCGGCGGTTGCAGCGGCTCGACGAGCTGACCGCCGCATGGGAGTGATCGGACGCTCGATCGCCGGGAGCAACTGTCCGGCGATGCCGAGCGCCTGGGTTCAGACGCATCCTCGCGCCGGACGCGAGCGCGAGCCCCGCGAGGAGCCAGGCCCGCTCCGCGTCCGGCGCGGTGTTGCGTCCGAACCCACACGGCCATGAGTACCGACCAGCCGAGCAGCGGGGCGCCGGCGAGCGGGCGCCACGAGGTGCGCAACCGTGACCACCCTTCGCTCGAGATCAGGCCCAAGGATCCTCGCGTCGCCACAACGTCGGCAGGTGCAGCGTGACACCGTCGCGGTCGGCGAGTCCGACCAGGACCCGCATGGTCACGTCGAGGTCGTCGCCGGCGAACGGCAACGCCCGCAAGCCCCGGACCAGGGGGCGGAAGAAGTCGTCCCAGTGGATCAGCACCACCCGGCGGGCGCCGACCGTCGTGACGGTCTCTTCCCAATAGGTGCGCAGGTAGGCCTCGGGCTGCAGACCGAGCTGTCCGATCCCGAGGTAGGCGATCTCCGCGCGTTGGCCGACGAGTGCGCCCCGTCGGAACCCGGCGCTGCCCTGCACCAGTACGCGCTGCCCGTCGCGGCGGACGACCAGCAGCGACCATGCCTCGCCGCACCGGTACGCGCCGGCCCGCGTCGGCGGGACGACCGGGGCGCTGATCGCCCCCGGGTAGCGGTCGGGCGGGCAGTGCTCGGACCGCACCCAGGTGAGTTCGAACGCGCCGAAACTCGCCGCGCCTCCGTCCTTCACGACGAGGATGCGATCCGCTGGCAGGCCCTGACCGCGGGCGACGTTCGCGGCGGACCCGTCCCCGACGACGACCGCACCGGTCCGCTCGGCCACCGCCGGGCTGTCCAGCACGTGGTCGTAGTGGGAGTGCAGCGGCACGACCGCGTCCAGCCGTTCGATGCCGGCCCGCTGGAGCCCGTGTGCGATCCGGGCGTGATCGGGGGCGATCCTCCCCAACGCCACGCGTGCGAGCGACGGTCGTGAGAAGAACCCGTCGGTGAGGATGGCGGTGTCGCCGTCGTCCAGCAGCAGGGTGGCCACCCCGAGGAAGGTCACGCCGAGACCGCCGGTCGCCGGGGCCAGGTCGAACCGGTCGGCGTACCGGGTGATGTCCGGCCGTCCGAGCTTCATGCGCATCGTCGTCCACCTGTCCTCTGCCGCATGCCGTGGACGGCCCCGCCGCCACGACCGGTCACGCCGGCTCCTGACCGGCGAGTTCGGCGAGGACCTGTCGCGCCCGCCGTAGTCGTCCCGCCGCCCAGACCGCCGCCAGGAACCACACCCCGGCCGCGAGCGCGAGCCCCGCGAGGAGCCAGGCCCGCTCCGCGTCCGGCGCGGTGCTGCGTCCGAACCCCCACACGGTCATGAGTACCAACCAGCCGAGCAGGGGCGCGCCGGCGAGCAGGCGCCACGAGGTGCGCAACCGTGACCGGGCCAGCCCGCCGACGACGGCCGCGTCCTCCCCGGGCAGCGACGCGACCTCGGCCGGGCGGACGTGCGCCAGGCGCCGCCGGTGGTCGAACGGCAACGCCCGCCACCGGGCGGCGAGGTCGTCTTCCCGCGGCGCCGGCGGGAGCAACCACCGCTCCGGAAGCCCACGACGCGCACGGGGATCGGGCACCGGTCACCTCCCGCGTCGGGTCGGCCGGGGGGCGCGCTGCCGGCCGCCAGCCCGAGGGTAGGTGGCGCCGGTCCGGCCGCGACGATCGCGACCACGCGGCTGCGCACCGAGGCGCGCCGGTGGCGTCCTGACGGGGCCGAGCGTTCGGGAGCGGGGACTACCCTCGTCGACGGCCGTCCCCGACCCGGGCCGGGTGACGGCCACGACGAACACAGGGACCGACGATGAGCCAGACCATCACCGTGCGCCACGGCGACGCCAGCGTCGACCTCGAGCCGGGCGCCACCGCGATCCAGGCGCTCAAGGCCCTCGACGCGATCCGTGGCCAGATCGTCGCGGCGCGCGTCCGGGTCGCGGATCACGCGCCGGTGGCCTGGGACCTCGACCGTCCGCTGCCCGACGTGACCGCCGAGGCGCTCCACCTCGACACCATCGCCGCCGACACCGATGAGGGCCGCGCGATCCTGCGCCACTCCACCGCGCACCTGATGGCGCAGGCGGTCACCGATCTGTTCCCCGGCGCGAAGTGGGCCATCGGCCCACCGATCGAGGACGGCTTCTACTACGACTTCGACGTCGAGCGCCCGTTCACCCCGGAGGACCTCGAGGCGATCGAGGCCCGGATGCAGGTGCTGGCGAAGGAGCGGCAGCGCTTCGTCCGTGAGGTCGTCGCCCGCGAGGACGCCCTCGAGGAGTTCGCCGACCAGCCCTACAAGGTCCAGATCATCGAGCTGGTCGACGACGGCACGATCGTCAGCGCCGTCGATGTCGGCGGGGACGACGCGAGCGGGCTGCAGGCGCCGGACGGCCCGACCTTCACCGTCTACCGCAACGTTCGGGTGGGCGCGGACGGGACCGACGAGGTGGCGTGGTCGGACCTGTGCCGCGGACCGCACGTGCCGTCGGTCGACCGGATCCCGGCGTTCACGCTGTTGCGCTCCGCCGGCGCCTACTGGCGCGGGCGTGAGGACCAGCCGATGCTGCAGCGCATCTATGGCACCGCCTGGGAGTCCCGCAAGGCGCTGCAGGCCCACCTGGACATGGTCGAGGAGGCGAAGAAGCGCGACCACCGCAAGCTCGGCCGCGAGCTCGAACTGCTCCACCACCCCGACGAGCTCGGCCCCGGCCTGTCGATCTTCCTCCCCAACGGCGCCATCGTGCGCAAGCAGATGGAGGACTGGATCCGCGACGAGACCATCGCCCGCGGCTACCAGCCCGTCTACACCCCGCACATCGCGAAGGAGGACCTCTGGCGCATCTCGGGCCACCTCGAGAACTACGCGGAGCTGATGTACCCCGGCATGGAGGTGGAGAACGCGTCGTACCGGCTCAAGCCGATGAACTGCCCGTTCCACATCCTCGCGTTCACCTCCCGGACCCGGTCCTACCGGGAGCTGCCGGTGCGGATCGCGGAGCTCGGCACCGTCTACCGCTACGAGCGCTCCGGGGTGGTCAACGGGATGCTGCGGGCGCGCGGGTTCACCCAGGACGACAGCCACATCTTCTGTCGGGACGACCAGGTGGTCGACGAGGTCGCCGCATGCGTCGAGTTCGCCCGCGACCTGTACCGCACCTTCGGGCTCGGCGAGCCGTCGCGCGTGGCGGTCTCCACCCGGCCGGACAAGTCGATCGCCGGGCACGACGACACGTGGGAGGCGGCGGAGCAGGCCCTGATCGACGCCGTGGAGAAGACCGGGCTCGCGTACGTCATCGACGAGGGCGAGGGCGCCTTCTACGGGCCGAAGATCGACATCCATGCCCGCGACGCGATCGGCCGCGAGTGGCAGCTGACGACCGTGCAGGTCGACTTCAACCTGCCGGAGCGCTTCGACATCACCTACGTCGGCGAGGACGGCGCGAAGCACCGGCCCTACATGGTGCACCGCGCGCTGTTCGGGTCGATCGAGCGGTTCTTCGCCGTGATGGTCGAGTCGTTCAACGGCGCGTTCCCGACCTGGCTCGCGCCCGTGCAGGTCAAGGTCGTGCCGGTCGCCGCGGACTTCCTGGGCTACGCCGACGAGGTCGGTGACGTCCTGCGCGCGCGTGGCCTACGGGTCGAGGTGGACGCCTCCGACGCGACGCTCGGGAACAAGATCCGGGCGGCCCAGACCTCCAAGACGCCCTACACGCTGGTGGTCGGCGCCAACGAGGTCGACGCCCGCACGGTCGCGGTGCGTCCCTACCACGGTGATCAGCGCAAGGACGTCCCGCTCGACGCGTTCGTCAGCGAGGTGGCCGACGAGGTCGCGGAGCGCCGGACCCCGGCGCACGGATGAGCGATGCGCCGTCGAGCTACCGCGGGCTCGCCCGCTGGTACGACGCGATCTACGACGCCCGCGGGAAGGACTACGCCGCGGAGGCGCAGGCGCTGCTCGACGTCGCGGCCGAGGAGGGAGCGCCGGCCCGCTCGCTGCTCGACGTCGCGTGCGGGACCGGACGTCACCTCGCCGCCTTCGCGACCCACGTCGACGAGGTGGCGGGACTCGACGCCTCCCCGGAGATGCTCGCGATCGCACGAACGCGGCTGGATCGGGCCGTGCCGCTGGTCGCAGCGGACATGCGCACCTTCGACATCGGCCGCCGGTTCGACGTGGTCACGTGTCTGTTCAGCGCGATCGGGCACGTCGCCGACGGAGGTGAGCTCGACGCGGCCCTGGCCGCGATGGCCCGACACGTCGCGCCGGGCGGGGTGCTGCTGCTCCAGCCCTGGCTCACGCCCGACACGGTCCGCCCCGGGGGCGTGCGGGACCTCGTCTGCGCGACGACCGACGACGGGGTGGTGGCGCGCGCGGCCAGCTCCCACCTCGAGGGGGACACGACCGTCATCGCGTTCGCCTGGGCGATCGCGACCGCGGACGGGGTCCAGACCGTCGAGGAGCACCTGCGCATGCCGGTCTTCAGCCAACAGCGCTACCTCGCCGCGGTCCAGCGCGCAGGGCTGACACCGAGGTGGCACGACGAGCCCGGGTGGTGGGCCGGCCGCGGCCTCGTGATCGGGAGGAGCGAGCCGTGACGCACGAGGAGCCGGTCGACCGGGTGGGGGAGCAGGGCCGCGACGCCCGGCACGATCAGCCCGGCGTCGGCGTCGAGGACCTCCAGCGGATGTGGGCGCCCTGGCGGTTCGGGTACATCGCCGGCGGCGAGGCGCTCGAGGGCTGCCCCTTCTGCGTGCTGCCGGCCCGTGACCCGTCCGAGGACGCCACCTCGTTGATCCTGCACCGCGGCGAGCACAGCTACGTGATCTTCAACGCCTACCCGTACAACCCCGGGCACCTGATGGTCGTGCCCTACGAGCACGTCGCCGACCTCGAGCTGCTGGCCGCCGAGGTGGCGACCGAGCTGTGGGAGCTCGGCCGGCGCGCCGTCGGGGTCCTCAAGCAGCGCTTGCGGGCGCAGGGCGTCAACGTCGGGATGAACCTCGGTGCCGCCGGCGGCGCGGGCATCGCGGAACACCTGCACCTGCACGTGGTGCCCCGCTGGATCGGGGACACCAACTTCATCACGGTCGTGGGTGCCTCGCGGGTCCTGCCCCGGGCCCTCGAGGAGATCTACGAGGACCTCGCGCCGGGGTTCGCCTGACGCGCGCGGCCAGAGCCCCCTGCACCGGTCGGCGTGGCACGCTTGGTAGCGTGTCGGGACACCCCCGTACGCTTCCCTGTCGTTCCCTGAGGTCCGCGGTGACGTTGCGTTCGCGCTTCCCCAGCTCGGTCGAGGCGATCACCACGCCGATCGGCCGCGGTCTCGCGCGCACCGGGGTGACCCCGAACGCCCTGACGACCCTCGGGATCGTGCTCACCGCCGCGGCCGCGGTGCTGGTCGCCATGGGCCGTCCGGTCATCGGCGCCTGGCTGCTGGTCGCCGGTGGGCTGATGGACACCTTCGACGGCGCCGTGGCCCGGGCGACCCAGCAGGCGACCCCGTTCGGCAGCTTCTACGACTCCGTCAGCGACCGCATCTCCGACGGGGTGATCCTCGGCGGGCTCGCCTGGTGGCTGCGTGACGACCCCCGCCAGTTCGCGCTCGTGATCGTCGCCCTGCTCGGCGCGCAGGTGACCAGCTACGTCCGGGCGAAGGCGGAGTCGATCGACCTCGACTGCTCGGTCGGGATCCTCGAGCGCGCCGAGCGCGCCATCCTGCTGATCCTCGGGCTGCTGTTCCACCGGTGGCTGCTCGAACCCGTCCTGTGGCTGCTCGCCGTCGGCTCCACCGTCACCGTGATCCAGCGGGTCCACCACGTGTGGTGCCAGATCGACCGGGACATCCCGGAGGAACTGCTGGCCCTGACCGTGCGCGACCGCGCGTGGAGCCGGGCGTTCAAGGCCGGCGCACGGAAGTTCTACGGCGAGCGCAACTTCGATCCCGCGCTGGACGAGCACGCCGCGAACCAGCGCAACGGCGTCCGGTCACGGGGCGAGGGACCGGAACTCGCCCAGTGAGGGTCGGGTCGTGAGGTCCGCGGCCGGGTTCGCCGAGCTGCCCCCACCTCCGCCGGAGACGCTGCGGCAGCGGGCCGTCTACTGGCAGTACCGGGCCGTCTGGGAGGGCGCAGCACAGCTCCCTCCGTCGGTCGCGCGTCGGCTGCCGGCACGGCTCGGGCCGCTGTGGTTCCAGGGGGCCTCGACCCGCCAGCGCACCCAGGTCGTACGCAACCTGCGTCGCGTGGTGCCGGACGCGAGCCCGACCGAACTGCGGGACCTCGTCCGCGACGCGTACGTCTCCTACGCGCGGTACTGGCTCGACAGCTTCCGCCTGCACACGATGGACGGCGCGGAGGTCGTGGCCGCCTCGATCGGCGAGGGGGTGCACCACGTCGACGCGTTCCGCGACAGCGGCCGGGGCGGGGTGATCGCCACCGGCCACCTCGGGTCGTGGGACGTCGGCGCGTTCTTCACCTCGCAGCGGCGCTGGGGCATGGTCGTGGTCGCCGAGGTGGTGGAGCCGCGCCGGCTGTTCGAGCGGTTCGTGGCGCTGCGCCGGCAGGCCGGCATCGACGTGATCCCGCTGGTCCGCGGCGGAGCCATGCTCGACCAGCTCGAGGCACGGGTGCGTGACGAGGGCGCGGTCGCGACCCTGCTCGCCGACCGGGACCTGACCAAGAAGGGTCCGATCGTCGCGTTCTTCGGCGAACCCTGCCGCCTGCCGCCGGGCACGGCCGCGCTCGCCCGCCGCACCGGCCGCCCGGTCGCGGTCGGTGCCTTCCTCACCGAGGGTGACGACAGGTTCCGTGCCGTGATCCGCGCGCCGATCGACGTCGCCCACCTCGACGTCCACGCCGGCACGCAGGCGGTCGCCAACGGACTGGAGGCGCTGATCCGCCGCTACCCCGACCAGTGGCACGTGTTCGTCCCCAACTGGCTGGCCGACCGGGAACCCGCGCATCCGGTGGCGGTCGCCTGGCGCGAGGGCCGGGACTGGCAGGCCCTCGCCCGCGAGGACTGGGAGCGCCGGCGCCCCGGCGCCGGCCGCGGCACGCTGGCGGACGGTGCGACCCGCGGCGACGGGACGCGTCCGTGAGGATCGCGCTGGTCAGCCCGTACGACCTCACCGTGCCCGGCGGGGTCCAGTCGCACGTCCGGCACCTGGCCGCGCAGCTGCGCGCCGCGGGCGACGAGGTGGTGCTGCTCGGGCCGGGGCGCGATCCGGGCCACCTCGGCGTCGGAGCGAGCGTGGCGGTGCCGTTCAACGGCTCGGTCGCGCCCATCGCGGTGGCGCCGACGGCCGCGACCCGCACGCGTCGCCTGCTGGCGCGGTTGCGACCCGACGTCGTCCACGTCCACGAACCGCTCGTGCCGCTGGTGGGCGTCACCGCGGCGCTGGCCTCGCCGGCGCCGGTCGTCGCGACCTTCCACGCCTGGTCGGACGACGCACGGCTGTACCGGATCGCCCGTGTCCTCGGCCGCCGGGTGCTCGACCGGGCGGCGGTCGCGGTTGCGGTCAGCCCGGCTGCCGCCGCCTACCACGGCGCGGCCCTGGGCGTCCCGCCGGAGCGCTTCCGCATCGTGCCCAACGGCGTCGAGGTGGCCCGGTTCCAGGGGGTCCCACCGCTCGAGCGGGTGGTGGACCCGTCGCGGGAGACGCTGCTGTTCGTCGGCCGCTTGGAGCGCCGCAAGGGCCTCGAGCCGCTCGTCCGGGCGTTCCTGCGCCTGCGCGCCGATCGGCCCCGTCTGCGGCTGCTGGTCGTCGGCGAGGGCGCGGAGGGCGAGCGCTGCCGCGCGCTCGTCCCCGCGCAGCTGCGCGACGACGTGGTGTTCCTCGGGCGCGTCCCCGACGCCGAGCTGCCGGGCTGTTACCGGGCGGCCGACCTGTACGTCTCGCCGGCGCTCGGGGGCGAGTCCTTCGGCATCGTCCTGCTGGAGGCGATGGCGGCGGGTCGTGCCGTGGTCGCCTCCGACCTGCCGGGGTACCGCAGCGTGGTCGCCGACGGACAGACCGGCCTGCTCGTGCCGCCGGGGGAGCCCGTCGCGCTGGCGGCCGCGATCGGGCAGCTGCTCGACGACCCGGTCCGACGGGCCGGGCTCGCGGCGGCGGGCCAGCGGGCGGCGGCCGGCTACGACTGGTCCGTCGTCACGGCGACGCTCAGAGGGCTCTACCGCGAGGCGCTCGGCTGACCAGCTCGGCTGACCAGCCCGGCTGACCAGCCCGGCTGACCAGGCAGTACCCTCGTGAGGCCCCTGGGCGGGAGGTCCCGCGCGACCGGACCGCTCCGGCCGGTGTCCCCACCGGCCGGTCGGTCCTCACCCGCGGTCTGCACCCCGCGGTCCCGCGCCCGACCCACCCGATCAGCCCGGTCGCCGTGCCGCCGAGCCGCCGCGGACCCCCGGTCCGCCCCGGCGGGCACCGACCCACCGTGCTCCGACGTCCGAACCCCAGGAGCGAGGTCCGGACCCGCACCCGAAGGACGCTCCCGATGACCGAGACCCCCGAGCCCACCACCCACCAGACCGGCACCTCCCGCCTGAAGCGCGGCCTCGCCGACATGCTCAAGGGCGGCGTCATCATGGACGTCGTCACCCCGGAGCAGGCCAGGATCGCCGAGGAGGCGGGCGCGGTCGCGGTCATGGCGCTCGAGCGGGTCCCCGCCGACATCCGTCGCGACGGTGGGGTGGCGCGCATGAGCGACCCGGAGATGGTCGATGGCATCATCGAGACGGTGTCGATCCCGGTGATGGCGAAGGCCCGCATCGGCCACTTCGTCGAGGCGCAGGTCCTGCAGTCCCTGGGCGTCGACTACGTCGACGAGTCCGAGGTGCTGACCCCGGCCGACGAGGCCCACCACATCGACAAGTGGGCGTTCGACGTCCCCTTCGTCTGCGGCGCGACCGACCTCGGCGAAGCGCTGCGCCGATTGTCCGAGGGCGCGGCGATGATCCGCTCCAAGGGCGAGGCCGGCACCGGCAACGTCGTCGAGGCGACCCGCCACATGCGCGCGATCACCTCGGAGATCCGTCGCCTCGCCACGATGGACGACACGGAGCTGTACGCCGCCGCCAAGGAGCTGCGCGCCCCGGTCGAGTTCGTCCGCGAGGTCGCCGACACCGGCCGGCTGCCCGTCGTGCTGTTCACCGCCGGCGGCATCGCCACACCGGCCGACGCGGCGATGATGATGCAGCTCGGCGCCGACGGTGTCTTCGTCGGCTCCGGGATCTTCAAGTCCGGCAACCCGGAGCAGCGGGCTCGCGCGATCGTGGAGGCGACCACCCACTTCGAGGACCCCCAGGTGATCGCGAAGGTCTCCCGCGGGCTCGGCGAGGCGATGGTCGGCATCGAGATCCACACGCTGCCGGAGGACCAGAAGTACGCCGGCCGGGGCTGGTGACCGAGCCGCGCGACCCTTCCGCGCCCGCACCGCGGGCCGCGCCGATCGCCGCCCTCCACGTCCGGCGGCCGCGCTGGACGCCGGGGGAGCGGCTGGT
>SLMP01000137.1 GCA_007133465.1 Nitriliruptoraceae bacterium | reverse complement strand
CGACGTCCGGGCGGTCGAGCCGGACGGGCTGTTCCTGTCCAACGGCCCGGGCGACCCGGCCACGGTCGCCCAGGGCATCGCCACGACCCGCGAGCTGCTCGGCGAGCTGCCCGTGTTCGGCATCTGCCTCGGCTCGCAGCTGGTCGGTCACGCGTTCGGCGCCGACACCTACAAGCTCACCTTCGGCCACCGGGGCGTGAACCAGCCGGTCCTGCGCCGCGCCGACGGTGTCGTGGAGATCACCTCCCACAACCACGGGTTCGCGGTGCGGGCCTCGAGCCTCGGCGAGCAGGTCGACGCGCACGCCTTCGCCACCGCGGACCACGGGGTCGTCGAGGTGTCCCACGTCAACCTCAACGACGACGTGGTCGAGGGGCTGACCGCCCGGGACGTGCCGGCGTTCAGCGTGCAGTACCACCCGGAGGCGGCACCCGGCCCGAGCGACGCGCGCTACCTGTTCGAGCGCTTCGCCGCGTTGATGGATCGGCACCGGGGGAGCGGCACGTCGTCGGGCAGGGGCCGCACAGCGACGGACCGCACCACCTCGACCGGAGGGGAGGCCTGATGCCGCGCCGCGACGACCTCCGCTCCGTCCTGGTGATCGGCTCCGGGCCGATCGTGATCGGGCAGGCCTGCGAGTTCGACTACTCCGGGACGCAGGCCTGCAAGGTGCTGCGCGAGGAGGGCCTGCGCGTCGTGCTGGTCAACTCCAACCCGGCGACGATCATGACCGACCCGTCCTTCGCCGACGCCACCTACGTCGAGCCGCTCACCGTCGAGGCGGTCCGCGCGGTGATCGCGAAGGAGCGGCCGGACGCGCTGCTCGCCACCCTCGGCGGGCAGACGGCGCTCAACCTCGCCGTCGACCTGTCCGCGGCCGGCGTGCTCGAGGACTTCGGCGTCGAGGTGCTCGGCGCCGACCTGGAGGCGATCCAGACCGCCGAGGACCGGCAGCGGTTCAAGGACGCGATGACCGAGATCGGGCTCGAGTCCCCGCGCTCGACCTACGTGAAGGAGCCGGCGCAGGCGTTCGTGGCCGCCGAGGAGTACGGCTACCCGGTCGTGCTGCGCCCGTCGTTCACCCTCGGCGGCAAGGGTGGGGGCATCGCGTTCGACCGCGACCAGCTCGACGAGATGATCCGGCTCGGGCTCTACCAGTCGCCGGTCCACGAGGTGCTGGTCGAGGAATCGGTGCTCGGCTGGAAGGAGTACGAGCTCGAGGTCATGCGCGACGCCCACGACAACTGCGTCGTGATCTGCTCGATCGAGAACCTCGACCCGATGGGCGTGCACACCGGTGACTCGATCACGGTGGCGCCGGCGATGACGCTGTCCGACCCGGAGTACCAGCAGCTGCGCGACGCGTCGTTCGCGGTGCTGCGCCGGATCGGGGTGGAGACCGGCGGATCCAACGTGCAGTTCGCGGTGGATCCGGCCACGGGGCGTCAGCTCGTGATCGAGATGAACCCGCGGGTGTCGCGCTCGTCCGCGCTCGCGTCCAAGGCGACCGGGTTCCCGATCGCGAAGATCGCCGCGAAGCTCGCGATCGGCTACACCCTCGACGAGATCGCCAACGACATCACCCGCGAGACGAAGGCGGCCTTCGAGCCGACGATCGACTACGTCGTCGTGAAGATCCCGCGGTTCGCGTTCGAGAAGTTCGCCGGCGCCGACGAGATGCTGACCACGAAGATGAAGTCGGTCGGCGAGGTCATGGCGATCGGCCGGACCTTCAAGGAGGCGATCAACAAGGCGCTGCGCTCGCTCGAGGACGGCACGATCGGTTTCGGGGCGTTCGCGAGCCTCGACGTCCCCGACGAGGAGCTCACCCGCCGTCTCGCCCGGCCCACCGCCGACCGGCTGCGGGCGGTCGACGAGGCGCTCACCCGCGGCTGGAGCGTCGAGACCATCAGCGAGCTGACCGGCTACGACCCGTGGTTCGTCGACCAGCTGCTGCAGCTGATCGAACGCCGCCGGCAGCTGCGCAGCTACGAGCACCTCGCCGCCCTGCCCGACGACGTCCTGCGCGACGCCAAGCGCGACGGGTTCGCCGACGCCCACCTCGCCCGGCTGCTGCAGACCACCGAGGCCGCCGTGCGCGCCCGCCGGCACGCCGCCGGCATCCGGCCGGTCTACAAGACCGTCGACACCTGCGCGGCCGAGTTCGAGGCGTACACGCCGTACCACTACGGCACCTACGAGGAGGAGGACGAGGTCCGCCCCTCCGACCGGGACAAGGTCGTGGTGCTCGGCTCGGGCCCGAACCGCATCGGCCAGGGCGTCGAGTTCGACTACTGCTGCGTCCACGCCGTGTTCGCGCTCCGCGACGCCGGGTACGAGACCATCATGGTCAACTGCAACCCGGAGACCGTCTCGACCGACTACGACACCGCCGACCGCCTCTACTTCGAGCCGCTCACCCTGGAGGACGTCCTCGAGGTGGTGCACCGCGAGCAGCCGGTCGGGGTGCTCGTCCAGCTCGGCGGGCAGACCCCGCTGAAGCTCGCCCACGCGCTCGAGGAGGCGGGGGTCCCGATCTGGGGCACGTCCCCCGACGCGATCGACGCCGCCGAGGACCGGGGCCGCTTCGGCCACCTGATGGCGGAGCTCGGGGTCGCGATGCCCCCCGGTGGGATCGCCCGCTCCTTCGAGGAAGCGGCCGACATCGCCGAGGCGATCGGCTACCCGGTGCTGGTCCGTCCGTCCTACGTCCTCGGTGGACGGGCGATGCAGATCGTCTACGACGCGACCGGCCTGGCGCGCTACCTCACCGAAGCCGTGGCCGCAGCCCCGGAGCAGCCGATCCTGGTCGACCGGTTCCTCGAGGGCGCGATCGAGATCGACGTCGATGCGGTGTTCGACGGCGAGGAACTGTTCGTCGGCGGCATCCTCGAACACATCGAGGAAGCCGGGGTGCACTCGGGCGACTCCGCCTGCACGCTGCCCCCGCTGACGCTCGGGCGCAACCAGGAGGAGGCGATCCGCGCGATCACCGACGGCATCGCGCGCGGGCTCGGGGTCCACGGGCTGCTCAACGTGCAGTTCGCGCTGAAGGACGACGTGCTGTTCTGCATCGAGGCGAACCCGCGGGCGTCGCGCACGGTGCCCTTCACCTCGAAGGCGACCGGTGTGCCGCTCGCGAAGGTGGCGGCCCGGGTGATGGCGGGCGCGACCCTGGCGGAGCTGCGTGCGGAGGGCATGGTCCCGGCGCAGGACGCGGTGCAGGGGCCCCGACCGCCGCACGTCGCGGTCAAGGAGGCCGTGCTGCCCTTCGACCGGTTCCCGGGTGTCGACGCCCGGCTCGGTCCGGAGATGCGCTCCACCGGCGAGGTCATGGGCATCGACCTCGACTTCGGCGCGGCCTTCGCGAAGTCGCAGGCGGGGACGGGCTCGATGGTGCTGCCGGGGGCCGGGTCGGTGTTCGTGTCGGTCGCGAACCGGGACAAGCGCGCGATCGTCTTCCCGGTGATGCGCCTGATCGACCTCGGCTTCGACATCCTCGCCACCGAGGGCACCGCGGACGTGCTGCGTCGCGCGGGGGTGCCGGCGCGGGTGGTCGGCAAGGTGTCGCAGGGGGCGCACGAGGTGCTCGACCTGCTCGAACGGCGGGAGATCGGGCTCGTGCTCAACACCCCGTTCGGGTCCGGGACCCGCACCGACGGCTACGAGCTGCGCCAGGCCGCGGTCACCAACGGCGTGCCCTACATCACGACCCTCGCGGGCATCCTCGCGGCGATCCACGGGGTCGAGGCGCTGCGGTCCGGGCCGCTGGAGGTGCGCTCGCTGCAGGAGTACCTCGCCGTGGCGGCGGAGCGGGAACGCGAGTGGTCGGCGGAGGGTCGCGCCGCGGCGGGACCGGCGTCCGAACGAGAGCCGTCGGTGATCGAGGAGGTCGGATGAGCACGCAACGCAGCGGCACCGTGCAGGGCCGGCCCGACCTCGACACCCCGGTACAGGCGACGTGCGAGGTGCTCGACCGGCGGCGTGAGGGCGCCTACTGGGTGCTGTCGTTCGCGGCGAAGGAGATCGCGGAGCGCGCCCAGCCGGGGCAGTTCGTGTCGCTCGCCGTGCAGTCTCCCGGCGCGCTGCTGCGCCGCCCCTTCTCGATCGCGCGGGTGTCGCAGCAGGGGGTCGCCGCGGGCACGGTCGACGTCGTGTTCGACGCCCACGGGCCGGGGACCGAGTGGCTGACCTCGGTGCGCGGCCACGACGTGCTCGACGTGGTCGGTCCGCTCGGCCGGCCCTTCCCGATGCCGCGCCGGAAGGTCGGCTGCCTGCTGATCGGCGGGGGCTACGGCGTCGCGCCGCTGCTCTACCTCGGGGAGACGCTCCGCCGCGAGGGGCTGCGCGTCGACATGATCGTCGGGGCGGCCACCCAGGCACGGCTGCTCGGGGTGATCGAGGCGAAGCGGCTGTCGGCCAGCTCCGTGTTCACCACCGAGGACGGCAGCTACGGCACGCAGGGGCGGGTGACCGACGTACTCGAGGCCGTCGTCGCGCACGGACGGACCGGCGTCGTCTACGCCTGCGGGCCGAACGCGATGCTGCGGGCGGTCTCCGAGCGCTGCGGCGAGCTGCACCTGCCGGTCCAGGTCGCCGTCGAGGAGCGGATGGCCTGCGGGATCGGGGTGTGCTTCACGTGCGTGCTGCCGATCCGCGACCGCGCCGGCAACGTCCACCTGCGCCGCGCGTGCCTGGACGGCCCGGTCCTCAACGGCGCGCGGATCGCGTGGGAGGACACCCGGTACGGCGCACCGTCCGCCCGCACGCCCGCGGGCGAGGGAGGTGACGCATGAGCGCGTCCCCCGTCCGGGACCAGCCGGCGCGAGCGTGGCCCCGCCGACGCTCGCTCGACCCCGCCGACGTCGACCTGCGCGTCCAGCTCGCCGGTGTGGCGCTGCCCAACCCGATCACGACCGCGTCGGGCTGCTTCGCCTCCGGGGTGGAGGTCGATCGCTTCTACGACGTCACCGAGCTCGGCGCGATCGTGGTCAAGTCGGTCACCCGCGAGCCGCGCGCCGGGCTGCCGACGCCGCGGATGGCGGAGACGCCCTCGGGGATGCTCAACGCGATCGGGCTGCAGAACCCGGGGGTGGACGCCTGGCTCGCCCGTGACCTGCCCTGGCTGCAGGACCGTGGCGCACGCGTCGTCGCGTCGATCGCCGGCAACAGCGTCGAGGACTTCGCCACGGTCGCCGGCCGGCTGCGCGGGCAGCCCGGCATCATCGCCATCGAGGTCAACCTGTCGTGCCCGAACGTCGAGGAGCGCGGGCTCGTGTTCGCCTGCTCCGCGACCGACAGCCAGGAGGTGATCGCCGCCGTCCGCGCCGAGGCGTCGGTCCCCGTCCTCGCGAAGCTCACGTCCGACGTGACCGACGTCGTGTCGATCGCCGAGGCGGTGGTCGATGCCGGCGCCGACGGCGTCACGCTGATCAACACCCTGCTCGGCATGGCGATCGATCCCGACACCGGCCGGCCGGAGCTGTGGAACACCTACGGCGGGCTCTCCGGCCCCGCGATCCGACCGGTCGCGCTCCGCAACGTCCACCAGGTGCACCAGGCGTTGCCGGACGTGCCGATCCTCGGCTGCGGCGGTGCTCGCACCGTCGAGGACGTCGTGCAGTTCCTGCGAGCGGGCGCGTCCGCGGTCGCCGTCGGCACGGCGACCTTCGTCGACCCGTTCGTCGGCCCCCGCCTGATCGCGGGGCTGCGGACGTGGTGCGCGGAGCGCGGGATCGCGGCGGTGACCGACCTCGTCGGTGACGTCCAGCCATGGCGGTGACCGACCCGACGCAGGAGCGAGCGACGCCTCCGCACGAGCGGCTGGTGGTGGCCCTCGACGTGCCGACGCTCGATGCCGCGGCCGGCCTCGCCCGGGACCTGGCCGGCGAGGTGGGCTGGTTCAAGGTCGGCCTCGAGCTGTTCGCCGCCCATGGTCCCGCCGCGGTCGAGGCCATCGGCGCGTACGGCCCGGTCTTCCTCGACGTGAAGCTCCACGACATCCCCACCACCGTCGAGCGGGCCGCCAGCCGCATCGCGACCCTCGGGGTCGGGCTCGTCACCGTGCACGCCGGCGGCGGGACGGCGATGGTCCGCGCCGCCGTGGCGGGGCTGGGCGACGCCGGCCGCGTCCTCGCCGTCACCGTGCTCACCTCGATGTCCGACGACGACCTGGCCAGTGTCAACGCGCCACCGGCCGCGACGCAGGTGCCGGCCTTGGCGCGGCTCGCGACCGAGGCCGGCGCGCCCGGGCTCGTCTGCGCCCCTCGCGACCTGACGGCGGTGCGCGCCGCGGTCGGCCCGAGCGTGCTGCTCGTCACCCCCGGCATCCGTCCCGGCGACCGAGACGTCGACGACCACGCCCGGGCAGCGACGCCGAGGCAGGCGGCCCAGGACGGCGCCGACCTGCTCGTGGTCGGTCGGCCGATCACCCGCGCCGACGACCCCGTCGTGGCCGCACGCGCGATCGCCGCGGAACTGCCCTGAGCGCCCGGTTCGGCGCTGCGCCCGGCCCGCGCGGCGTCTGCTCGCGCGGGGTCCGCCCGCGTCACGCGGCCGGGATCGGCCGGCGGAAGTGCAGGCTGTCGTCGCGCATCCCGGCCCGCCGGTAGAAGCGGTGCGCCTCCTCGCGCTGGACACCGGAGTCGAGCTCCAGGAAGCGGCAACCGAGCGCCGCGCCGCGGACCTCGAGGTGGTCGAGCAGTGCGGCCCCGATGCCGCGCGAGCGGTGGGCGGCATCGGTGACGAGGTCGTCGACGTAGAGCTTGCGCACGACGTGGGCGGTATCGACGACCCGCCAGCCGGCGAGCCCGACGCACCGGTCGTCGACCAGGGCCGCGGTGAAGGTCAGTCCTTGCGACGCGGCCGCGGCCAGGATCGCGTCGAACGTCGGCCGGTCGAGGTGGGTGCGGAGCTGGACCAGGACCGGGAACGCGCTCGTCCAGCGGGGGTCGTCGCCCGTGAGGTCGGCGAAGGCGGGGGCTGGGAGCGGACCGGTCGTCGCGTCAGGCAACCCCGTGCTCCTCGCGGTAGGCGGTGATGCGCGCGAGGTCCGCGTCGGACAGCACGACCCGCCCGTCGACCTCGCGTCCGGCGAGGTGGGTGACGATGTCGTCGATGGTCGCGAGCGCGAGCGTGCGGAAGCCGAACTCGCGGCCGAGCGCGTCCAGCGCGGAGGGCTCCGGTCCGTCGCCGCGGTCGGCCGCCGGGCCGTCGACGGGTGCGTCCGCCGGCGGCGCCCCGCGCTCGCGACGGTCGACACCGACGACCAGCCCGACCACCTCGACGTCCGCTGCGGCCCGCAGCAGGGGCACCGTCGCGCGGACCGAGGTGCCGGCGGTGGTCACGTCCTCGACGATCACGACCCGGTCGCCGTCGCGCAACGGGTGGCCGACCAGCAGGCCCCCCTCGCCGTGGTCCTTGGCCTCCTTGCGGTCGAAGCAGAACCCGACGTCGTGATCGTGTTCGGCCGCCATCGCGATCGCCGTGGTGACCGCCAACGGGATGCCCTTGTACGCCGGCCCGAACAGCACGTCGACCTCGGACCCGAAGGCCTCGGCGATCGCGGCGGCGTAGAAGCGGCCGAGCTCGCCGATCTGCTCGCCGGTCCGGTAGCGGCCGGCGTTGACGAAGTAGGGCGTGCGCCGGCCGGAACGGGCCACGAAGTCGCCGAAGGTCAGCACGTCGCAGCGCACCAGGAACTCCACGAACGCCCGGGTGCGGGCGGCGCGGGCATCGGCCGGGGAGGGGTCGGTGGGCACGGCGTGGTCGGGACGGGTCACCTCGGCGTCTCCTCGTCGGCGGGCCGGTCGGCGGGCCGGTCGGCGGGGCGATCGGCGGGCCGGTCGGTCGGCCGCTCGCCGGCGCGACCAGGGTGCGGCACGGTCGCCGGCGGCACGCCGTCGAACGGCAGCGGGACCTGGCGGGCGCGGCTGGCGAGCAGGCCCTCGACGTGGGCCACCACGTCGTCCCAGCTGGTGGCCCGCGGCCCCGGCAGGTCCCGGTTGTAGGGCTGGTCGAAGACGATGGCCGTCTTGCCGGCCGCCCGCAGGCCGACGATGTGGCGGGGAGCGTCGTCGACGTAGACGTCCGCGCCGACGTGCGGCTTGTCACCGATGAAGCACAGGTCTCGGTAGGGGATGCGGTGCAGGTCGAGCCAGGCGGCGGTGTCGGCGGCCGACGTCTCGTGGGCCCAGTTGAACAACAGGCGGTGGGTGATGATGCGGATCCACACGCCGAGGTCCGACAGCCGCCACAGGGCCTCCGACACGCCCGGCATCGGCGCCATGGTGCGGAACATGCGGTCCTCGAGGACCGCGTGACGGTGGGCGCGCTCGAAGGCCGTGAAGCTCAGCCCCCACTCCGAGTAGGCGTCCATGACCGTCTGCGGCGGCAGGTCGGCGGGGTCGCGGCCGAGCTGCCGGGCCACCGACGCGCGGAAGGCGCCCTCGTAGTCGGCGCAGACCCCGTCGAGGTCGACGCCGAGCACGAGTCCGTCGTTGTCGCCCATCGCCGCTTCCGTGCCGTGACCGATGCGCGACACCGTAGCCGTGGGCGGACGGTCTCCCGGGCGCGGCAGCGGCCCGTGGGCGACGACTAGGCTCGGAGGGCCCTGCTGACGCTGCTCACGGAACCTCGATGCCGCTGCCCGACCTCGCTCCCGAGGAGCGCCGTGCTGCGCTCGCGAAGGCCGCCGAGGCGCGCCGGACCCGTGCCGACCTCAAGGACCAGCTCAAGCTCCGGGCCGTCGGGCTCCAGACGGTGTTCGACCGGGCGGCCACCGAGGACGCGGTCGCGAAGATGCGCGTCACCGACGTCCTCGCGGCGATGCCAGCCTACGGGCCCGTGAAGGCCCGGCGGTTGATGGAGGAACTCGGCATCGCCCCGACCCGGCGCGTGCGGGGGCTCGGGCCGCGCCAGCGCGAAGCGCTGCTGTCGGCCTTCGGCGACCGCTCGTGACGGACGGCGTCGACCGCCCTTGTGGTCTGCTCGTCGTGATCGCCGGACCGTCGGGGGTCGGCAAGGGCACGGTGCACCGGCACGTGCGCGCCGCCCTGGACGACGCCGTGCTGTCGGTGTCGGTCACCACCCGGGCGCCGCGCCCGGGGGAGCGGGACGGGGTGGACTACCACTTCGTCGACCCGGAGCGCTTCGAGGCCATGGCCGCCGCCGGGGACCTGCTCGAGGGGGCGCGGTACGCGGGCAACCTCTACGGCACGCCCCTGGCACCGGTCGTCGCCGCCGTGGCGCAGGGCGCGGTGGTGTTGCTCGACATCGAGGTGCAGGGGGCGGTGCAGGTCAAGGAGCGCGTCCCGGACGCCCTCCTGGTCTTCCTGCTCCCTCCGAGCTGCGAGGAGCTCGAGGCCCGCCTGCGTGGGCGGGGGACCGAGGACGACGCCACCATCGCCCGCCGGCTGGACGTCGCCCGCCAGGAGGTCGCCTCGTCCGAGGTGTTCGACGTCCGGGTGGTCAACGACGACCTCGCCACCTGCGTGGCCGAGGTGCTGACGCACATCGCTGCGGCGCGTCGCGTCGGCCGCTGAGTCGGGTCAGCCGCTGAGCTGGGCGGCGTGCTGCGCGCCGGCGTCGCGGATCTCGAACATCTCGCGGCGCTCGAAGCCGAACCAGGAGGCGACCACGTTCGACGGAATACTGCGCCGGCGCCGCTCGTAGGCCGCCACCTCGAGGTTGTACAGCCGCCGGGACGCGGCGATGCGATCCTCGGTCTCCACCAGCTGGCGTTGCAGGTCCCGGAAGCCGCGGTCGGCACGTAGCTGCGGGTAGCCCTCGGCCACCGCGAGCAGCCGGGTCACCTGCTCGGTCAGCCCGTCCTCGGCCCGCGCCTGGTCGGTGACGGAGACGTCCTCCGGACGGGCCGAGATCGCCTGCGCCCGCGCAGCGGTGACGGCCTCCAGCACCTGCCGCTCGTGGCGTGCGTACCCCTCCACCGTCGCCACCAGGTTCGGGATCAGCTCGTGCCGGCGCTGCAGCTCCACGTCGATGCCGGACCAGCTGGCGTCGATCGCCGCGACCTGGGCGACGAACCGGTTGTAGGCGAACACGAGCCAGCCGCCCAGCAGGACCATGACGGCGAGGCTGCCGAGCAGGGGCTCCACGTCACGCCCTCCCGGGGTCGGCCAGCCCGACCGCGCGCCAGAAGGCTGGCGGTATCGCGCCGAGGAGGCGAGCCGCGTCGGCCCGCAGGACCGGCAGCTCCCCGACGAAGCCGGTCAGCCCCGGCTCGCGTCGGGATGCCCGCCCGCCGAGCACCAGCACGTCGCCGGCCAGCTCGATGCTGCGGCCCCGGAACGCCTCGAGCAGCTCGTGCTGCACTGCGGCGTCGAGGAGCTGGACGACCAGCCGACGGTCGCCTCCCTCGACCCGGAAGCGACGGTTGAACTCCGCGGACTCCAGCTGCTGCCCGCCGCGGGTGAGCCCGACCTGCCCGAACAGCGACTCCGGCCGCACGACGACGCGGCCGGGGATCGCGGTGGGCAGCCGCACGACCGCGACCGACTCCCGCACCCGCTCGTAGGACCGGCTGGTCCCGCCGTTGAGGTTGTGGTTGGTGCGGCGCTGCTCGGACCACCAGCGGAACGCGGCGCCGTCGACCGTCCGGTCATCGCCGGCGAGGCGCACCGTGAGCGGTCCGGCGACGGCGTACTCGAGGCCGTAGCGCCGGTCACCGTGCGGGGTCGCGACGAACCGGCCCGCGAGGTCGTCGGCCGTCAGCCCGAGCGGCATCACCGTGGGCACCAGCCCGTCGCGCTCGGCCAGCCGAGCGAGGTCGGCGCGGGTCCGGTGCGCGTGCCGCCACAGCAGGACGCCCACGACCACGGCGGCGACGGCGAGCAGCACGAGGACCAGCCCCGGCCCGAACCCGTCGCCCACCGCCCCCACCTCCGACACGCGCACCGTAGCGTCGGCGGGGGCCGGTCCCGGCGGTCCCGCCGCGGTCGGCGCTGCTCGCTACCCTGCGCGCCTGCGCACGCGGCGTCCTGTCGGCTGCCGCGCGTCGCGTCGGAACGATCCCCCCGCGCCCTCGGTCGCGCCCTGCACGGAAGGCACCCCCATCGCACGCATCGACGACCTGATGGACAAGGTGGACTCGCGGTTCCACCTCGTGCACCTCGCGGCGAAGCGCGCCCGGGAGATCAACGGCTACTACGCCCAGCTCGGCGAGGGCCTCGGCAACTTCGTCCCCCCGCTGGTCTCCACGGCCTCGAACAAGCCGCTGTCGATCGCCCTCGAGGAGATCGCCCAGGGCAAGATCGCCGGCCGGGAACCCGTCAGCGAGACCGCGACCGGTGACCCGCTCGCCTTCATCGAGGGCGACGACGAGGGCGACGAGTCCGCCTGACCCGGGGGAGCGCCCCGTGAGCGACCTGGCCGGCGTCCGTGTCCTGCTCGGGGTGACCGGCGGGATCGCGGCGTACAAGGCCGCCCAGGTCGCCCGCCTGCTCGTCGGCGCGGGCGCGACCGTCGACCCGGTCCTGACCGCCGGCGCGCGGCGGTTCGTCGGCGTGGCGACCTTCGAGGGCCTCACCGGCCGCCGGGTCCGCCAGGACGTCTGGGACGACATCCCAGCGGAGACCCACGTCGCCCTCGGCCGCGCCGCCGACGTCGCGCTCGTCTACCCGGCGACCGCCCACGTGCTCGCGAAGCTCGCCACCGGGCTCGCCGACGACCTGTTGACGACGACGCTGCTCGCCGCGACCTGCCCGCTCGTCGTCGCGCCCGCGATGCACACCGAGATGTGGCAGCACCCCGCCACCCGCCACAACGTCGAGGTGCTCCGTACCCGCGGGGTGCACGTGCTCGGGCCGGACGACGGGCCGCTGATGGGCGGCGACGTCGGCCCCGGGCGCGTGGTCGCCCCGGAGGAGGCGGTGGCCGCGCTCGCGCGGTTGGTCGCTCCCGTCGGGGACCTCGCAGGGGAGCGGGCCGGCGACCTCGCCGGGCGCACCGTCGTGGTCACCGCCGGCGGGACCCGCGAGCCGATCGACCCGGTCCGCTACCTCGGCAACCGCTCCAGCGGCCGGATGGGCGTCGCGCTCGCCGGTGCCGCCGCCCGCCGCGGCGCGACCGTCCACCTCGTGGCCGCCCCCACCCACCTCGCTACCCCGGCGGGGGTCACCCGTCACGACGTGACGACGGCGGCACAGATGCGCGCGGCCGTGCTGCCGCTGGCCGCCGACGCCGACGTCGTCGTCAAGGCCGCCGCGGTCGCGGACTTCCGGCCGGCGGCGGTGGCGACCTCGAAGGTCAAGAAGGAGGCCGGGGTCCCGGCCATCGAGCTGGTCCGCAACCCGGACATCCTCGCCGAGCTCGGCGCCGCCCGTGCGCCGGGTCAGCCGCCCCTGCTGGTCGGCTTCGCGGCGGAGACCGACGACGTCGAGGCCCACGGCCGGGCGAAGCTCGAGCGCAAGCGTGCGGACCTGCTGGTGGTCAACGACGTCTCATCGACCGACGCCGGCTTCGAGGTGGACACCAACCGGGTGGTGATCCTCGGCCGGGACGGCAGCCGGACGGTGGTCCCGCTCGCCGGCAAGGACGCCGTGGCCGACCGGATCCTCGACGAGGTCGTGGCCCGGCTCCCGGCTCGGGACGGCTGACCCGTCCGACGGGTCGTCACCCGGGCACCAGCACGTCCGGCGCCCGCTCCCGTCCGGCGCCCGCTCGTCGGGCCCGCTCCCGTCCGGCGCCCGCTCGTCGGGCCGCGGCCGGCGGGTAGGCTGCGCGCGGCAATCGTCGCGTCGTCCGTCGGGGCCCGCGCGGCCGCCGCCCGCTCGCCCGTCCTCGAGGAGCCCTCGTGTCCCGTCGCGTCCTGTTCACCTCGGAGTCGGTCACGGAGGGGCATCCCGACAAGCTGGCGGACCAGATCTCCGACGCGATCCTCGACCACATCCTCGAGGACGACCCGCACGGTCGGGTGGCGTGCGAGACCCTCGTCACCACCGGCCAGGTCATCGTCGCCGGGGAGATCACCACCAAGACCTACGTCGACATCCCCCGCGTCGTGCGCGACACCGTCCTGTCGATCGGGTACGACAACCACGACGTCGGGTTCGACGGCAACACCTGCGGGGTGTCCGTCTCGCTCGACGAGCAGTCCCCGGACATCGCCCAGGGCGTCGACACCGCGTACGAGTCGCGCGAGGGGCACGACGACGACCCGTACTCGATCCAGGGCGCGGGCGACCAGGGGATGATGTTCGGCTACGCCTCCGACGAGACCCCGACGCTGATGCCCCTGCCGATCCACCTCGCGCACCGGATGGCCGAGCGGCTGACCGAGGCCCGCAAGTCGGGGGAGATCCCCTACCTGCGCCCCGACGGCAAGACGCAGGTGACCGTCGCCTACGAGGACGGCGTGCCGAAGGCGATCACCGCCGTCGTGCTGTCGACGCAGCACCGGGCGGAGATCGACCTCGCCACCCTGCTGCGGCCCGACATCGTCGACCAGGTGATCCAGCCGCTGCTGCCCGACCACATCGACCACGACGGGGTGAAGCTCTACGTCAACCCGACCGGACGGTTCGAGATCGGTGGGCCCGTCGCCGACGCGGGGCTGACCGGCCGCAAGATCATCGTCGACACCTACGGCGGCATGGCCCGTCACGGCGGTGGGGCGTTCTCCGGCAAGGACGCCTCGAAGGTCGACCGGTCGGGGGCGTACGCGACCCGGTGGGTGGCGAAGAACATCGTCGCGGCCGGGCTGGCCCGCCGCGCCGAGCTCCAGGTCGCCTACGCGATCGGTGTCGCCTCGCCGGTGTCGCTCAACCTCGAGACCTTCGGGACGGAGACGGTCGACCCGGACGCGATCCTCGCGGCCGTGCAGGACGTCTTCGACCTGCGACCGGCCGCGATCATCGACGCGCTCGACCTGCGCCGACCGGGCTTCCGTGAGACGGCCGCCTACGGCCACTTCGGCCGGGAGGGCGACCGGTTCACCTGGGAGCGCACCGACCGGGTCGACGCGCTGCGCCAGGCCGTCGGCGCCTGACCCGCTGCGGTGCGGATCGCGCAGGTCGTCGTCGAGGTCGAGCCGCTCCACCTCGACCGCCCCTTCGACTACCTCGTGCCCGAGGACCTCGATGGCGGGCCGGTGAGCGTGGGCCAGCGGGTCCAGGTCGCCTTCGCCGGCCGGTCCGTGCGTGGGCTGGTCGTCGGTGTCGGCACGTCGAGCGCCGTCGACCCGAGCCGGCTGCGGCCGATCCGACGGTTGCTCGGGGCGCACACCTGGGTCCGGCCGGACGAGCTCGCCGTGCTGCGGTGGGCGGCCGAACGGTTCGGTGCGCCGCTCGCCGACGTCGTCCGCCACGCCCTTCCCGGCCGGGTCGTCGACGTCGAGCGCCGCGCGGCGACCGCGGGCTGGTTCCCGCCCGGCACCGCGCCACGGCCGCGCTCCGACCCGCCTCCGGACGCGACCTCGCTGGCGGCGGCGTGGGCGCCGTACGGCACGTCCGGGGATGCGCTGCTCGCCGCGACCCGCGCGGGCGCCGGCGCGTTCCTGTGGCGGCCGCTGCCCGGCGAGGACCTCGGGGCCCGGCTCGCCGAGCTCACCCAGCTGACGCTCGCCGGCGACCGCGACGTGCTGGTGGTCGTCCCGGACCCGTCCTCGCCGGTCGCCGACGCGGTCGTGCGCGCGGCCGGTGACCTCGCCGTCGACCTGCGGGGCGGCCCGTCGCCCCGCCGGCACTACAAGGGGTGGCTCGAGGCGCGCAGTGGCGTCGCCCGGGTCGTCGTCGGCGAGCGCGGGGTCGCCTTCGCGCCGCTCGAGCGGCTCGGCCTGGCGGTCGTGCTCGACGAGGCGAACCCCGCCCACAAGGAGCGGCGCAGCCCGCGCCACCACGTCCGCGAGGTCGTCCTCGAGCGGGCACGGCGGGCGCGCGGCGTCGGGCTCGTGATCGGGACGGTGCCCTCCGCGATCGCCTGGGGGCTGCTGCGCGACCGCCGCCTGCAGCCGATCGTTCCCGACCGGGCGGCGGAACGTCGCGCCCGCCCCCGCGTCCGCGTCGTCACGCAGGAGACCCAGGCCCGGGCCCGGCTCAGTCGAGAGGCCACCTCGGCCCTGCGGGCCGCGACCGCCGCCGGCACCTACGGCGTCGTGCTCGCGGCGCGTCGCGGGCAGGGTCGCGTCCTCGTCTGCCGGGGTTGCGGCGAGCGCGTGGCGTGCCCCACCTGCGCCTCCTCGCTGCTCGTGCCCCCCGACGCGGCGCTGCTGTGCGAGGGCTGCGGCTGGCGGGCCAGGCGGGTGCCGCGCTGCCCCGGCTGCGGCGGGACCGAGGTGGTGCCGCTCGCCGCCGGCGCGGAGCGGCTCGGGGCGGAGCTCACGCGGATGCTCACCGCACCCGTGGTCGTGCTGGAGGGCTACGGGCAGGTCGCGCCGCCGCCTCCGGCCGTCCTCGTCACCACCCGCGGCTCCGTGCTCGACGCCCCACCGGGTCCCGTCGGGGCCGTCGTCCTGCCCGACCTGGACGGCCAGCTGCGCCGCCCGAGCCTCGACGCCGCGGAGGACACCCTGCGGCTGGCCTGCGCCGTCGCGGGGTGGACCGTGCACGGTCGCGCGGACCCCGAGGCGTCGCAGGTCGTGGCGCAGACCCGCGAGCCCGAGCACCACGCCGTCGCGGCGCTCGCGGCGTGGGACCCCGGAGGCTTCTGGCGCGCCGAGGCGGCGCTGCGGGCCCCGTTGCGGTTCCCACCGGCCGCGCAGGTCCTGCGCGTCGAGGTGGCGGGGGACGGCCTGGCCGTCGCGGCGGCGCTGCGCGAGGTGCTGCCGGCGGAGGCCGAACTGCTCGGCCCCCTGCCCGCCGAGGGCCGCCAGGCGTTCCTGTGCAAGACCGCCGACCGTCGGGCGGTGCTCGCCGCGCTGCGACCACTCCGCGAGCGTTGGAGCCTCGCCGGCGTCGAGGCCCGCGTCGACGTCGATCCGGTCGACGCGTTGTGAACCCGACCTCGCCGGTGGGGGTGGGGGGCGGG
>SLMP01000102.1 GCA_007133465.1 Nitriliruptoraceae bacterium | reverse complement strand
TCGGGCTGGTGGTCGCCGGTGGCTGGGTCGCGGCCCGCGGGCGGGCCGTCCGGCCCGGACGTCGCTGGCGGCCGGCCGGCTACGGCGCCCTGCTCGCGGCGGCGGGCGCCGGATCGGTCGCCTACCACGGCCGTGGGGGGACGGGCAGTCGGTGGCTGCACGACCTCAGCCTGTACGCCCTCGTCGCGGCCAGCGGGGCCGTGGAGGTCGGTGCGGTGGCGTGGCGACGTCAGCGACCCGGGCCGGTGGTCACGGCCGGGCTCGTCGCGGCACCTCTCGCCTACCTGCTCGGGCGCACCTCCTCCCCGGTCTGCCGCCCTCGGTCGCGGTGGCAGTGGCACGGGGTGTGGCACCTGCTCGTCGCCGTGACCGGGGCGGCGTGGGCCGAGGAGACCCTCATCCGACCCGACCGCGCCAGGGGTGCCCCGTCCCCGGGGTCCGTCCGGCCCCTCGCGTGACGGGCTGGCTGCACGCGCTCGCCGTGGCGACCTTCCTCGCCGTCTGGCTGGCGGGCCTGCTCGACCTGCGCCGGCGAGCAGACCTGTCCGCCGGTCGCCGGGTCGGCTGGGCGGCCGTGATGCTGCTGGTGCCGACGCTCGGGGCGGCCGTCTACGTGCTCTCCCGACCCGTCCCGGTCGATCGTCGTGCTCCCGACGTCCCGATGGCGCACGCGGACGTGGCCGTGCCGGCCGCCCCTCGCGGGGCCCGGGCCGTGCAGCAGCTGGCGGGCCGGGCCGCTCGCGGGCTGTTCCGCTCCGTCGAGGTGGTCCGGCCCGCGGGCCTCCCCGCGACGGGGCCGCAGCTGTGGTGCGCGAGTCACTTCGGTGCGCTGTCGGACCCGATCGTCCTGCTGCACGCCCTCGAACGACCGCCGCGGTTCCTCGCGGGCGACTTCCTGTGGCGGGTCCCCCTGCTCCGCCGGGCGCTGGTCGCGGTCCGCGCGATCCCGGTCCGGCGCACCCAGGACGGCGGCGGAGCGAGCAACCGGGGCATGTTCGCCGCGTCGATCGAGGCGTTGGCCGAGGGTGATCTGGTCGCGATCTTCCCGGAGGGCGTGGCGACGGAGGGCGCCCAGGTGGCGCCGCTGCGCACTGGGGCGGCCAGGATCGCGCTCGGGGCGGTGGACGCTGGCGTCGTCGGCGTGCGCGTCGTCCCGGTCGGCGTCCACTACCAGGACCGCGCGGCCCTGCGGCACCGGGTCTTCGTCGACGTCGGCGAACCGCTCGACCTCGACGCGTGGTGCCGCGTCCGGGTAGCCGGGCAGCGAGCGGACGCCGCCGGCCCGTCGGACGGCGACCGGGCCGAGGATCGTGCCCTGGTGCGCGCTCTCACGGACGACCTCGACCGCCGCCTGCGCGAGGTGGCGCCGCAGTTCGCCGATCTCGAGCAGGCCCACGCGCTCCACGCCGCCGCGGCGGTCGCGCTCGGCGGTGGCCCCGCCGCACCACCGGGCTGGGGTCGTCGCGCCGAACTGGCCGCAGACCTCGGACGGGCCCCCGCCGAGGCGCGCACGGCCGTCGTCGATGCCGTCGTCGGCTACCGCGAGGCACTCGCCGCCGCCGGGCTGTCGGACGCCGAGGTGGCTGCGCGGGACGGGGGCGCACGAACACACCGCCACGTCGTCGCCACCGCGCTGCTCGGGCTGCTGCTCCTCCCGTTCGCCCTCCTCGGTGCGCTCCTGCACGCCCCGCTGGCCCTGCTGGTCGCCGCGGCCGGACGCCTGCGGGTCGCGCCGCCGACGCTCGCGACGATCCTGCCGGTCGTCGCGCTCCTCGGCGCGCTGCTGACGTGGGGGCTGACCGCGTGGTGGTTGAGCGGGCACGGCCTGGTCGTGCTCGGCGACGCCGCAGGCTGGCTCGCCCGCACGCTCGCCGTCCTCCAGTGGCTGCTCGTCGTGCCCGTGTGGGGATGGGCCACGCTGGCGGTCGGCGAACGGCTCGCCAGCGCCCGCCGGGCACAGCGGACCCGCCGCCGACTCGGGCGCTCGACCACCACGGCGGTCCTGCCAGCGATGCGTGAGCAGCGCGCCGAGGTGGTCGCACGGATCGAGCAGGCGGTCCGCCGCTAGCCTGCGCCGGTCCGCCACCGGTCGACGAGGCAACCGTGTCCGACCCCTTCGCAACCACCAGCGACGACGCCGACTTCGATCGCGCCGTCGCCGCCCTGCTCGCGCGCGGTCCCGGCCGGATGGTCCCGGACCTCGCGCGCATCACCGCCCTGGCGGAGCTCCTCGGTGACCCGCAGCTGGCGTACCCCTCGGTCCACGTCACCGGCACCAACGGCAAGGGCTCGGTGGTCCGCATGGTCGGCGCGCTGTGTTCCGCGGCCGGGTTGTCGGCGGGGACCTACACCTCGCCGCACCTGCAGACCGTCCGGGAGCGGCTCGGCCTCGCCGGCCGGCACATCGCTCGCCGCCGCTTCGCGGAGCTGCACGACGAGCTCGCCGGGTTCGCCGATCTGCTCGACGCCCGGGCCCGCGAGACCGACGGGCCGGCCGCCGCCCACGTCACCTTCTTCGAGTTCCTCACGGCCATGGCCTACGCCTGGTTCGCCGACGTCCCGGTCGACGTCGGCATCTTCGAGGTCGGCATGGGTGGCCGCTGGGACGCCACCAACCTCGTGCGCGGCGAGGTCGCCGTCCTGAACGAGATCGACGTCGACCACCCGGAGCTCGGCGCCACCCCTGCCGAGGTGGCCGAGGAGAAGGTCGGCATCGTCAAGCCCGGCGCGCACGTCGTGTCGGCCCGACAAGCGCCCGAGGTGCAGGTGGTGATCGATCACGCGGTGGTCGCCTCCGACGCCACCTTGTGGCAGGTCGGCCGTGAGCTCGAGGTCGTCGATCGCCGGGTCGCCGTCGGGGGGCAGCTGCTCGCCCTGCGGGTCGGCGACCGTGTGGTCGACGAGGTGCTGCTCCCGCTCTACGGCGCCCACCAGGCCGCCAACGCGGCGCTCGCCCTGGGCGCCTTCGCGGCGCTGACGGGCGACGCGTTCGCGGCGATGGACGACGACGTCGTCCGGCACGGGCTCGGCGCGGTGGTGGTGCCGGGCCGCCTGGAGATCGCCCGCCGGGACCCCACCGTCGTGCTCGACGGGGCGCACAACCCACACGGTGCCCACGCGCTCGCGGCGACGCTCGAGGAGTCGTTCGGCTTCCGCGAGGTCGTCCTGGTCGCCGCCTGCCTCGACGACAAGGACGTGGACGGCATCCTCACCGAGCTCCGCGACGTCGCTTCCCACGTGGTGGTCACCGGCGCCCCGTCACCGCGTGCGGCCTCCCTGGACCGGATGCGGGACGCCGCGGAGCGGGTCTGGGCCGGCACCGGCCGCATCGTCGAGGTGGCCGTCGACCTGCCGGGGGCGCTCGACCTCGCGGAGGCGATGGTCGGGCCGGGCGACGGGGTCGTGGTCGCGGGGTCGCTGCTCACGGTCGGGGCCGCCCGCGACCGCTACCTGCCGGTCGCCGCCGACGACGAGGCCTTCGGACCGGAGGACGCCCTCGTCCGCCCGCCGGACGACGATCAGGAGCCCCTCCGCCACGGTGACGGGCTCGACGACCTGGAGACGCTCGACCACCTCGACGACGTGGCGCTGGACGCGCTGATCGCCGAGCACGGCCGACGGTTCGGCGACGACGAGCCGACCGATGCGCACCCAGGGGATCCCGAGACGGATCCCTAGACTCCCGTCCCGAGAGAACCCCCCGTCCCGAACCCTGCCGCCTCGAGCGGCACCCCCCGATCACGCCTGGAGCCCGCATGGCCATCGAACAGACCCTCATCCTCGTCAAGCCGGACGGCGTCCGCCGCGGCCTGGTCGGCGAGGTCATCAGCCGGCTCGAGCGCAAGGGCTACACGTTGGAGGCCCTGGAGCTGCGCACGCTCGACGTCGAGACCGCCGAGGCGCACTACGGCGAGCACGTCGACAAGCCCTTCTTCCGGGAGTTGGTCGACTTCATCACCTCCGCCCCGCTCGTCGCGATGTGCGTGTCGGGCGAGGACGCGGTCGCCGGGATTCGTGGGCTGATGGGCGCGACCAACCCGATCGACGCGGCCCCGGGTTCGATCCGCGGGGACCTCGCCACCGTGATCGGTGAGAACATCGTCCACGGCTCCGACGCACCGGCGTCCGCGGAGCGCGAGCTCGAGCTGTTCTTCCCCGGGCGGTTCTGATCGGCCGGGACCCGCAGCCCCGGGGATCGGCCGGCGAGGTTGTCCACAACGCAGCGCAGGTCCGCGGCCGCGGTCGGCGCGGGCTGACGCATCCTGCTCGCCCGTCGACCAGGATCCTGCCGTGCCCCTCGCGCCCATCCCGACCGTGTCGCCTCCCGCCGTGGTCCCGCCGGGCGGGTGGAGCGAGGGAGCGGCCGGCGGGCGGGTCAGGGTGCCCGACCCGGGTCCGTGCCTGGGCTGCGAGCCGCGGTGGTTCCGGCCGCCGGCGCCCGACGGTCGGGTCGAGGTGACCAGCCCGGAGGCCGCGGCCGAGCTGCTGGTCCCGCCGCTCGTGGCGGCGGACCGGGAACGGTGCGTGGCCGCGCTGCTCGACACCAAGCACCGCCTCCTGGAGCTCGTGACGGTCTCGGTGGGCAGCCTCGACCACACCTTCATGTCGCCGCGTGAGGTCTTCCGCGACGCGCTCGTGGCCAACGCCGCGGCGCTGGTGCTCGCCCACAACCACCCCTCCGGTGACCCGGAACCTTCCCGCGACGACGAGCTCGTCACCCGCCGGCTCGTCCGCGCCGGCGAACTCGTCGGCGTCGGGGTGCTCGACCATCTCGTGGTCGGTGGCGAGCGTTGGGTCAGCCTGGCCCGGCGCGGGGTGGTCTGAGTGCGGTCAGCGGGTGGCGTGGCGCTCCGCGACCGCGGCGATCCGGTCGGCCGCAACCGCGGTCCCGCCGAACGCCCGGATCCGCCGGCCGTCCATCGTCATCCGCTGGCGCAGCGCGTCGTCCGCGAGGAGCCGGTCGATCGCCCCGGTCAGCTCCTCGTCCGCGAACCCGTAGGTGTCGAGCCGCACCCCGCGGCCGATCTCGGCGACCCGCTGCGCGTTGTCGTACTGGTCCCAGAACAGCGGCAGCACCACCATCGGCTTGCCGAAGTGCAGCGCCTCCGTCGTGGTGTTGTTGCCTCCGTGGGTGATGACGAGGTCGACGAGCGGCAGCACGTTGGTCTGTGGCACCACCTCGGCACCCCACATGCGCCCCCGCAACGCGATCTCCTCGTGCCGGGGCCCCTTGGAGACGATCACGCGGTGGTCGGTGGTCGCCAGCACGTCGATCAGTCGTTGCATCAGCTCGACGTCGGCGGAGCCGAGCGACCCGAGGCTGAGGTAGACGAGCGCGCCGTCGCCCTCCGCGAGCTCGGCCGGCAGGGTGAACGGCGCGTCGGTGGCGCGGACCGACGACGGCAGCCGCTGCCAGGTCGGGTCCAGGGCGATCGAGCGCTGGTAGTCCGCCAGCTGGGGGTAGAGGTAGAGGTTCAGCTCCGTCGAGGTGTGGACGAACGCGAGGTCGGGGAGCGGGGGAGCGCCCTCCTCCCGCACCCAGGTGCTCAGTTCCTCCCACAGGTCGCGGTGGGTGCGTTCGTACTCGGCCCGGAAGGTGGCCCAGTCGGCGGGGTCGGCGGTCGGCAGGCCGGAGAAGACCGGCGGCAGCAGCGGGTCGACGATCTCCAGCGGGTTGCACGACACCAGCCGCACGAACGGCGCGCCGCAGGTCAGCAGGGCCGGGAAGGCGACGACGTTGTCCTCGACCACGACGTCCGGCTCGACGTCGTCGAGGATCCCGGCCAGCCGGTCCTGGCAGTGGCGGGCGCCGTCGATCAGTTCCCGCCAGATCGGCGCGGTGACGGTCTCGAGCTGCTCGATCGTTGGTCTGCGGAACTCCGGGGCGGTCGCGGTGATGAAGTCCTTCCAGAACTGCCCGGCGTCGACCGGCCCCTCCGGCGGCTCGGCCAGGTCGACGAGGTGCTCCTCGAACCCGAGCGCGGCGAGCTTGCCCTCCCACGACGACTCGACCGCGAAGACGACGCGGTGACCTCGCTGCGCGAGCACGTGCCCGATGCCGATGCAGTTGTTGGTCGGTCCGGCCGCGCTCTCCGGCCAGAACACGATCGTGCGTCCGCTTCCCATCCTCGCCCTCCTGCGCTCGCGGCAGGGTGGATAGTCGGCGGCCGGCGGCCCGTCAAGGGCGGGAGGGCCGTGCCGCGGGCGGGCGGCGGGCGAACGGTGGTCGGCGGGGACCGTCCGGCAGGGGCCTTCCGGGTCACGCACCGGGCCGGTCGGTGGTAGCGTTACCCGGACGCGGGACCGATAGGCGTCCGCACGGCCAACTCGTCGGCCGCGTCGCGGGCCTCGGGCCTCCCCGCCGTCGCACCAACCTCCTCACACGACCAGCAGGTGCCCCTGTGGCAGCGAACATCGGCAACACCTTCCAGTTCCTGGGCCGCGACATGGCGGTGGACCTCGGGACCGCGAACACGCTCGTCTACGTGCGTGGCCGCGGCATCGTGCTCAACGAGCCCTCCGTGGTCGCCATCAACACCAAGAACGGCGCGATCCTCGCCGTTGGTGCCGAGGCCAAGCGCATGATCGGCCGTACCCCCGGCCACATCATGGCGATCCGCCCGCTCAAGGACGGCGTGATCGCGGACTTCGACGTCACGGAGAAGATGCTGCGCTACTTCATCCAGGCGGTGCACAAGCGCCGGTTCCTGGCGAAGCCGCGCGTCGTGGTGTGCGTGCCCTCCGGGATCACCGGGGTCGAGCAGCGCGCGGTCGAGGAGGCCTCGATCCAGGCCGGTGCGCGCGCTGCCTACATCATCGAGGAACCGATGGCCGCGGCGATCGGCTCGGGCCTGCCGGTCCACGAGCCGGCCGGCAACATGGTGGTGGACATCGGCGGCGGTACCACCGAGGTGGCGGTCATCTCCCTCGGCGGCATCGTGACCTCGCAGTCGATCCGCATCGGCGGCGACGAGCTCGACGACGCCATCATCGGGTACGTCAAGAAGGAGTACTCGTTGATGCTCGGTGAGCGGACCGCCGAGGAGATCAAGATGGCGATCGGCAGCGCGTTCCCGCTGACCGACGAGCCCCACGCGGAGATCCGCGGCCGTGACCTCGTCTCCGGGCTGCCGAAGACGATCATCGTGTCGTCGGAGGAGATCCGCAAGGCCATCGAAGAGCCGGTCAACGCGATCGTCGACGCCGTCAAGAACACGCTCGACAAGACCCCGCCGGAGCTCGCCGCCGACATCATGGACAAGGGCATCGTGCTCACGGGCGGGGGCGGCCTGCTCAAGGGGCTCGACGAGCGCCTCAAGCACGAGACCGGCATGCCGATCCACATCACGGAGAACCCACTGTCGTCCGTGGCGATCGGTTCCGGCAAGTGCCTCGAGGAGTTCGAGGCGCTCAAGAAGGTCCTGATCTCCTCGTCGCGTCACTGACCCACACGAGCGGCCGCGTCGGGCCTCCCCGGCCGATCGGCCGGGCGTGCGCTGCGACCCGGAGGGTGGTGGGTGTTCGAGCGGAGGGGGGCGCGAGCGCTGCTCGCCGCACTGATCGTGGCTGCGCTCGTGCTCGTCACGATCGACTTCCGCGCCGGTGACGAGGGGCCGGTCGCGGAGGCGCGCGGTGGGGTCACCGCCGTGCTGCGCCCCGTCCAGGACGGGGTGGTGACCCTCCTCCGGCCGTTCACCGACGCCGCCGGCAACGTCCGCGACCTGTTCGCCGTCCGGGCGGAGAACCAGCGCCTGCGTGAGGAGGTCGCGGAGCTCGAGGTCCGCCGGCGCTCCGTGACGGACCTCCAACGCGAGAACGCGGAGTTGCACGAGCTGCTCGGGCTCGCCGACACCGACCTCGAGACGGTCGCCGCCCGCGTGGTCGCGCTCGCACCCTCGGGGTTCGAGTGGACCATGACCATCGACGTCGGCTCGAACCATGGCGTGGTGCGCAACATGCCGGTGGTCAACGGCGACGGGCTGGTCGGACGGGTGCTCCAGACCACCTCCTCGGCCTCCCGGGTGCTGCTCGCGATCGACCCGAGCTTCTCCGCCGCGGCCCGCTCGGCGCGGACGGGGGAGATCGGCGCGGTCGACGGACGGGGGGGCGAGCCCATGGCGATGCGTCCCCTGGACCCCGACGCCGACCTGCAGGTCGGTGACGAGATCGTCACCGCCGCCTACCAGGGCGGGGTGTTCCCGAGCGGGATCCCGATCGGGACCGTCACCGCCGTCGGCGAGGACACCTCACCGCTGGTGCGCGAGGTGCAGGTCAGCCCGTTCGTCGACTTCACGCGGATCCACCACGTGCTGGTGGTGCGCAGCGCGCCGGTCGAGGACGTCCCGCCCCTGACCGACCTGCAGGACCTCGAGTTCGAGCCACCCGACGTCCCGCCGATCGTCGACCGCACCCCGAGCGACGAGGTCCCGCCCGCGCCCACCACGGACGGCGACGAGGACCCCGAGGCAGACGAGGCGGACGCCACGGAGGGTGACGACGCCGAGGACACCGAGGACGGCGACCCGACCGACGAGGACACCGAGGAGGAGGCCGTCACGCTGGACCGGAGCCTCCTCGCGCTAGCTCGACGTCAGGTCGAGGGTCAGGGTCTGGCCGGTCGCCGGGTGGCGCGCGGATGATCCGGCGGGTGCTGCTGGTCGGGCTCCTGCTGGTGGCCGCCGCCGTCCTGGAGACCGCGCTGTTCCCCGCGCTGTCGCTGCTCGCGGTGCGCACCGACCTGCTGCTGCTGGTCGTGGTCGCCTTCGGGCTGCGCGACGGGCCGGTCGCGGGCATGCGGGTCGGGTTCGCTGCCGGGCTGCTCGCGGACCTGCTCCTCAGCCAGGCACCCGTCGGGCTGTCGGTGCTCGTCTTCACCGTGATCGGCTACCTCATGGGGGTGGCGCGCCCCTACCTCGCCCCCAACTCCTGGACCGCGCCGATCCTCCTCTCCGCCGTCGCGGGCCTGCTCGGCACGGCCGCCTACGGCACGCTCGCCCGGTTGCTCGGCGACGAGCGCGTCACGACCACCCTGATCCTGCAGGCGTCGCTGACCGTCGCGATGACCAGCGCCCTGTTGGCCCCGGTGGTCGTCCGGGTGGTCACCCGCCTGAGCGACGCGTTCCCCCTGCGGGGCACCGCGTTGTCCGATCACGTCTCGTAGCCACCGCGGCGCCGTTGCCCGCCGCTCGCCACGGCCGGCGGCGCGACCGGCACTGCTACCTTCGTGAGCGACTCCGGGGGTCGTGGATGCCTCGCGCCCACCGCAGCCGCCCGCACCCCCGCACACCCGCATCCAACGAGCCGTCATGTCGTCGCCCTCCGACGCCTCTCCCGCGCTGCGTCTGACCCTCCTCGCGGTCATCGTGATCGCGCTGTTCGTCGCGCTGTTCGCCCGTCTGTGGTTCCTGCAGGTGCTCGCCGGCGACCGTTACGTGGAGCTCGCGGACTCGAACCGTCTGCGCACCGTCGTCATCGAAGCGCCCCGCGGCAGCATCCTCGCCTCCGACGGTGAGGAGCTCGTGCGCAACCGGCCGGCGCTGACGATCAGCGCCGACCGCCAGGAGCTGCTCGACCTCGCCGGCGCTCCCAAGGACGCTGCGGCCGCCGCCGTGATCGAACGGCTCGGCGAGCTGCTCGAACTCGAACCCGATGCCGTGCTCGAACGGCTCATCAGCCGTCGCTACAGCCCGTTCCGGCCGGTCCCGATCGCCTTCGACGTCGCCCCGGAGACGGTTTTCTCGGTGCGCGAGAACCAGGAGCTGTTCCCCGGTGTGGTGGCGGAGACGCTGCCGGTCCGCGAGTACCCGTTCGGCGCGAGCGCGGCGCACGTCCTCGGCTACCTCAACGAGATCACGGAGGCGGAGCTCGCCGACGAGCGCTTCGCCACCTACCGCGGCGGCGACGTCATCGGCCGTGACGGGGTCGAGCGCAGTTACGAGGAGGAGCTGCGTGGAGCCGCTGGCCAGCGCGTGCTGGTGGTCAACGCCCGGGGCAACGTCCTCGACGTGCAGAGCGAACGCGAACCCGTCGAGGGCCACAACCTCGTCACCACCCTGGACCTCGACCTGCAGCGGGCGACGGAGAAGCTGCTCGAGGGCGGCATCCTGGCCAGCCGGGAGCTGACCACCGACGACGACGAGAACATCCCGTCGGTCGCCGGTTCCGCGATCGTGCTCGACGCCCAGGACGCGCGGGTGCTCGCGATGGCGTCGTGGCCGACCTACGACCCGCGCGAGTTCATCGGGGGGCTCTCGCCCGAGTACGCCGAGTACCTCTACACCGACCCGGACAACCCCCAGCCGTCGATCAACCGGGTGATCACCGGGCGCTATCCGCCAGGCTCGGTGTTCAAGGTCGTCTCGGGGGCCGCGATGATGGAGACCGGCCTGGCCGGCCCCCGCACGCAGCTCGAGTGCCCGCCGGAGTTCGAGGTCGGCGGGAACACGTTCCGCAACTGGAACGACGAGGACGAGGGCCGCATGGACCTCTCCGACGCGATGAAGCGGTCCTGCGACACGTACTTCTACGACCTGGCCTACCGCCAGTGGGTCGCGGAGCAACGCCGGCTCGAGCAGGTCGACAACGACCTCGAGCAGCTCGACGAGGTCCAGGCACGGGTCTCCCGGGAGTTCGGCTACGGCTCGCCTCTCGGGATCGACCTGCCGAACGAAGCGGCGGGGGTGATCCCCAACCGCCAGACCAAGCTCGCCACCTGGACCGACCAGCGCGACCTGTGGTGCGAGCTCGCCGAGACCTCCGATCCCGGCTACCGGCGCGACGTGCTCGCCCACAACTGCCAGTTCGGCTACCTGTGGCTCGGCGGCGACGCCATCAACACCTCGATCGGGCAGGGCGAGATCCTCGCCAGCCCTCTGCAGACGGCCGCGACCTACGCCGCGATCGCCAACGGCGGGAGGCTGCTGGAGCCGCGTGTCGGCGAGGCGGTGCTCGACCGGGACGGCGAGGTGATCCGGCAGCTCGAGTCCGAGCTGATCCGCGACCTCGACCTCGAGCCGGCCGTGCTGGACGCGATCCGCGACGGGCTCGAGCGGGTCGTCATGGAACAGCGGGGGACCGCCGAGCCGGCCTTCCGCGGCTTCCCGCTGGACGAGATCCCGGTCGCTGGCAAGACCGGCACCGCGGAGCTCAAGCCGCTGGTGCCCTATGCCTGGTTCGCCGCCTACGCCCCCGCCGACGACCCGGAGGTGGTCATCGTCGTCACCGTCGAGCAGGGCAACGGCGGGTCGCAGACCGCCGCCCCGATCGCCCGCAACATCCTCGAACACCACTTCGGCATCACCGACGCCGAGGATGCGGAGTTCGAGGCCGGCCCGGCGATCCTCGACTGATGGAGGTCGGCTACGGCGAGGACCGCGCGCAGCGGCTGCTGCGCGACCGGGTGCAGTCCCGGTGGATGGCGGCCTACGACCCGATCAAGCACCTCGACCCGGTGCTGGTCATCACCGCGCTCGCGCTGACCGGCGTCGGGCTGCTCGCGATCTACTCGGCGAAGCTGCAGGCGCTGACCCAGCAGGGGCTGCCGACCACCACGTTCATCTCCCGACAGCTGCTCGCGCTCGTGATCGGGGTCGTGGCCATGGTCGTGATGGCCATGATCGACTACCGCCACCTGCGCACCTACGCGCCGGTCCTGTACGTCGTCTCCGTGTTCCTGCTGCTGGTGGTGCTCTCGCCGCTCGGCACCGAGGTGAAGGGATCGCAGCGCTGGCTCGTGGTCGCCGGGTTCCAGCTCCAACCCTCGGAGCTGGCCAAGATCGCGGTCCTCGTGATGATCGCGGCCGTCCTGCACGAGCTGAAGGGCAACATCAGGCTCGGTGCGGTCGCCCTCGGGCTCGGCATCGCGGTCGTCCCGACCGCCCTGGTGTTCCTGCAGCCGGACCTCGGCACGTCGCTGGTGTTCTTCTGGACCGCGGCGGTGCTGTTCCTGATCGCCGGCATCCCGGCCCGCTACCTCGTCACGCTCGCGCTCGGCGGCCTGGTCGCGATCATCGTGGCGTTGCAGACCGGGGTCATCGAGGCGTACCAGCTACGGCGGCTCACCGCGTTCCTCGACGCCGCCGACCCGGCGCTCGCGCAGGGCCCCGCCTTCCAGACCTACCAGTCGATGGTCGCGATCGGCTCGGGGCAGTTCGCCGGCAAGGGACTCTTCCAGGGCACCCAGACGGCCCTGTCGTACGTGCCCGAGAACCACACCGACTTCATCTTCACGGTGATCGGCGAGGAGTTCGGGTTCATCGGCGCGTCGGTCGTGCTCGGCCTGTTCGTGCTGCTCGTCTGGCGCGCCTTGCGGATCGCGATCCTCGCCAAGGACCTGTTCGGGACGCTGCTCGCCAGCGGCATCATCGCCATCCTCTCGCTGCAGGTGTTCATCAACGTCGGGATGAACGTCGGGATCATGCCGGTGACCGGCCTGCCGCTGCCCTTCGTCAGCTACGGCGGGACCTCGCTGATCATCTGGTTCGCCATGGTCGGGCTGCTGCTCAACGTGCACATGCGGCGCTTCTGACCCTCCCGCCCGCCCCCCTGGGGAGCAGGCACCGGGCTGCTACGCTGCCGGGCAGCCGTGAGGGTCGCCCGCGAGCGGGAGCCGGGCCCGTCGACCGGCCTCGTCCGCGGACCCGCACCCCGCGAACCGTCCCGGAGGCTCGCCCTTGCTCGGCACCGCGCCGCCCCCGTCGGTCACCCCACTGCTCGCCCCTGCCGAGCGGCTCGCCGTTCGCCGCCCGGGCGCCGCCGCCACCACCCCGCCGAGCTACTGGGGCGCGCTCGAACCGCTCCTGCCGCAGGTCCGCAAGCCCGCCCAGTACGTTGGTGGCGAGCACAACCAGGTGGTCACCCCCTGGCAGGCCGCCGCGACCCGTTGGCTGCTCTGCTACCCCGACACCTACGAGGTGGGCCAGCCCAACCAGGGCATCCAGATCCTCTACGAGGTGCTCAACGAGCGGGCGACGGCACTCGCCGAACGGGCGTACGCCCCGTGGGTCGACCTCGAGGCGCTGCAGCGCGAGCACGACATCCCGACCTTCTCGCTGGAGACCCACCGCCCGCTGTGGGCGTTCGACGTCTTCGCGGTGAGCCTGCCGCACGAGCTCGGGCACACCAACCTGCTCAACCTCCTCGACCTCGGCCGGGTGCCCCACCGCGCGGCGGACCGGGGGGCGCTCGACCCGATCGTGCTCGTCGGCGGTCACGCCGCGTACAACCCGGAGCCGCTGGCGCCCTTCGTCGACGCGGCCGTGATGGGTGACGGTGAGGAGGTCGTCCTCGCCATCGACGACGTCGTGCGTCGCTGGAAGCACGACCACCTCGAGGCGCACGCGGACGGGACCGACGCCGCATCGCCCGGCCCGGAGGCCCGGCACGTGCTGCTGCGGCGGCTCGCCGACGTCGAGGGCGTCTACGTCCCGGCGTTCTACGCCCCCCGCTACCACGACGACGGGCGGCTCAAGCGCACCGTGCCGGTCGAGCCGGGGGTCCCGGCGCTGGTCCCCAAGCGCACCGTGCAGGACCTCGAGGCGTGGCCCTACCCCCGCAAGCAGCTCGTGCCGATGACCGAGACCGTCCACGAGCGGTTCAGCGTGGAGATCTTCCGCGGCTGCACGCGCGGCTGCCGGTTCTGCCAGGCCGGGATGATCACGCGGCCGGTCCGCGAGCGGCGGCCGGAGACGGTCCAGCGGCTCGTCGAGGAGGGCGTGCGCGACACCGGCTTCGAGGAGGTCGGCCTGCTGTCGCTGTCGTCGGCGGACCACTCGGCGATCGGGCCGATCGCCCGGGACCTCGCCGACACCTACGAGGGCACCACCACCTCGCTGTCGCTGCCCTCGACCCGCGTCGACGCGTTCAACGTCACGCTGTCGAACGAGCTGGCCCGCAACGGCCGCCGCACCGGGCTGACCTTCGCGCCCGAGGCCGGCAGCGAGCGGATGCGTGCCGTGATCAACAAGATGGTGTCGGAGGACGACCTGCTGCGCACCGCGGAGATCGCCTTCTCCGAGGGCTGGCGGCACATCAAGCTCTACTTCATGGTCGGGTTGCCGACGGAGACCGACGAGGACGTCCTCGCGATCGCGGAGCTCGGCATCGAGACCTACCTGCTCGCCCGCCGCCACGGCAGGGCCAACAAGGTCACCATCTCGGTCGGCGGGTTCGTCCCCAAGCCGCACACCCCCTTCCAGTGGGCCGCGCAGGACCCGCCGGAGGAGATCCGCCGCAAGCTGTCGTTGATCCGCCATGCGATCAAGGACCACAGCGGGTTGAAGCTGCGCACCAACGACCCCGAGGAAGGGGTCATCGAGGGGCTGCTCGCCCGCGGGGACCGGCGGGTCGCCGCCGCGGTCGAGCGGGCCTGGCAGCTCGGCGCACGGTTCGACGGGTGGCACGAGATGCCGACGCTCGCGACCTGGCGGCAGGCGCTGGAGGAGACCGGCGTCGACCTCGCGTGGTTCTCCTACCGCGAGCGCGACCAGCGCGAGGCGCTGCCGTGGGACCACCTCGACGCCGGCCTGGACAAGGACTGGCTGTGGGAGGACTGGCAGGACGCACAAGGTGACCAGCAGCTCGACGACTGCCGCTGGTCCGCCTGCTACGACTGCGGCGTGTGCCCCGGCCTGTCGATCGAGCACGACACCGGCTACACCGGCGGCTACCGCCTGCCGGTGCTGCCGCAAGGCCTCGGCGGCTCCGACGCGCTGCCGGTGACCCCCGAACGCTACGCCGCCGGCGGCTAGCCCCCCCAACGTTGCACACCAGCACGTCACCACCGACACCACCACCGACACGGCACCACCCGATGACCCGGCCCCGGAGGGCTCGTTGACGCAGCGTTATCGCATCCGCTGGACCAAGGTCGGCCGGACACGCTTCGTGTCCGCGCGTGACCTCACGTCGGTCTGGGAGCGGGCGTTGCGACGGGCCGACCTGCCGATCGCGTACTCGGAGGGCTTCACCCCGCACGCCAAGGTGTCCTTCCCGGACGCCCTGCCCGTGAGCGTGTCGTCCACCGGCGAGTACGCCGAACTGACCTTCGCCGCGCCGATCGTCCCGGAACGGGACCTGGCGCGGCTGTCCGCCGCTCTCCCCGAGGGCATGGACGTCCTGACCTACCTGGTGGTCCCGGACGGCGCGCCCAAGCTCGCGCGCATGCTCCGGGCCACCCTCTGGGAGCTGGTCTGGCCCCCGGCCGATGCGGCCGCGCTGACCGAGCTCCTGCGCCGACGGGGCGACGCGCTGCTCCGGGCCGACCACGCGGAGGTGATCCGGCACCGTCCCGACGGTGACCGCACCGTCGACGTCCGGCCCGCCGTGCTCGACCTCGCCACGTCCTTGCGTCGCGCGCCCGACGGCGCCGACGCCCGCACCGTCCTCCGCGCGGTGCTCCGCAACGACGGTCCGACCGTGCGACCGACCGACCTGTTCGCCGCGCTGTCCCACGACGACATCGCTGCCCCCCCGACCACGTGCCGCGTGGCGCAGGGGGAGCACGTGCCGGAGGGGCTGCGCGAGGCGCTGAGCGGTGAGGTCGCCCCACTGGTTCCCGACGTCGACGCGGAGGCCGCCTGACCACGAGTGAGCCTCACGTGACCCAGCACGACCGCGAGCCCGGCGAGACGGGCACCGAGCAGGCCACCGCGCCCGCCAGCACCACCGAGGAGACCAGCACCGGCCGCGAGCGGCGCCGGACCCGTACCCGCGGGCCGCGTACCGGTCGCGGTCAGCGTGGTGGTGCCAGCACCGCGGCACCCGAGGCCGCCGCCGGTCGGGCGCCGGAGGATGCCTCGGACGCCGGCCGCGACGTCGAACGCGACGAGCGCCCCGCGGACGACGGGGAGGACCGTCGCGTCGACGACACCGACGACACCGCCGCAGCCAGCGCGGGCGTCGACGAGGACGACCGGGACGGCGAGGAGGACGACGGCGACGAGAGCGGCGCGAGCCGTCGACGCCGCCGGCGGGGCCGGCGCGGACGT
>SLMP01000165.1 GCA_007133465.1 Nitriliruptoraceae bacterium | reverse complement strand
GACACCCTCGGACACTGGATCGGCGGCAAGCCGGTCGTCGAGGACAGCGCCCGCAGCGGCGAGGTGTTCGACCCGGCGATCGGTCGGGTCACCCAGCACGTCGCCTTCGCCGACGTCGCGATGGTCGACCGCGCGGTCGCGGCCGCGCTGGACGCCTGGCGGACGACCTGGCGGCGTTCCTCGCTGACCCAGCGGGCGAACGTGCTGTTCGCCTTCCGTGAGCTCGTCGCGGCGCACAAGGACGAGCTCGCGGCGCTGATCGTCGCCGAGCACGGCAAGGTGCACAGCGACGCGCTCGGCGAGGTGCAGCGCGGCCTCGAGGTCATCGAGTTCGCTTGCGGCATCCCCCACCTGCTCAAGGGGTCCTTCTCGGAGAACGTCTCCACCGAGGTGGACAGCTACTCGCTGCGGCAGCCGCTCGGGGTCGTGGCCGGCATCACGCCGTTCAACTTCCCCGCGATGGTCCCGATGTGGATGTTCCCGGTGGCGATCGCGGCCGGGAACGCGTTCGTCCTCAAGCCGTCGGAACGGGATCCCTCGGTGTCCCTGCGGCTGGCCGAACTGTGGGCGGAGGCCGGCCTGCCCGACGGGGTCTTCACGGTCGTCAACGGCGACCGGGAGGCCGTCGACCGGCTGCTCACCCACCCCGACGTCGCCGCGGTGTCGTTCGTCGGCTCCACCCCGGTCGCCAGGCACGTGTTCACCACGGCAACCGAGCACGGCAAGCGGGTCCAGGCGCTCGGGGGCGCGAAGAACCACATGGTCGTGCTGCCCGACGCCGACCTCGACCTCGCCGCGGACGCGGCGGTGTCGGCCGGCTACGGCTCGGCGGGGGAGCGGTGCATGGCGATCTCCGCGCTGGTCACCGTGGGGGACGTCGCCGATCGGCTGCTGCCGGCGATCACCGAGCGCATCGGCCGGTTGACGGTCGGGCCCGGCACCGACAGCGCGTCCGAGATGGGTCCCCTGGTCACCAAGACCCACCGTGACCGCGTCGCGGGCTACGTCTCCACCGGCGGGGACGAGGGCGCCGAGGTGGTCGTCGACGGCCGCACGTTCCGGGCGCCCGACGGGCACGAGGACGGCTTCTGGCTCGGGCCCTGCCTGCTGGACCACGTGACCCCGGAGATGAGCGTCTACCAGGACGAGATCTTCGGCCCGGTCCTGTCGGTCGTCCGCGTCGACACGTTCGACGAGGCGATCGCGCTGGTCAACGACAACCCGTACGGCAACGGCACCGCCGTGTTCACCAACGACGGCGGCGCGGCGCGCCGGTTCCAGCACGAGATCGAGGTCGGTATGGTCGGCATCAACGTCCCGATCCCGGTGCCGATGGCCTACTACTCGTTCGGCGGCTGGAAGAGCTCGCTGTTCGGCGACAGCCACGTCCACGGCACCGAGGGCGTGCACTTCTACACCCGCGGCAAGGTCGTCACCGCCCGCTGGCGCGACCCGGTCGCGCGCGGGGTCGACCTCGGCTTCCCGACGACCTGACCCCCGACCGCCCGACGGCGGCCTCCGCTGGCCGATCCGTTCTCCGCTGTCCGATCCGGCCTCCGATGTCCGGGCCGGGCGCCGTCCCCCCCGTCGGTGCCCGGCCCGGCTCCACCCTCCCGCCGCGACCCGCGAGGTGACGGTGCAGGACCCACCCCGCCCGACGTCCCCGGCCGGCCACGTCGGCGCCGTCGACGCGACGGTCGTGCCGAGGTTCGCGGGCCCGCCCACCTTCGCGCGGCTGCCTCGCCTCGACGAGGTCGCGCGGGCCGACGTCGCGATCCTCGGTGTGCCGTTCGACGCCGGCGTGTCGTACCGGCCCGGGGCACGGTTCGGGCCGGCCCACATCCGGGCGGCGTCCCGGCTGTTGCGGCCCTACCACCCGGCGTTGGCCGTCGAGCCGTTCGGGGCGCAGCAGGTGGTCGATGCGGGCGACCTCGGCGTCAACCCGTTCGACCTGGGTGCGGCGATCGCGGCGATCGAGGACGGGGCGCGGTCGCTCGCGGAGGCGACCGGCGCGACACTCGTCACGCTCGGTGGCGACCACACGATCGCGCTGCCGCTGCTGCGGGTGATGCGCGAGCGGCACGGGCCGGTCGCGGTGCTGCACTTCGACGCGCACCTCGACACCTGGGACACCTACTTCGGGGCGCCCTACACGCACGGGACGCCGTTCCGGCGGGCCTCCGAGGAAGGCCTGATCGACCGGACCGCGTCGTGCCACGTGGGTATCCGCGGCCCGCTGTACGCGGCGTCCGACCTGCCGGAGGACGCGGAGCTCGGGTTCGAGCTGGTGCACGCCGACGAGTTCGAGACGCTCGGCGTGGCGGGGGTCGTCGAGCGGGTGCGCGACCGGCTCGGTGACGCGCCGGTCTACGTGTCGGTCGACATCGACGTGCTCGACCCGGCGTACGCGCCCGGGACCGGCACGCCGGAGGCCGGCGGGCTGACCTCACGGGAGCTGCTCGGCGTGCTGCGGGGGCTCGACGGGCTGCACATCGTCGGCGCCGACGTCGTCGAGGTGGCGCCGGCCTACGACCACGCCGAGCTGACCGGCATCGCGGCCGCGCACGTGGTGTACGACCTGCTCGGCCTGCTCGCCCGCCGGCGCGACCGCGCGTGAGCGCGGGGTGAGCGCCCCTCTACCCTCCGCTACCCCGACGCCCCGAGGAGCTCCGCCCGTGACCACCGACCGGCCGATGTGGATCGCCAACGAGCACGTCACCGCGCGCAGCGGCGCGTGGATCGACAGCGAGGACCCCGCGACCGAGGAGGTCATCGGCCGGGTCCCGGCGGGCGGGAGCGCGGACGTCGACCGGGCCGTGCGGGCGGCACGGGATGCCTGGGACGAGTGGCGCTACACCGCAGCGAACGACCGCGCCGAACTGCTGCACGAGGCGGTCGCCAAGAGCTACGAGCACCTCGACGAGCTGATCGACCTGCTCACCCGCGAGCAGGGCAAGGCGCGGCCCGAGCAGGAGGAGGAGGCCGAGTGGGCCCTCACCTCGCTGCGCTACTACGCGGAGCTCGGCCGCAACGGGCTCGGGCGCGTGATCCCGTCGGGTGAGCCCCGGACGCAGCTCAACCTCGTCCTCAAGGAGCCCTACGGGGTGGTCGGCGCGATCGTGCCGTGGAACTACCCGCTGCTGCTGCTGTCGTGGAAGCTGGCGCCGGCGCTCGCCGCGGGCAACACCGTCGTGATCAAGCCGTCCGAGCTGACCTCGATGGTCACGCTCGCGTGGATCGAGCGGTGCTTCGACCACTTCCCGCCCGGGGTGATCAACGTCGTCACCGGCACGGGCGCGGACGCGGGCGAGGCCCTGGTGACCCATCCGGACGTGCGCGTGATCGCGATGACCGGCTCGGTCGCGACGGGCCAGCGCATCGCCTCCGTCGCCGCCCCGATGATGAAGCACCTGCACCTCGAGCTCGGCGGCAAGGACGCGTTCGTCGTCGCGCCCGACGCGGACCTGGAGGCGGCGGCCGACGCCGTGACGTACTCCGCGTTGCTCAACGCCGGCCAGGTGTGCACCTCCTCGGAGCGCATCTTCGTGCCGAGCGGGATCCGCGACGCCTTCGCCGAGGCGGTCGCCACCAAGGTCAGCGCGCTGCGCCTCGGGCACGGGCTCGACGAGGGCACCGACATGGGGCCATTGGCCGCCGACGCGTTCCGCGACAAGGTGGAACGCCACGTCGCGGAGGCCGTCGCCGACGGTGCCCGGGTCCTCACGGGTGGGGCCGTGCCGGACCGGCGCGGGTACTTCTACGAGCCGACCGTGCTGGTCGACGTCGACGACCACATGACGATCATGACCGACGAGACCTTCGGCCCGACCATCCCGATCGCGACCTACGACGGGCTCGACGAGGTGATCGCGCGGGTCAACGCCTCCGAGATGGGGCTCGGCGCGACCCTGCGGTCGTCGGACCCGCTCGTGATCAAGCGCTTCTACGAGGGCGTGAAGGCCGGCACGGTCTGGATCAACGACCCGCTCACCGACAACTACGCCGGCCCGTTCGGCGGCATGAAGATGACCGGTGGCGGACGGGAGCTCGGGCCGGAGGGGCTCGAGACGTTCCTCGAGACCAAGCACGTCCACTGGGACTTCAGCCAGGACCCGAAGGAGTGGTGGTTCCCCTACTCCTGACCGGCTCCTGAGCGGGCGCGGTACGCGCCACCGTGCCCCCGGCGCGCTCCGGTGTCGGCAGCCGTGCTGCGGCTCAGGGGCCGTCGCCCAGTCGAGCGGCGATGAGGTCGACGTAGTCCTCCAGGTCCGCCAACCGCTGACGGACGATCTGCACGACGCGCTGGTCGTCGATGTCGGCGTACCGGTGGACGAGCAGGTTGCGGAACCGCGCCGCGTCCGCGAGCGACGCGGCGAGACGGGCCGGGAGCACGCCGCCCTCCTCCAGCGAACGGAAGCTGTCGGCGTAGCCCGAGGCGAGCCGGAGCCCCTCGGACGAGATGAGGTGGTCGGCCACGTCCGTGGCCG
>SLMP01000126.1 GCA_007133465.1 Nitriliruptoraceae bacterium | reverse complement strand
CAGCCGACCCCTGGCGCGCCGGCGGGTGGTCGCGGCGCGCCTCCGGGTCGCGGTGCTCCCGGTCGTCCGGGCGCGCCCGGACGACCGGCACCGGGTCGGGGGGCGCCGGGTGGTCGTGGCCCCGGTGGCCCGCCCGGGTCCCCCTACCGCCAGCCGGTCGGTCGTGGTGGCCCGCCGGCGCCCGGCGGCCCCAGCGGTGGACCAGGTGGCCCTGGCGGCCCCGGCAGCGGCAAGACCCGCCGCAAGCGCAAGAAGGAGAAGCAGACCCCGCAGGAGCAGGAGTTCGCCCGCGGGCCGATGCGCCGCGACGTCCCGATCGAGGAGCAGATCCAGGTCGACCGGGTCGAGGTGCTCTCCGGCATCACCGTCGGCGAGCTCGCGGACAAGCTCGGGGTGCCCGGCGCCGCGCTCGTCAAGAAGCTGTTCGAGATGGGCGAGATGGCGACCGTCCAGCAGACGCTGGCGGACGACACGGTGGAGATCATCTGCGCTGACCTCGGCGTGGAGGTCTACTTCATGTCCGAGGAGGAGCTCGAGTTCGGTATCGAGGCCCCGGACGACCCGGAGAGGCTCGTGACGCGCCCGCCGGTGATCACCGTGATGGGGCACGTCGACCATGGCAAGACGCTCCTGCTCGACGCGATCCGGCAGACCGACGTGGTCTCCGGCGAGGCCGGTGGCATCACGCAGCACATCGGTGCCTACCAGGTCACCAAGGACGCCCGGAAGATCACCTTCATCGACACCCCGGGACACGAGGCCTTCACGGCCATGCGTGCTCGCGGTGCGCAGATCACCGACGTCGCCGTCCTGGTCGTCGCCGCCAACGACGGCGTGATGCCCCAGACGCGCGAGGCCATCGCCCACGCGAAGGCCGCCGAGGTCCCTGTCGTCGTCGCCATCAACAAGATCGACGTCGAGGGCGCCGACCCGAACCGGGTCAAGACCCAGCTCACCGAGCACGACCTCGTCGCCGAGGATTTCGGTGGTGACGTGCCGATGGTCGAGGTCTCCGCGCTGAAGAGGCTCGGCATCGATGACCTGCTCGAGGTCGTGCTGCTCCAGGCCGACCTGCTCGAGCTCACGGCCAACCCCGACAAGTCGGCGCGTGGGCGCGTCGTCGAGGCGAACCTCGACCGCGGTCGCGGACCGGTCGCCACAGTGCTCGTCCAGGGGGGGACCATGCGACGCGGGGACATCCTCGTGGCGGGCACCGCCGACGGCAAGATCCGGGCGATGTTCGACGAGAACGGCAGCCCAGTCGAGGAGGCCACCCCGGCCCGCCCGGTCCAGGTGATCGGTCTCAACGAGGTGCCCGAGGCCGGGGACGAGTTCCGCGTCGTCGACGCGGAGCGCTTCGCCCGGGACGTCGCGGAGCGGCGCTCGGCGCGTGAGCGCCGCAAGGAGCTCGCCGAGCGGCGGCCCACCACCCTCGAGGAGTTCACCTCGGCGGTCCAGGCCGGCGACAAGGCCCACCTCAACGTCATCATCAAGGCGGACGTGTCCGGCTCGGCGGAGGCGCTCGAGGACGCGCTGCTCAAGCTCGAGCTCGACGAGGTCCAGGTCCGGGTGATCCAGAAGGGCGTCGGCGCCATCACGCAGGGCGACGTGCGCCTCGCGGAGGCCTCGGACGCGATCATCGTGGCCTTCAACGTCCGTCCCGGCGCGAACGCCCGCGAGGAGATCGACCGCTCCGGCATCGACGTGCGGACCTACCGCATCATCTACGAGGCGATCGAGGACATCCAGCGCGCGGTCAAGGGGCTGCTCGCCCCGGAGTTCCGCGAGCAGGTGCTCGGCGAGGCCGAGGTCCGCGAGGTGTTCAAGGTGCCGCGGGTCGGGTTCGTGTTCGGGTGCATGGTCATCCGGGGCGAGATCCGGCGCGACGCCGGCGTCCGCGTCGTCCGCGAGGGCGTCGTGATCGCGGAGGACAAGATGTCCTCGCTGCGGCGCTACAAGGACGACGTGCGCGAGGTCCGCGAGGGCTTCGAGTGCGGCATCGGCCTCGAGCGGTTCCAGGACGTGAAGGAGGGCGACGTCTTCGAGGTCTACGAGACCGTCGAGGTCGAGCGCGACTGATCGGTGGCGGCCAGGGCGAACGACGGCAAGGTCCACTACGGGGTCGCCCGGGTGGACCTGCTGCTGCCCGGCGTCGCGAGCTTGAAGGGCAAGCGCGCGCTGCTCAACCGGGCGAAGGCCGCCCTGCAGCGCGACCTCGACGTCTCGGTCGCCGAGGTGGCCGACCAGGAGCTGTGGCAGCGCGCCTCGCTCGGGGTCGCGGTGGCCGCCTCCTCCGCGACCGGGGTCGACCGGGTCCTCGACCGCATCGTCGCCGTGATCGAACGTGACCCGGCCGTCGAGGTGCTCGGGCTCGCCGAGCTGGCGGACGCCCTCGATGCCGACCCCGCTCCACCCCTACCGGGCTGAGTGCCCGCCCACCACCGAGGAGCCGCCATGGCGAGGAAGCGCAACCCCCGCACCGACCGACAGGTCCAGGCGGCGCTGGCCGACCTCATCGAGACCGAGATCGCCGACCCCCGGCTGACCCTGGTCAGCATCACCGAGGTCGACGTCACCCCCGACCACGACGTGGCCACCGTCTACTACTCGACGATCGACCCGGCGCTGGTGTCCCGTGACCACCGCCGGACCGGGGGTGACCGGCTCCCCACCCCGGAGGAGGTCGCCGAGGGTCTCGAGGCCGTGGCCCCGCGCCTGCGCGGGCTGCTCGCGCAGCGCGCCAAGCTACGGGTCGCCCCGGAGCTGCGCTTCCGGCCCGACCCCGTCGTCGAGCAGGCCGCCCGGATCGAATCGTTGCTGCGGGACCTCGACGCGGGGGCCGGCGCGGACGCGTCGGAGGCACCGGGCGACGACCCCGCCGGTGACCAGGGGTGAGCGAACCTCCCGCCTGGCTCGCCGGGGTCCCCGCGGGCGCCTTCGATGCCGCGGTCACCCACCTGCGGGCGGCCGCGGCGGCGGGTGCCACGGTGGTGCTCGCCGCGCACGTGCAGCCCGACGGCGACGCGCTCGGCTCCGCCCTCGCGCTGCACCGCGGCCTCGCGCACCTCGGAGCGAGGACGGTCCCGACGGTCGGCGACCGCCCTCTGCGGGTCCCGGCCACGCTGTCGGTGCTGCCCGCCATCGACGAGGTGGTCCCGGCCTCGGCGGTCCCGCCACCCGACGCCGTCGACCTGCTCGTGACGCTCGACGTGGCCAGCCCGGAGCGGCTCGGCAGCGTCCGCGGCCACCTCGACGCCGGCGTGCCGACGATCGTGGTCGACCATCACGCGTCGGCCACCCCGTTCGGTGACGTGCCCTTGGTCGCACCGACCGCCGCCGCGACGGCACAGGTCGTGGCGGAGCTGCTCGACCGGCTCGGCGTGCCGTTGACGCAGGAGATCGCCACCTGCCTGTACGTGGGGCTGGTCACCGACACCGGCCGCTTCAGCTACGCGTCGACGACCCGTGACGCGTTCGAACTCGCCGGGCGCCTGCTCGATGCCGGTGTCGAGCACGCCCCGCTGAACCAGCGGTTGTTCGAGACCCGGTCCCTCGGCGAGCTGCGTCTGCTCGGCCGCGCACTGGAGCGGCTCACCTTCGTGCCCGATCTCGCCCTGGTCCACACCTACCTCACCCTCGACGACCTCGTCGCCTCCGGCGCCGGAGGCGAAGCCATGGAGGCGGTGATCGACGTCGTCCGGGCCGCGGACGTGGCCGAGCTCGCCGCCATCTGCAAACCAGCGCCGGACGGGTCCTGGCGGGTGTCGCTGCGTTCGCACGGCGGGACCGACGTCGGGGCCGTCGCCGAACGGCGGGGCGGGGGCGGTCACGCCGCAGCCTCCGGCTACACCACGACCGGCTCGATCGCCGCGGTGCTCGAGGACCTCGTCGCCGCCTTGCGGGAGGGCTGAGACGTGGCGCGTCGTCGTGGCCGCTCGTCCGGGCTCGAGGGGGTCCTGGTCGTCGACAAGCCCGCCGGCCCGACGTCCCACGATGTGGTGCAGACGGTCCGTCGTGCCCTCGGCGAGTCCCGGGTCGGGCACACCGGCACCCTCGACCCGGCCGCGACCGGCGTGCTGGTGCTCTGCGTCGGCCGGGCGACCCGGCTGGTGCGCTTCCTGCAGGCCGGCCGCAAGACCTACGCCGCCCGCATGGTGCTCGGCATCACCACCGACAGCCAGGACGCCGATGGCGCGGTGCTGCGGACCGTCCCGGCGGGTCACGTCGACGAGCGCACGCTGTGCGAGGCGCTCACCCGGTTCCAGGGACGCATCGAACAGGTGCCGCCGATGGTCTCCGCCGTGAAGGTCGACGGCGAACGCCTGCACGTCAAGGCCCGCCGCGGCGAGGAGGTCGCCCGCGAGCCGCGGACGGTCACGATCGACGACCTCATCCTCGACACCTTCGAGCCCGGGGAGCACCCCGAGGCGAGCTTCCTCGTCACCTGTTCCGCCGGCACCTACATCCGCACGCTCGCGCACGACGTCGGGGAGGTGCTCGGCGTCGGCGGGAGCCTGCGGGGGTTGCGGCGGCTCGCCAACGGGCCCTTCACCTCCGAGGACGCCCACCCGCTCGAGCACATCGTCGCGGCCGGCCCAGCCGAGATCGGCGGGCTGCTGCTCGACGTCCGCACGGCGATCACCCGGGCGCTGCCCCACGTCACGGTCGACGACCCGGACCTGCTGCGGACCTTGGCGCGCGGTGGACGGCTGCCGTCGCAGGACCGAGCCGGGACCTACGCGGTCGTGGATCCGACCCGGCTGGTCGGGCTGTACCGCGACGGGCCGGATGGTGGCCGTCCCGAGCTGGTCTGGTTGCGACCGGAGGAGCTCGGATGACCGAGGTGGTGCGTGGCCTCGACGCGGTGGTGCCCGCCGAGTCGGTGGTGACGATCGGCAACTTCGACGGCGTCCACCGGGGGCACCGGGTGCTGCTGCGGCGGGCGACCGATGCCGGCCGGCACCTCGAGGTGCGCTCGGTCGCCGTCACCTTCGACCCGCACCCGGCGGCGATCCTGCGGCCCGAGCTCGCCCCGCCGGCGCTGCAGCGCACCGAGGACCGCATCGCGGCCCTCGCGGCGACCGGCATCGACCAGGTCGTCGTGGTGCCGTTCACCCACGAGCTCGCCGCGCTCGACCCGGGCGCCTTCGTCGCCCGGGTGCTGCACGCGCGGCTGCACACGGTGCGGGTGATCGTCGGGACCAACTTCCGGTTCGGCCACCGCGCCGCCGGTGACCTCGTCACGCTGGTCGAGGAGGGCGACGAGCACGGGTTCGACGTCGAGGCGGTCACCCTCCTCGACCTCGACGGCCTCCCGATCTCCTCCACCGCGATCCGCGAGCAGCTCGTGGCTGGCGAGCTCGACTGGGCGACGCGGGCGCTCGGCCGTCCGCACGTCGTCACCGGCACGGTCGTGCCCGGGGACGGGCGGGGTCGCACGATCGGCGTGCCGACGGCCAACCTCGACGTCGCCTCGGGCGTGCTGGTCCCGGGCGACGGCGTGTACGCCGGTCACCTCGAGCTCGCCGGCACCCGGTACGACGCGGCCATCAACGTCGGGGTCCGCCCCACCTTCGCCGCCGGACGCAGCGTGGAAGCGCACGTCCTCGACGCGGCGCTCGAGCTCTATGGCCGCGAGGTCGCCGTCAGCTTCCTGCATCGGCTGCGGGGTGAGCAGCGCTTCGACGGCCCGGAGGCCCTCGTCGCGCAGATCCAGGCGGACCTCGCCGCCGCCCGGACGCTGTTGCGCCACCCGAGCGCCCACTGATCTCCGGGGCCGACCGGCAGGGGGGCCCGGGTGGCGCCGTCGGCACGCGTGTGACACACTGCTCACGCCGACCCACGGGGTCGGCTCCACCGTGCCCGTTCGGGTGTCGGGATCCTGCGTCACCAGACACGTCGCATCCACGTCGTGGTGCGTGCGACCGGGGTCCCCACGGCGCGTGCTTCGCGCCACCCGGCGGGTCAGGGCCCACCACACGACAGGAGCACCGTTGGCCGTCACCCTTCCTGCCGACAAGCAGGCCATCGTCGAACGCTTCGCCCGCACCGCGGGCGACACCGGGTCCCCGGAGGTCCAGGTCGCGCTGCTGACCCAGCGCATCAGCCACCTCACGGAGCACCTCAAGGAGCACAAGCACGACCACCACTCACGTCGTGGTCTGCTGATGCTGGTGGGGCAGCGGCGCCGGCTGCTGAACTACCTCAAGGACAAGGACATCGACCGCTACCGCGGGCTGATCTCGGAGCTCGAGCTGCGTCGGTGAGCATCCTCCGGGCCGAGGTCACGACGACCTCGGCCCGACCCGTACCACCCGGGGTCGCGCCAGGTGCGCCGCCCCACCGACACCCCGGACGCCGTCGCCCCGTCGGTCGTCAGTGGAGACGTCTCGAGCACCGCCGTTCGAGCCGCCCTCACTGATGCACCGGCCCCCGGTCGTCGGTGTCCACCGCCCCGCACGTCGTGTGCCGGGCGGCAGACACGATCAGGAGGCCCCTGTGGGCAAGCTCGGGACCTACGAGCACGCCGTCGAGATCGACGGCAAGACCATCACCTTCGAGGCCGGCACGCTGGCCGCCCAGGCGGGCGGCGCGGTCGTCACGAGCCTCGGCGACACCAAGGTGCTGACGACCACCACCGCGTCGAAGCAGCCGAAGGATTTCCTTCCCTTCTTCCCCCTCACGATCGAGGTGGAGGAGCGGATGTACGCCAACGGGCGCATCCCCGGCTCGTTCTTCAAGCGTGAGGGACGCCCGTCGGAGAACGCGATCCTCGTGTGCCGGCTGACCGACCGGCCGCTGCGCCCCACCTTCGCGGAGGGGCTGCGCAACGAGGTGCAGGTCGTCAACACCATCATCCAGACCACCCAGCTCGACCCCTACGACGTCGTCGCGATGAACGGCTCGTCGCTGTCGACGATGCTCTCCGGTCTGCCGTTCAGCGGGCCGGTCGCGGCAGTGCGGTACGCGATGCTGCGTGACGGCTCCTGGGTCGCCTTCCCCTCGTTCGAGGAGCTCGAGGAGGAGGCCGTGTTCAACATGGTCATCTCCGGGCGCGTCGAGGACGACGGTGAGATCGCGATCCTCATGATCGAGGCGGAGGCCACCCCCGACGCCTGGGTCAAGGTCGACATGGGCGCTCCGGCGCCGACCGAGCAGGTCATCGGTCAGGCGATCGAGGACGTCAAGCCGATCATCCGGCAGCTGTGCGAGGCCCAGGAGGCGTTCGTCGAGGAGGTCGGGGTCCGCGATGCGGGTGAGTTCCCCCTGTTCCCCGACCACAGCGACGAGGTGTTCGACCAGGTGTACGCGTTCGCTGCGCACCGGGTCGAGGAGCTCTACCGCGGCGCCGACCTCGCCAAGGCCGACCGGGACGACGCGCTCGGCGCCATCAAGGCCGAGGCCGTCGCCCACGTGGTCGCCGAGGGGCCTGCGGAGCTCGACGAGGAGGCGCGGGCCAAGCAGGCCGGCGAGGCCTTCCGCACCACGGAGAAGAAGGTCGTGCGGCGGCTGATCGTCGCCGAGGGCTTCCGGGTCGACGGTCGCGGCGTCAGCGACCTGCGGCCGGTCAGCGCCGATGTCCAGGTGCTGCCGAAGACCCACGGCTCCGCGCTGTTCCAGCGGGGCGAGACCCAGGTGCTCTCCGTGCTCTCGCTCGGGACCACGCGCGACGGCCAGCGGCTCGACACCCTCGACCCGCAGGACGAGAAGCTGTTCCTGCACCACTACAACATGCCGCCGTACTCGACCGGTGAGGCCGGGCGGGTCGGCAGCCCGAAGCGCCGTGAGATCGGCCACGGAGCGCTCGCCGAGCGGGCGCTCATCCCGATCCTGCCGGACCAGGACGACTGGCCGTACGCGATGCGGGTCGTCTCCGACGTGCTGAGCTCCAACGGCTCCACCTCGATGGGTTCGGTCTGCGCCGCGTCGATGGCCCTGATGGACGGTGGCGTGCCGACCCACGCGCAGGTCGCCGGCATCGCGATGGGGCTGGTCTACGAGGACGGGCGCTACACCACGCTGACCGACATCCAGGGCGTCGAGGACTTCTTCGGCGACATGGACTTCAAGGTCGCCGGGCCGGAGGGCTTCATCACCGCCCTGCAGCTCGACACCAAGCTCGCCGGTATCCCCGCCGAGGTGTTGCAGGACGCGCTGCTGCAGGCCCGTGAGGCCCGGCTCGAGATCCTCGACGTCATGAACAGCGCCATCGCCGAGCCGCGTCCGGAGGTCGCCGACGGCGCCCCGCGGGTCGAGGTCGTCCACATCCCGCAGGACAAGATCGGTGCGGTCATCGGCCCGCGCGGCGCGATCATCAAGGAGCTGGTGGAGGTCACCGGTGCCCAGATCGACGTCGACGAGGAGGGCGGTCGCGGTGTCGTCAAGATCTACGCGACCTCCGGTGAGCAGGCGCGCGACGCGCTCGACCGGATCAACGCCATCGCCAACCCGCAGCTGCCGGAGAAGGGCGAGCGCTACAACGCCACCGTGGTCAAGACCGTCGACTTCGGTGCGTTCGTCTCGCTGACCCCGGGCACCGACGGGCTGCTGCACATCTCCGAGCTGTCGAAGATGGTCGGCAAGCGGCTCGACCACGCGGAGGAGGCCGTCAACGTCGGCGACACCGTGCTGGTCGAGGTCAAGGACGTCCTCGACGGCGGGCGCAAGTTCAAGCTCGAGTACGTCGGCGAGAAGGCCGAGCGCACCGACGGCGGCGGCGAGCGCCGTGAGGGCAGCGGCGGACGCGACCGGGGCGGCCGTGACCGCTCCGAGCGTGGCGGCCGTGACCGCTCCGAGCGTGGCGATCGTGATCGTGGTGACCGTGACCGCGGCGACCGTGCCGAGCGTGACCGCGGCGAGCGTGACCGTGACCGCGGCGAGCGTGACAAGGGCGACCGCGAGGACCGCGGCGAGCGCAGCGGCGACGGCGAGCGCAGCGGCGAAGGCGAGCGCACCCGCACCCGGACCCGCAGCCGCTCGCGCGAGCGTGACCGCGACCGCGAGTGACCCACCTGCTCCACCCGTACGGAGGGCGGCCCTCGGGCCGCCCTCCGGCGTGTCGCGGCGAGCCCGTACGCTCGCCCACCCCGCCAGCCGACGACGAGGACGTCCGTGGACCACCAGCTGACCACCCTGCCCTCCGGCGTGACCGTCGTGACCGAGCCGATGCCCGCCGTGCGTTCGGCCACCATCGGGATGTGGGTGGGGGTCGGCTCCAGGGACGAGACCGCCGCACAGGCCGGCTGCTCGCACTTCCTCGAGCACCTGCTGTTCAAGGGCACGGTGCGGCGGAGCGCCCGCGACATCGCGGAGACGGTCGACGCGATCGGCGGCGAGATCAACGCGTTCACCTCGAAGGAGGTGACCTGCTTCTACGCGAGGGTGCTCGACCGTGACCTGCCGGTCGCCTTCGACGTCCTGGCGGACATGATGGTGGCCGCCCGCAACCGTCCGGAGGACGTGGAGGCGGAGCGCGCGGTCGTGCTCTCCGAGATCGACATCCATCTGGACGAACCCGACAGCCTCGTCCACGCCGACTTCTGTGAGACCGTGCTGGTCGGGCATCCGCTGGCGCTGGAGACGCTCGGCAGCTTCGGCTCGATCAGCCGCATGGACCGCGACACGATCCACCGCTACTACCTCGACCACTACCGTCCCGCCAACCTCGTCGTGGCGGCGGCCGGCAACGTCGCACACGACGAGCTGGTCCGGCTGACCGACGAACTGCTCGGCGACCTCGGTCGATCGGGGGCGGCCCGCCCACCGCGGCGCCCCCCGGAGCACTTCGGTGAGACGCAGGTCGCCATCCGCCAGCGTCCGACCGAGCAGGCGCACCTGGTGCTCGGCGTGCCGGGGATCGCGCAGGACGACGACGACCGCTGGGCGCTGTACGTGCTCGACACGGTGCTCGGCGGGGGGATGTCGTCGCGGCTGTTCCAGGAGATCCGTGAGACCCGCGGGCTCGCGTACGCGACCTACAGCTACGCGTCGTCGTACACCGACGCCGGGCTGCTCGGCGCCTACGTCGGCACCGCTCCCGGCAAGGTCGACGAGGCGCTCGACCTGCTGCGGCGGGAGCTCGATCGCATCCCCGACGACGTGACCGCCGTGGAGGTTGCGCGGGCCAAGGGCACCCTCAAGGGCGGGACGGTGCTGGCCCTGGAGGACACCGGCTCGCGCATGTCACGGCTCGGCCGACAGGTCGCGACGGGGCAGGAGATCGTCACCGTCGACGAGGCCCTCGACCGTATCGCCGCCGTCGACCTCGACGACGTCCGCCGCGTCGCGGCGCGGGTGCTGCGCCGGCCCCGCGACCTCGCGGCCGTCGGTCCTTTCGGCGAGGACGAGGCGGAGCGCTTCGCCGACGCGGTCGCCGTCACCTGAGACCACACCGCGCCGCCCGTACGAAGGCCAGGAGGTCCACGTGCCCGCCGTCACCGCCTGGCAGGAGGTCGCCGACCGGATCTGGGTCCGTCGTTACGACCCCTACGACGTCAACGTGACCGTGGTCGCCGGCACCGACGGCGCCGTGCTCGTCGACACCCGCACGTCGCTCGCGGAGGCCGCCGAGGTCCGCGAGCACCTCGCCGCGCTGCCGATCCCGCCACTGTCCGCGATCGTGCTCACCCACCACCACCTCGACCACTGCCTCGGCGCGGGCGCGTTCCCGGGTCTGCCGGTCTGGGGCACGGAAGGCTGCCGTGCCGCCCTGCGTTCGCACGGCATCGAACAGCGGGAGCGTTGGGTGGCCGACCTGCCGGAGGACGAGGCCGTCGACGTGCGCGCGAGCCCGCTCGTCCCGCCCGATCACACCGTGCGCGAGCAGGCCGAGCTCGATCTCGGCGACCGCCGGGTGGTGCTGTGCTACCTCGGCCGAGGGCACACCGACCACGACCTCGTCGTCCACGTGCCGGCGGCCGGCACGGTCCTGGCGGGCGACCTCGTCGAGGTGGGTGCTCCCCCCGACCTCGAGGAGGCGTACCCCTTCGCCTGGCCGGCGACGCTCGGACGGCTCGAGGCGCTCGGTGCCGACACGGTCGTGCCGGGCCACGGCGGACCGACCGGCGCGGCGTTCGTCGCCACCCAGCGCGAGGAGCTCGCCCACCTGGCCGCGCTGTGCCGCGAGGCGCTCGGCGGCCGGCGCGGCCCCGACGCGGTGCTGCACGCGTCCCCGTTCCCTGCGGCGACGACCCGGCTCGCGCTCGCCCGGGCCGCGGTCACCGCCGCGTAGGCTGGCGGTCGCATCGAACGAGGACGGAGGCAGCGTGCGCGTCGGGGTCATCGGAGCCGCCGGAAGGATGGGAGCCGAGGTGTGCCGGGCCGTGGCCGCCGCGGACGACCTCGACCTCGTCGCGGCGGTCGACCCATCGCGTGCCGGTGACGCCGTCGCGGACGTCGCCGGGGTCGGGGGCGACCTGCGCGTTGCGGCGGACCTCGCGGCACTGACGGCAGCGGACGTCGAGGTGGCGGTCGAGTTCACCGGTCCGGGCAGCGTCGGCGCCAACCTGTGCTGGCTGCTGGAGCACGGCATCCATGCCGTCGTCGGCGCCACCGGGATCGGCGCGCAGGACCTCGCCCGAGCGGAGTCGCTGGCCCGCGACGGCACCGCGAACGCCCTCCTCGCCCCGAACTTCGCGATCGGCGCCGTGCTGCTGATGCGCTTCGCCGCGGAGGCCGCCCGGCACCTACCGCACGTGGAGGTCATCGAACTGCACCACGACCGCAAGGTCGACGCGCCGTCGGGGACCGCGCTCCGCACGGCCGAGATGATCGCGGAGGCCCGCGAGACCGCCCCCGACGTCCCGCTCGGCGACGAGGATCACCCCGGCGCCCGGGGCGCGGACCACGCGGGCGTCCGCGTGCACAGCATCCGCCTCCCCGGGCTGGTCGCGCACCAGGAGGTGGTCTTCGGCGGTCAGGGCCAGACGTTGACGCTGCGCCACGACTCCTTGGACCGCAGCTCGTTCATGCCGGGGGTGCTGCTCGGCTGTCGGCGGGTCGCCGACCTGGACGGGCTCGTCGTCGGCCTCGACCACGTCCTGTAGCGGCGCCTCGTCCCGTCAGGCGTCCACCCGCCCGTCACGGCTCCGCCCGGTGCCGGCGCCGCGGCAGCGCGAAGCGGTCGAGGTCGTGCGCCACGACCACGTCCAGTTCCGGGGCCTCGAGCCGTGCCTCGGCGAGGTGGCCGGCGAGGTCGGGGTAGCGCTGCGAGAAGTGGGTGAGCACGACCTGCCGTGCGCCGGCCTCCCGTCCGAGCCGGGCCGCCTGTCCCGCGGTCAGGTGCCCAGCCACCTCGGCGAGGTGGCGTTCGGTGGCGAGGAACGTCGCCTCGACGAGCAGCAGGTCGACGTCCGCCGCGAGTTCGAGCGCGGCGTCGCACCAGCGGGTGTCCATCACGACCGCCACCGACTGCCCGGGCCGGTGGGCGCTCAGGTCCTCGAGGTGGAACGTCCGCCCGTCGCGAGTGAGCGCACCGTCGCGCAGCAGTCGGGCGCGGTCGCTGCCGTGGATGCCGGCCGCGTCGAGCCGAGCCGGGAGCAACGTCCGGCCGGGAGGTTCCTCGAACCGCCACCCGAGGGTCGGGATGCGGTGCGACAGGGCGCGTGCGCTGACCCGCAGCGGACCGTCGCCGACCACCGTCCCGGGCTCCTCGGGGTGCAGCCGGACGTCGCTCACGTCGTCGTAGGCGGCGGCGTGGCGGAGCCGTTCGAGGTAGGGCTGGGCGGCCGCGGGGAAGTGGACGTCGACGGGGTGGGTGGCCCGGTCCAGCGCGAGGCGCTGCAGGATGCCGGGCAGGCCGAGGCAGTGGTCGCCGTGGGCGTGCGAGACGAAGATCCGACGGATCGGGGTGACGGTCAGCCCCGCGCAGGCGAGCTGGCGCTGCGCCCCCTCGCCGGGGTCGAGTAGCAGCGCGTGGTCGTCCCAGCGCAGCAGGGCGGCGTGGTGGGCGCGCTGCACGGTCGGGACCTGGCTCGCCGTCCCCAGGACGACCAGCTCGCGCACGGACACGGTCCCGGCCTCCCGTCGTCGCACGGTCGCGTAGCGACCGCGGCCGGGGCCGACCGTAGCCTCGGCCGCGAGGGACGGCGGGGGGTCGGCCCCCGGGCCGTGGAGCCGCTACGGTCGCGGGCACGGCCGAGAGCCGGCCGGCCACCGGCGCACGTGGGTAGGTGCGTCAGCCCGTCGAGCACGCGGACGCGGCGGTCCCCCCGGTGGGGTCGTGCGCTCCCCGAGGTTCGGCTGCGGGCGCAGGGAGGGAACCAGCCGTGACGACCGACGACCGCTACACCGACGCGCTCCGCCGCTTCTCCGGCGACCTGCGGATGGTCACGCAGGTGCTCGCCTCGATGGAGCAGCGGGGCGTGACCGTCGAGGAGCAGCACTGGCGGCTGGTGCTCGCCGCGCACCTGGACAACCGTGACGTGGCCGGCGCGCAGCAGGTGCTGGGGCGGATGCAGGCGGCCGGCATCGAGCCCGACCCGCAGGTGCGCTGGGACCTCGCGCTCGCCGCCGGGCGGGCCGGCCGGGCGGCCGACGCGCTGCGGGAGCTCGACCGGTTGCACGACGAGGGCCGCGAGCCCGATCCGGCTCACGCGCCGGGGGTGCTCTCGCTGTACGTGGCGTCGGGCCGGTTCCCGGCGGCGCGTGCGGTCGCGCGGCAGATGGCTCAGCGTGGGCAGGCGGCGTCCGACGCGGACTACCAGCGCCTGCTGCGGGACTGCCTCGAGCGGCGGGCGATCAAGGACACCCGGACCGTCGTCGAGCTGATGCTCCAGGTCGGCCGTGCCCCCGAACCCCGGCTCGCCACGGCACTGATCGCGATGATCGCCCGTGCCGGCCACACCGATCGGGCCTACGAGCTCCTCGAGCGGCTGCAAGGCGCCGGGGTGCGGCTGCCCGGGGACGTGCACACCGAGCTGTTGCTCGCCCACGCGAAGGTCGGCGACGCCGCCGCCGCCGAGGCCTCGCTGGTCGCGATGCGCGAGGCGGGGGCGGAGCCGACGAGCTTCCACCGCAACGCGGTGCTGCAGGCCCGGATCGCGAGCGGCGACGCGGACGCGGCGTGGGCTGCGGCGCTGGGCCTGGTCGACGACGGACGGATCCCGACCGGGGAGAACCTCGAAGGCCTGATCGACGTGAGCCTCGCGCGTGGGTCGCTCGCGGCGGCGTCCGGGGTGCTCGACTGGATGATGATCCTCGGTGTGCCGATCCCACCGCAGAAGGCCGCCGACATCCTCACCCGGCACCTCCATGCCGGCGAGCTGGACCTCGCCCTGGAGCTGTTCCGGGCGACGACCGCCCACGGTGTCCCGGCCGACCGCCGGGTCGCACGTGACCTCGTCGAGCGGTTCGTCCGTGCCAAGCGCCTGGACGAGGCGCGCACCCTGCTCGAGGAGCTGCGGGTCACCGGCACCCTGACCCACGGGCGCCACTACGGATCGCTGCTCAACGCCCTGGTCACCGCGAAGCGGGTGGACGACGCGGTCGCGCTGCTGTCCCACATGATGGAGAACAAGGTCGCCCCGACGAGCGCTGACGGGTCGAAGCTCGTCGGCGCGCTCACGCGGGGCAACCAGCTCGAGCGGGCCGGTGAGCTGCTCGCCACGCTCCAGGACGGCGGGGTGGTCGTGGACGAGCCGTCGTTCCGGGACCTGATGTGGGCCCACGCCCGCAAGGGTGAGGCGGAGCCGGCCCGGGCCGTCTTCGACCGCATGGTCGCGGCGGGGATCACGCCGGACGAGCGGCACACCAAGGCCATCGAGTGGGCGTCGGGCCAGACGAAGCGGCGGCTGCCCGACGGGTCGGAGGTGCTGGAGGGGCCGGCGACGATCGCGGTGCCGACCGCGGACGATCCCGGTGCGGTTGCCCCTGCGCCTCCGTCTGAGTCGACCGCGCCTGGGTCCCCCGCGGCTGAGGCGCCCGCGCCGGAGGTCGGAGCCTCATCGGAGCAACCCGAGACGCCCGCTCCTGAGGCGCCCGCTCCTGAGGGGGGAGTCTCGTCGGAGCAACCTGAGACCGTGCCGCAGCCTCCGGAGCCGAGCGCCGAGCCCGTCCCGCCGGCCGCGGATGCGTTGCCAGCGTCGCCAGAAGCCGAGGCGCCCGCCATCGCGCCGGCGTCACCGGGAGACGAGGAGCCAACCACCGCACCGGCGGAGCGGGAGGACGCTGCGACGACGACACCGTCGGGACCGATCGTGGCGGCACCGGTCGCGGAGGCGGCGGGCTGGGCAAGCCCCGCCCCGCCGCCCGAAGCCAAGGGCGAGCGAGAGGCAGCGGAGCCGACGACCCTCACGACGGAGGCTGTGTCCGAGGAGGCGCCGTCAGGCGATGACGACGCGGCTCGGAAAGACGCGGCTCGGAACGACCCGGCTCGGAACGAGGTGCCGGGCACCGAGGCAGCCGTCACCGGAACCGGTGTCGACTCCGACGGCGAGGCTGGCGACCCGAGCGAGGCTGGCGACCCGAGCGAGGCTGGCGACCGGGGCGAGGCTGAGGCGACCGACGAGCTTCGCACGACGCCGGGGAATCCGGCGCCTACCGGTGAAGGGCACGGCTCCTCCGAGGATGCAGCCGAGAGCCCTCTCGAAGCCGGGCAGCCGGACGTGGCCGAGGATCCCAACGTGGCCCAGGAGGACGACGAACCCGCCGGTTCCTGATCGGCTGCGGGGGCGACCCTCCGCCCGTCGCTCACCCCGTCGTTGCGGCAGGTGGTCGGCGTCCCTGGCAACCTCGTCCGCAGGCAAGGGGGAACCGCGCCTCGGGGGGTCGAGGCGCGGTTCACCAGAGGTGGATGGCAGGGGTCAATCCGGCCTGCCGTCCCGATCCATCCCGGGGGTTGCTAGAAGGGGACGTCGTCGTCGGGGTCGGGTGGGGGTTGGGGTTGGCGGGGTGGCAGCCCTTGCGTCTCGCGGCCCCGGTCGCTGAACGCCTGGTCGTTGCCGCCGGGCGGATGCCGTGGTGACCCGGACCCGGGCGGGCTGCTCCCGCCGGGTGGCCCGGTGCCGTCGGGTGGGCTGTTGCCGGCGGGTGGGCTGCTGTCGGGTGGGTCGGTGCCTGGTGGGCGCCAGGTGGCGGGCACGGTGGTGATGGTCAGTGCGGTGCGCTGGTGGGTCCAGGTGCGGCGGCCGTCGGCGGTTTGGCGGGCTCGCCAGCCGGCGGCT